>NZ_JAIHBA010000006.1:0-174560 GCF_019718735.1 Pseudomonas sp. RIT778 | reverse complement strand
GAGCAGCAACTAGATGAAGGGCTGATTTTACAGGGCCCGGCAGACACTCTCCGTCATCGACTTTATTGGAGATTGGCAGCAAAAAATCAAGAACGACAGATGCTTCCATGCTTCTATCGACCGCATCGAACAAACCCGCGAAGATAACTTCAAGTTTTGCGCCTTTGTAGGTAGTAGTACCAGGGTCGCACGCTTCGAATATCTTATGAGCAAAGGCTCGCGCCAGTGTTGCGCCATAATCGAATCCGAATATCGACACAGATATTTTCTTGATCGAAATCGGATTTGCCTTTTTCACATCTTCAACGAGTTTTTCGAATCGATTTGTTGCGGCTTCTAATCGAGTATCCACACCAGTTTTGAGTAAGCTAAAAACAACTTCGTCGTCACGGACCGGCGAGACACCTTCGACTGACGCTTTTGCTGCTGCTGTGGCAATCGTGGAAATAATATTCTTCGGTCTTATATTGTTCGTGAGGTTTTCCCACCAGTTTTTTCCCGTCAAAAGGTCCTTGCCAACATCGACGGCCGCTTCTGTAGCGTTATCCTTAGGCAGCTTGGAGACATCTTCCTTGACTTTACTCACTGCGCCATTGAGGTCGGCGGAACTGGTAGTTGCGTTTGTTCCTAAAGTAGCGTCGAAAGATGTAGCGAGCCCGGATATGTAGAATTTATGATACTGGTTGGCCGGGTCGGAGGGCGCAGCCGTCTTTTCATGAGGATAGGCAAGAAAAAGCCGTCCAATATTCGTAACTCGGTCCTCTCTCAAGTCCTTCTCGAGATTTCGACTGACGCCGTCAAAAAAAAATCCTACGTGAAGAGTTCCTTCACAGGGCAATACCGAACTCTTCTTACCCGCCGTGTCCGTGTTTGAACGCGCGCTGATAGCTTGTGCATCAGACAAGTTTTTTGGTGTGCTCATGGATGACTTCCTTGTCCGTCAGATGGAGGGTTTGCTGAGTTTTCCGGAGCGTACCTCGTATCCAGGGTCGTGGCAGACCACAAAAGCTCAATCTTGTTTTCGGGGAGAAAATAGACGTGCAGTGTATCGTCTCCGGCTTTACGTTTTGGCAGGGGCAACAGAGCCTCATGTCTCTCTATTTTCATGCCCTGGTCCTCCTGAGCTTTTGACATGCTCAGGATCCAAACTAATTTGGCATTTTCTCCGGATATGTCCCAGCAGCAGGTGACGCCTCCGTTTCCACCCCAGTTATCATTTACCCAGTAGCTACCGACAGGTCTGTCCATATAGTTATGAGACGTCAACGCCGCGCCGGGCATTCGGTTTTGGCTATAAATGAAAAATGCTAAAAAAGGGACAGCAATAATAAGGATGCCGATAGCTAAGGCTCGGTTCTTCCATCTGCGTTGATTCAAATTATTCAGGCTTAACGACATTGAAAATTTCCAAGGCTCTTTTTCACCAATCGGCTTTCTACGGAAAATTGTTGACTCATTCAGACAACTCCCTCATCACAACCCCAAGCGGCAACTTCTCCCCAACAGCCCGCTCTTTGGCTTTGTTCCACATTGGCCAATTCGCCGGGAACTCGGGATCCATCAATTGCAGGCTGGCAAACAGGCTGACGTCTTCCGGGTCCGACAAGCCTTCTGCGCGACCTGCGTCCAGCGCCTGCTTGACCTGGTTCAACCGGTCGCCATGGCAGCTACTGGTGAATACCTCTGGCGCGTCTTTTTCCAGTTCGGTGGTCAGGTTGTAGGGCAGGGGATCGACCTCCATGTCCTTCCATAACTTTGCGTCCAGGAGAATCGGCTGGTACTTGCCCGGCTTTTCCAGGTTAAGCCCTTTGAAGCATTGCCACTCATCATCCGCCGCTGGCACCCACCACTCCTGCAACGGGCCGAAAAGCCAGGCATGCCAGGACAGATCGTCGCGGGCGTGGAGCATCGTCAGTACTTCAGGGGCGTAGCTGCGGATCATCAGGACTTCGCCGGCTTCATTTTTTGCCAGCAAGGCATCGCTCAGGTGCGCAGCGAGTTTGTCGGCAGGGCAGTCGGTGCGGATCCAGCTGGCCATGGCGGTGCAGCCGGTGAAGTATTCGTGGGCGAGAAAGGCCTCGAATTCCATGTCGCTGACGTCCACGAGCCATGGGCCGTAGTTGCGCAATTCGGCGAACTCAGGTTGAAGCATCAAGGGGCGGCGCGACGGATCGGATTTGAGGAATTGCTGTCGAGCCGGCTCGGAGAGCAGGCCCGCTTCAACGATTGCGAATCGCGACTGTGCATTTTTATGCGCCTCTGCCCAGGCTTTCGCTGCGTCGTCCTTCGTCATCAATTGGCTCCCGATTGCAGGGCCAGTTTTTCCCGCATGGCTTTCTTCAGGCACTCAACGCAGATGCCTTTCGGCGCCTTCAGCTTCGGCACTACGGCCAGCGATTCAGCCTCGATCTTTTGATTCAGCCGGGTTTGCATCAAGCGTCCGGCCTTGTCGAGGGCTGCCAGGCCAGGAATGAAAGGCACGAGGATCTGAATGCCTGAACCCACCCCCGGCGCACCGCCGGTATTGGCCTTCACCTCGGCACCGCTGATGGTCACGCCGCCAGCATCGACCTTGACGAAACTGCCGCCAGCCTTCGCCGTCAGTTCCATCCCGCCTTCGATCACCACTTTTTCGCCGGCGTGGTAATGAATCTCCGTGCCCGCTTCGACAAACTGCCCGGTGCCGACCTTCACATGCTGGGTCACGCCCACGGTCAGGTGATCATTCGCCCGCATCTCACTGACACGATCCAGATGAGTGATGCGGTGCTCTTCAACCTTGAATTCACTTAAAACATTGGCTTCGACCGTGTCATGCCGCTCATTGCCAACCCGAATCTTCTGGTCGTGCTCAATGTTCTCGTCCCAGTCGCGCTGGGCGTGGATGTAGATCTGTTCCGCGCCTTTCTTGTCTTCGATGCGGAATTCGTTGTAGCCCTTGCCGCCCGGGGAACTCAGGGTCTTGAAGGTGCTGCGGGTCTTGTTCGCCGGCAAGTCGTAAGGAACAACGTTTTCCTTGTGGTACAGGCAACCGGTCACCAATGGCTGGTCGGGGTCGCCTTCGAGGAAGGTCACCAGCACTTCCATGCCGATGCGCGGGACGGCGATGCCGCCGTAGGCTGCGCCGGCCCAGCCGCTGGCGACGCGTAGCCAGCAGGTGGTCTTGTCGTCGGCCTGGCCGTCGCGGTCCCAGTGGAATTGCACTTTCACGCGGCCGTACTGGTCGCAGTGAATCTCTTCGCCAGCGGGGCCGGTGACGATGGCGGTCTGGCTGCCGAGGACTTTCGGTTTCGGGTGATCGAGGGCAGGGCGGTAGTGGGCGTCCCACGGGGTGGCCACGAACGAGTTGCGGTAGCCCTGGTGGAAATCGCTCTTGTTGTCGGTGACGTCGCTGGTGACGTTTTCGCCCAGCACTTGCGGCTGTTTGCCTTCGTGGAAGACTTCCAGCAGCAGCCACAAATCGTTCCATTCGGCGCGCGGGTGTTCGGCCAGGGTCATGAAGTGGCCGCTGGTCAGGGTCGGTTCGTCACCTTTGCCTTCGGCGAGTTTGTAGTCGCTGCGATGGCGTTCCAGCGCTCGCGTCGAGAGGAACTTGCCGCGCTCGCGCGTGGTGAAGCGGCCGGGGTAGTCGTAGTCCTCCAGATCCGGCATGAACGCGGATTTGACCGCGCTTTCAGGCAGGATCTTTGGTTTCTCGAAATCGTAGTCGCGGCGGCTGACGCTGCTGGTACGGGTTTCCAGACGCAGGTTGAAGCGCTTGATCACCGGTTTGTCGGCGGTCATGCCGGAGTCTTGCTGGTAGTTGACCGGTTTCAGTTTGCGGAACACGGTCTGGTCGTCGCCGAACACCAGTTTGTGGCCGCTGCTGCTGTGCTGGAAGTGGAAGTGAATGCCTTCCTCTTCGCACAGGCGCTGGATGAAATGCAGGTCGGATTCGTCGTACTGCACGCAGTAGTCGCGTTCCGGGTATTCGGCGCCGAGCTGGAAGCTGTAGGCGTTGGCCAGGATCCCGCGATCTTCCAGAACCTGGGCGATGATCTTCGGCACCGTCAGTTGCTGGAAAATCTGCTGGTCATGGTTGTGCCGCAGGTAGGCCAGTTGCGGCACCAGGCTCAGGCTGTAACGGGTCAGGGTCTTGCCGGAATCGCCTTGCTCGATGCGATACACCAGACCATGAATCTTGCCCTCGCCAGTGGCGCCGAACGTCAGGCAGCCAGGCTTGTGCAGGAGTTCTTCAAGTTTGAGGTCGGGACGGGCGCTGACCAGTTCGATGTCGAAACGGAACGGTTCGTTGAGGGCTTCGCGACCGGTGAAACTGAGGACTTGCAGGTCGGCGGAAGCGCCTTCGAGCGTGAGGGTAATGTGGGTAGCGTTGGCGTCCAGCATGCCTTGATTTCCGTCCTTTGGATTAGCGTGGGCGGATGGTGCAGGATTAAACGGCCTCGTTCAAGGCGCAAATGCCGTAGAGGCAGTGGTCCGAACCCATAGGGAAAACCCTTAGGCCCACGGTTGGGCCCAGTAAAACAGGCACTTGCGGATGGACCGATCTGCCGCGAAGGCCGCATCCGGCATCCGGGAACAACCAGTCAGTTTCAGACTAAAGTCGTCTGTGGCACGTCAAAGCCATCTGCCATCATTGCCCTTCACCCCTGCGTGTTCACTGCCTCCCGGTTCTTTATCGATCCGGGACGGGAGCTATTTCTGGTTGTTTGCGCCTCTGCGCAATCGTTGTTCTGTTGGAGTTTTCAATGCGTCCCCCATTTCCCCTCATCACCCCGCGCCAGTCGCTTGGCTTCGGAGCCTTTGTGCTGTGCGCCGGTTTTACCGCGCAGGTCCAGGCCAGCGGTTTTTTCGAAGACACCACGGCGAAGATCGAATCGCGCACGGTGTACTTCAACCGCGATTTCCGTGACGGGCACACCTCCAGTGATCAGGGCGCGTCCAAGCGCGAAGAGTCGGCGCAGGGCTTTATTCTCAATCTGCAATCGGGCTACACCGAAGGCACCGTCGGTTTCGGGATCGATGCACTGGGCATGGCGGGTTTCCAGCTCGATTCCAGCCCGGATCGCAGCAACAGCGGCCTGTTGCCGTCCAGCGGCGAGAACCCGCGCGGTTCGAAAGGTCAGTACGCGAAGATGGGGCTGACCGCAAAGGTAAAAGTCTCGGATACGGTGCTGAAATACGGCGCGCTGCTGCCGGATCTGCCGCTGCTCAAGTACAACGACGGCCGTCTGCTGCCGACCATGTTCAACGGTGCGATGCTGACCTCCAAAGAGGTGAAGGATCTGACCTTCATGGCCGCGCGTCTGGACAAATACACCGCGCGGGATTCGACCGATTCGCAGGACATCCGCGTGCACTGCAAGAACAAGCGCTACGCCTGCAACACCACCGCCGATCATTTCGACATGTACGGCTTCGACTACAAGATCAACGATCGCCTGACCGCGCAGTACCACTACGCCGAGCTGGAAGACATCTATCGCCAGCACTTCGTGGGTCTTTTGGCCAATCAGCCTCTGGGTGACGGTGTGTTGAAAGCCGATCTGCGTTTGCTGAAAAGCGCCGACAGCGGTGATGCAAAAGCCGGCTCCATCGATAACCGGGCGTTGAGCGGCATGCTGTCCTACGGCATCAGTGGTCACACCTTCAGCGCTGGCTGGCAGCGCATGAACGGTGACAACTCGATGCCGTATCTGGATGGCAGCAACCCGTATCTGGTGAACTACGTGCAGGTCAACGACTTCGCCGCCGCGCAGGAACGTTCCTGGCAGCTGCGTTATGACTATGACTTCAAGGCGATCGGCATCAACGGCCTGAGTTTCCTGACCCGTTATGTGAATGGCGATCACATCAAGGTGCCGGGCAGCGATCAGGAAGGCAAAGAGTGGGAGCGCGACAGCGAGTTGAAGTACGTGATTCAGACCGGGACGTTCAAGGATGTCAGCCTGCGGTTGCGTAATGCGACTTACCGTACCAACTACGAGAAGTTCGCCCGGGATGTGGATGAGACCCGGTTGATCGTGAGTTACAACTTTTCGGTGTTGTAACACATAGGTCGGTGGTGTCTGGACTGACGCCTTCGCGGGCAAGCCCGCTCCCACAGGTTTTCCGGGTGCTCACTAAATTGTGGTCACTCTAAATCCCTGTGGGAGCGAGCTTGCTCGCGAATGCGTCCTTAAGGGCTCTGAGGGTCAGAGCCAATGCCAGAACCGGCTCCAGAACCCGCGATTCAGATCATCCTTGCACGCCGCGTATTGCTGACCGTACATGTCCGAGCGGTTCTGCACCTTGCGCGCCACCGGCGGCAGCCAAGCCTTGCTGGCGTAGGTCTTCTGGCGAAAGCCGCCCCAACCTTCGTGGTAGTTGAGGTACTGGTTGTAGGCGTCGTACTTGTACACGCCGTTGATCGAGGTGGTCTTGTCCATGTACCAGCCGACGAAGTCGATGGCGTCATCGAAGTCTTCGCGATCGGCGCCATATCGGCCGGTGCTTTTCTGGTAGTCGGACCAGACTTCATCCTTGGCCTGGGCATAGCCGGAAGCCGTCGAAACCCGGCCCCACGGGATCACCCACAACAGGTATTTGCGCGGCGTCTTGGCGTCGTAGCGGTAGCCGGACTCCTGATACATGATCGCAAACGGCACCTGGATCGGTACGCCCCAGCGTTTTTGCGTGACTTGCGCCGCGTCGTACCAATCACTTTTTTCGCGGAAAATCTCGCAGAGGTTTTCCGGTGAACGCGGTGGCGATGTTCCGCAACCGGTCAATAGTGCCGCCAATACCAACAGTCCAACCGTGCGCCCCGAATTCAAAAGCCGTCATCCCGTCGTGCAAAAAAGGGCGCCAGTCTACGCGGTCAGGTCAACTGGTGGCGATAAGGCAAATCCGGACCTGTTTTACTGCATGTAAGGGCGGCGGCCTGTACGGCAAACCTGAGCATGCCGTCGATCTGTTCGCGGCTCAGGCGCTGCACGCCTTCCACCGAATCCAGCTCGTGCTCGGTCAGCCAGTTGATCAACGCGGCCTGAAAGGTATCGCCAGCACCGACGGTATCGGCGATCTTCACCGAGCTTGCCGGCACCGACCATGAACCGTGAGCGCGGCTGAAGACTGTTGCACCTTCACCGCCACGGGTCAGGAACACCACCTGGCAGCGATGCTGCAGCCAGCCTTCGATGACGCGCGCCGGATCCTGCTCGGGAAACAGCAGGCTCAGATCCTCGTCGCTGACCTTGATCAAGTCCGCCAACGGCACCAGCGTAGCGATTCGTTCGCGCCACAGGTCGATGTTCGGCTCGGGGTTGAGGCGCACGTTCGGGTCGAGGCTGATCAGGCGTTTACCGCTTTCGCGCTGCACCAGCGCAAGCAAGGTATCGGCAACCGGTTGCACCACCAGCGAGAAGGAACCGAAGTGCAGGCCGCGCACTTCAGGGCCCAACGTTGGCAGGTGCGCCAGACTCAATTGGCGGTCGGCGCAGCCTTCACCGCGGAAGCTGTAGTGCGGCGAGCCATTGGCGCCTACCGCGACCATCGCCAGGGTGGTCGGCGCAGCGAAATCCACCAGGTAATCCGGGCGCACGCCTTCATCCCGCAGCACTTGATGCAGGCGTCGGCCGAGGTAGTCGGTGGACAGCCCGCCGAACAGCGCTGAATCCACGCCCAGACGGCGCAAACCCACCGCCACGTTGAACGGCGAGCCACCGGCAATCGCCTTGAAATTGACTTTCGATGCCTGCCCACCGGCATCGTCTTCGCTGAAGAAATCGAACAGCGCTTCGCCACACACCAGGTACATAGTTGTTTGCTCTTTATAAGGTTGCGACATGCAGTCGATAGCGTTCATAGGCCTGCTGGAACGCCGCGACATTCGCGGCAACCGGCAGGGTTTCACTGTTCAGGTCGAGCTTCACGCAGCGCTGGCACAAGTCGGCCAGGGTGTCTTCGTGGCCGTTCGACCACGACTTGCACCACGCCGCCTGAATTGCCGCGCCGAGGGCTGCGGCTTCGCTTTGCTCGGTGCAGATCACCGGGGTGTTCATGATGTCGGCGACGATCTGCCGCCACACCGCACTTTTCGAACCGCCGCCGATCAGGCAAATGCTGCGGCTTTGTAAACCATTCTGGCGCAACAGATCCAGTCCATAACGCAGGCCGAAGGTGGTGCCCTCGACGGCGGCGCGGCACAGATTGGCTTGCGTCAGGTTATCGATCGTCAGGCCATGCAGGCTGCCGGTGGCATGGGGCAGGGGAGGCACGCGTTCGCCGTTGAGGAACGGCAACATGCTGACGCCTTCTGCGCCAATCGGGGCCCGGGCAACCAAGGCATTGAAGGCGTCGAGATCGAGGTCGAACAGTTCGCGGATCGCGCCGGTGGCGTTGGTCAGGTTCATGGTGCAGATCAACGGCAGCCAGCCGCCGCTGGACGAGCAGAAGGTCGCGACCGACGCGTCCGGGCTGACCTTCGGCGCTTCGGCGTAGGCGTACACCGTGCCGGAAGAACCGAGGCTCATGGTGATCGCGCCCGGCTGAATATTGCCGGTGCCGATGGCGCCCATCATGTTGTCGCCACCACCACTGGACACCAGTGCGTTGGGGTTGATCCCCAGCTGCTCGGCAATCGCCGGCAGAATCGTGCCGACCGTTTGATGGGCATCGATCAGCTCTGGCAGCGCGGATTGCAGACGGCCGCTGGCGTCGATGTCGCGCAGCAGCTGTAAATCCCATTGGCGAGTGCGTACGTTGAAATAGCCGGTGCCGGATGCGTCACCGTATTCGCTGCACGAACGGCCGGTGAGCCAGAAGTTCAGGTAGTCGTGGGGCAGCAGGATTCGTGCGATGCGGGCGAACACGTCCGGATGTTGCTCCTTGGTCCACAGCAATTTGGAGACGGTGTAGCCCGGCGCGATGACCACGCCGAGGCGTTCCAGCGAGCCTTGTTCACCGCCCAGGTGAGTCAGCAGGCGGTCGTTTTCAGGCGTGGTTTCGGTGTCGCACCAGAGCTTGGCCGGGCGCAGGACCTGGCCTTGGTCGTCGAGCAGCACCAGGCCGTGTTGCTGGCCGGAAACGCCGATGCCGATGATTGACTGGCCATCGACATTTGCCGCCAATAAAGCGCGGCGGGTGGCGAGGGCGAAGGCTTCCAGCCATTGCGCGGTGTCTTGCTCGCGACGACCGTTGGCGCCGCTGATCATCGTGTGGGCGGCGGCGCCCTGGCCCAACACCTGACCGCTGGTGGCGTCGAGGATGATGGCTTTGGTGCCTTGGGTGCCGCAGTCGATGCCGAGGAACAGTTGCTGGGTTGTCATATGCTCTCCACAAAGATCGTTCCCATGCTCCGCGTGGGAATGCCTCAATGGACGCTCTGCGTCCGCTGTTGAATGGGACGCGGAGCGTCCCGGGCTGCATCCCCACGCAGAGCGTGGGAACGATCAGGCGACGAGAATTTTTTCCAGAGTTCGTGTCACGCCGTCTTCTCGCAAGCTGTTCAGACACCACTCGAACGCCGCAACAAACTCTGGCGAACGCGGTATCGCCACGCCGAAAATCTCCTCAACCCCCAACAACCGCTCAGTAATCAGCGCATCCTCCGCCACCAACGCCTGACAGAACGCCGCCCGAGGATCCGGAATCGAATAAGTGTCGCCATTCTCATCCACACCCTTCAAGTAAAGCGCCCAAGCCGCCACCACCAGCGCCGCACGCTTGGTCTCCTGCCCATCGGCAATCAACCGATTGATCGTCGGAATGGTGAACTTGGGAAACTTCGACGACCCATCCGAACACACCCGCTCCAACTGATCGGCAATCGCCTGATTGGAAAACCGCGCCACCAACGTGTTCTTGTACTCGGTCAGGTCGATCCCCGGCACCGGTGCCAGTTGCGGGGTCACGTCCAGGTCCATGTAGGCGCGCATGTAGCGCACGAACAGCGGGTCGTTCATGGTCTCGTGAACGAAGCGGTAACCCTTCAAAAAGCCCAGATAAGTCAGTGCCAGATGGCTGCCGTTGAGCAGTTTGATCTTCATCTCTTCGTAGGGCGAAACATCGTCGGTGAACTGCACGCCGACCTTTTCCCAGGCCGGGCGGCCGTTGACGAAGTTGTCTTCCAGCACCCATTGCACGAACGGTTCGCAGACCACCGGCCAGGCGTCGTCGACGGCGTGTTTGTCCGCCAGTTGCAGGCGATGCGCGGTGCTGGTCATCGGCGTGATGCGGTCGACCATGGCGTTGGGGAAACTGACGTTGGTGTCGATCCACTCGCGCAGGTCCGGATCCAGCAGCGCGGTGAAGGCCAGCAGTGCCTTGCGGGTCACGGCGCCGTTGTGTGGCAGGTTATCGCAGGACATCACGGTAAACGCCGGAATGCCCGCCGCGCGGCGTCGAGCCAGTGCGGCACAGAGGAAACCGAACACGGTTTTCGGCTGTTGTGGGTACGTCAGGTCGTGCTGAATCTGCGGCAGGTGTGCCATGAACTCGCCGTTGCTGTCGTCGATGCAATAACCGCCCTCGGTGATGGTCAGCGAGACGATGCGGATCTGCGGATCGGCGAGTTTGTCGATCAGCACCTGGGCGCTGTCCTCGGCCAGCAGCATGTCGCGGATCGCACCGATGACACGGACTTCAGTGTCGTCGCTGTCGCCGAGTTCAAACAGGGTGAACAGGTAATCCTGCTCCTTGAGGTCGTCGCGGGCGCGGCGGTCTTCGGCGCGCAGGCCTACGCCGCAAATGGCCCAGTCCAGCGCTTCGCCAGTGTTCATCAGCGCATCGGTGTAATACGCCTGATGCGCGCGATGGAAACCGCCGACACCAATGTGAGCGATGCCCTGGCGGGTGTCGCTGAGGCTGTAGGCCGGTAGTTTCACTTCGGCGGCGAGGCGATTGAGGTTTTGCTTGTTCAGTTTCATCGGGTCAGTCTCGAAATCAGGCGGCTGCGCGCAGCGGGCGAGTCAGCGCCACGCCGTCGGCATCGAACAGATGGCAGTGGGCAGCGTCCAGGTGCAGGTTCAGTTGTTCGCCGTAACGGCTCGCCAGATCACCGCGCACGCGCATGGTCAGGGCTTCGCCGGCGTTGGTCTTGACGTGGCAGAAGGTGTCGCTGCCCAGCCGCTCGCTAACGTCAGCGGTGACTTGCAGGGTGCAGTCGCCCGCTTGCGCCAGTTCCAGATGTTCCGGGCGAATGCCCAGGGTCACGGCGCTGCCGACGCTCAGGTTCGACGCGTTGAACGGCAGGGTGATGCGGGTGCCGGCGTCCAGCGAGACTTCGCAGCTCGCGCCATCGATCCGCGTGATCTGGCCCTTGAGGAAGCCCATTTTCGGCGTGCCGAGGAAACCGGCGACGAACAGGTTGGCGGGGTTGTGATACAGCTCCAGCGGCGAGCCGACCTGCTCGATCTTGCCGCCATTGAGCACCACGACCTTGTCGGCCATGGTCATGGCTTCGACCTGATCGTGGGTCACGTAGATCATCGTCGCTTTCAAATCTTTGTGCAGGCGTAGCAGTTCCAGTCGCATCTGCACCCGCAGGGCGGCGTCGAGGTTGGACAGCGGCTCATCGAACAGGAAGATTTTCGGGTTGCGCACGATTGCCCGGCCGATGGCCACACGCTGACGCTGTCCGCCGGAGAGTTGTTTCGGCTTGCGCTCGAGCATCGGGCCCAGTTCCAGAATGCGCGCCGCTTCACCGACTTTTTTCTCGACGTCGGCCTTCGGAACGCCGGCCAGATCGAGAGCGAACGACATGTTTTTCTTCACGGTCATGTGCGGGTACAGCGCGTAGGTCTGGAACACCATCGCCAGATCGCGCTTGGCCGGGCTGACTTCGGTGATGTCGCGCCCGTCCAGTTCGATGGTGCCGCCGCTGACTTCTTCAAGGCCGGCGATCAGTCGCAGCAGGGTGGATTTGCCGCAGCCCGACGGGCCGACGAACACCACGAATTCCTTGTCGTTCACCTCAAGGTCGATGCCCTTGATGATGGAAAAACCTTCAAAGCCTTTTTGCAGATTCTTGATTTTCAGGTTGGCCATGGTGGCGCTCCTCATGCGAATTCTTATTTGACGGCGCCGAACGACAGGCCGCGCACCAGTTGTTTCTGGCTGATCCAGCCAAAGATCAGGATCGGCGCGCAGGCCAGGGTCGAGACAGCCGACAACTTGGCCCAGAACAATCCTTCAGGGCTTGAGTAGGAGGCGATCAGCGCGGTCAGTGGCGCGGCTTTGGACGAGGTCAGGTTCAGCGACCAGAACGCCTCGTTCCAGCACAGGATCAGCGACAGCAGCACGGTCGACGCGAGGCCGCCCTTGGCGATCGGCAGCAGCACGCGGAGCATTTCCTGGGCGAGGGTGGCGCCGTCGAGGCGGGCGGCTTCGAGGATGTCTTTGGGGATGTCCTTGAAGTAGGTGTAAACCATCCAGACCACGATCGGCAGGTTGATCAGCGTGTAGATCACGATCAACGCAATGCGTGTGTCGAGCAGGCCGAAACTCTTGGCCAGCAGGTAGATCGGCATCAGCACGCCCACCGGCGGCAGCATCTTGGTGGAGAGCATCCACAGCAGCGTGCCTTTGGTGCGCTGGGTTTCGTAGAACGCCATCGAGTAGGCCGCCGGCACCGCGATCAGCAGGCAAAGAGCCGTGGCGCTGAAGGAAATCACCACCGAGTTCCAGGCGAAACTGAAGTAGTCGCTGCGCTCATTGATGTGCAGGTAGTTCTCCAACGTCGGCGTGAAGATGAACTGCGGCGGCGTGGCGAAGGCGTCGATTTCGGTCTTGAAGCTGGTCAGCACCATCCAGAAGATCGGGAAGAAAATGATGATCGCGATGGCCCAGGCCAGCGTGCCGAGCAGCAGGCTTTGCAGCCGGCGGGATTGTTGAAGAGTCATGGCAGGCCTCAGGCTTTGTCAGTCAGGTTTTTGCCGATCATCCGCACCAGAATGATCGCGGCGATGTTGGCGATGACCACGGCGATCAGGCCGCCGGCCGAGGCCATGCCGACGTCGAACTGCACCAGCGCCTGGTTGTAGATCAGGTAGGCGAGGTTGGTCGACGCGTAGCCGGGGCCGCCGTTGGTGGTGGTGAAGATTTCGGCGAACACCGACAGCAGGAAGATGGTTTCAATCATCACGACCACGGCAATCGGCCGTGCCAGATGCGGCAGGGTCAGGTGCCAGAAGATTGCGATGGGGCCGGCGCCGTCGAGGCGGGCGGCTTCTTTCTGTTCCTGGTCGAGGGACTGCATCGCGGTCATCAGGATCAGGATCGCGAAGGGCAGCCATTGCCACGAGACAATGATGATGATCGACAGCAGCGGGTAATGGGCCAGCCAGTCCACCGGCTGCGCGCCGAACAGTTTCCAGATGTAGGCGAGGATCCCGGACACCGGATGGAAAATCAGGTTCTTCCAGATCAGTGCACCGACCGTGGGCATGATGAAGAACGGCGAAATCAGCATCACCCGCACGATGCCGCGACCGAAGAACTCGCTGGCCTCCAGCAGCGCACTGATCAATACGCCGAACACCACGCTGATCAGCAGCACGCTGCCAACCAGCAGCAAAGTGTTGGTGGCGCCGGGCATGAAGCCGGAGTCGGTCAGGAAGTAGGTGAAGTTTTCCAGCCCGACGAATTCGTTGGTGCCCGGGTCGAGCAGGTTGTAGCGGATCATCGAGAAATAGACGGTCATGCCCAGCGGCACGATCATCCACAGCAGCAACAGGGCCACCGAAGGGCTGACCAGAAACCAGCCGGGATTGGCCACACGGCTTTTGCGCCGGGGCTGCGACAGGTCGATGTGGGCTTTGGCAGTTGAAGTATTCATGGTGATCACAACCGTTTTAAAAGGCAGACTCGATCCACTGTGGGAGCGAGCCTGCTCGCGATGAGGGTGGTCCATCCGCCACATTTATTGAGACCGGATTACCGCTATCGCGAGCAGGCTCGCTCCCACATGGAAATGCGCAGGATTACTTCGGGTAACCCGCGCGCTTCATCTCGCGTTCGGTGGTTTGCTGTGCAGCGGTCAGCGCCTGGTCGACCGTGGTCTGGCCGATCAGCGCCGCCGAGAACAGCTTGCCGACCTGGGTGCCCACGCCTTGGAATTCAGGAATGGTCACCAGTTGGATGCCGATGTAAGGCACAGGTTTGAGGGTCGGTTTGCTCGGGTCAGCCGCTTTCAGCGATTCCAGCGTGACTTTGGCAAACGGCGCGGCGCTCATGTACGCGTCGCTGTAGGTCGAGGCGCGGGTGCCCGGCGGAACGTTGGCGATGCCATCGGTCTTGGCGACCAGTTCGCCGTATTCCTTGGAAGTGGCCCAGGCGCTGAATTGCTTGGCGGCATCCTTGGCCTTGGAGCTGGTCGGAATCGCCAGCGCCCACGAATACAGCCACGCCGAGCCTTTGTCGGTGACTTGATGCGGCGCGTAGGTGAAGCCGACGTGATCGGCGACCTTGCTTTGAGTCTTGTCGGTGACGAACGAGCCGGCGACGCTGGCATCGACCCACATTGCGCATTTGCCGCTGTTGAACAGGGCGAGGTTTTCGTTGAAACCGTTGCTGGATGCACCGGGCGGGCCGGACTTCTTCATGGTGTCGACGTAGAAGTTCAGCGCGTTTTTCCATTCCGGACCGTTGAATTCCGGTTTCCACTGCTCATCGAACCAGCGCGCGCCATAGGCATTGGCCACGGTGGTGATGAGCGCGATGTTTTCGCCCCAGCCGGCCTTGCCGCGCAGGCAGATGCCGTACTGTTCCTTATCCTTGTTGGTGAGTTTTTCGGCGAAGCCTGCGATCTGTTCCCAGGTCGGACGCTCCGGCATGGTCAGGCCGGCGTCCTTGAACAGGTCGGTGCGGTAATAGGTGATCGAGCTTTCGGCGTAGAACGGCAGGGCGTACAGCGAACCCTTGACCGACAGGCCTTCGCGCACCGACGGGAACACATCGTCGAGGGCGTAATTGGCCGGCAGATCCTTCATCGGTTCGAGCCAGCCTTTTGCACCCCAGAGTGCGGCTTCGTACATGCCGATGGTCAACACATCGAACTGACCGCCCTGGGTGGCGATGTCGGTGGTCAGGCGTTGACGCAGAACGTTTTCTTCCAGCACCACCCAATTGAGCTTGATGTCCGGATGCTCGGTCTCGAAGGTTTTCGAGAGCTTTTGCATGCGGATCATGTCGCTGTTGTTGACGGTGGCGATGGTCAGGGTCTGGGCGCCAAGGCTGACGCTGCTGAGGGTCATGCAGGTGAGGGCCAGCAGAGCTTTTGCAGTGGGTTGCATCGTGCACTCCTTTTCTGCACCCGGCGGGGGCAGAAGGACAGTTATTGTTTTTGTGTTCTTCCGGCAGGGGAAGAATGTGCACTGATTACAGCCTTCTAACGCAGGGCTGACAAATCATCCCTAGCACTTGAATCGATACTTTTTTGCACTCGGGATTGGCGCGATAAACGCAGGGAAGGGCGTTTCAGAAGGGCGGCAGCCATGAATCCGTACAGGTTTTACCCGGTCAGCCGTGGTTTTGCTCGGTCAGGCGCTGCACCACCAGCCGCCGATAATGCGACGGCGTCATGCCTTTGAGCTGCTGAAAGCGCCGATTGAAATTGGAAATATTGTTGAAGCCCGACTCGAAACACACCTCGGTCACCGGTTTGTCACCGTCCGCCAGCAGCTCGCAGGATTTGCTGATGCGCAGGCGATTGACGAATTCGATGAAATTGCGCCCGGTGGCCTGCTTGAACACGCGGCTGAAATACGTCGGCTTCATGCCCAGATGTTCGGCGACTTCCTCCAGCGGCAATTCGCGAGCGTAGTGGGCGAAGATGTAATCCACCGCCCGGTTGGTGCGGTCAATGTTGTGCTCGTCGGCCAATTGCGGGGTGGTTGCGCCGGACAGGAGTTGGTAGTCGTCGGTGGCGGCCAGCAATTCCATCAGGATGAAAAAGTGCCCGAGACGGGTGATGCCCTTGGTATCGGCGATCTTCTGCAGCAGGTTCGTCGCTTGGCGAATGGTGCGCGGGCAGCGGAACTCGATACCGTATTGCGCACGCTCCAGCAGCGGTGCCAGGGTCTTCAGCTCGGCGAACACCTGATGACCGCTTTCGAACAGCTCATCGGTGAAGTTGACCAGCATGTCGCGCTTTTCGACCACTTCATCTTCGGCCACCTGGCTGATCCAGTTGTGCGGTAGATTGGGACCGGTCAGGAACAGCGTCTGCGGGTAGAAATTGCCGATGTAGTCGCCGATGAACACCTTGCCCGAACTGGCCACGATCAGGTGCAGTTCGTATTCCTTGTGAAAGTGCCAGCGCACCAGCGGGCAGGGGAAACCGTGCTGGCGATAGATGATGGACAACCCGTTGTGGTCATCCATCAGTTCATAAGAGGGGTCGGTGACGCGGGCTGTTCGGCTCATGATCGGGCGCTTTTTTTGTTATCGCCCGGCGATCATGCCTCTTGTCGCGCCGGTTGCGCCAGTTTCCATTGCGGCTCAGCGCGAGCGTTGGCCGGCCTTGAGCACGTTGGCGACCCGGCAAAACTCCATCAGGTCGGACTCTTCCATGAAGTCGACGTTAATGATGTTGCACTTCAATGCCCAATCACTTTTATCCAGATCGAACCAGTCGTTAAGCGAACCATGGATATCGACGGGACCGCCCAGCGCGGTGTAACTGGTGGCGGACAGAGACCAGGGTCTCCAGCTGCCTGGCGGGTTTTGCAGAACACGCTCAATGAACTTCTTCAACTCACCGGGGCTGGTGATGCCGTTTCCGGACCATTGATGATCGATATGGCTGTGGAATAACTTGTGGTCCAGTTGCCAGTGCGAGATGGCTGCAGCAAAAACCCGTTGTGTCTTGTTGACTTGCTTGAGGTCTCCAAGGCTGAGGGACTGATTGTTGCGCGGGATCATGCGATGTCCCAGATACTGCACCATCAGTTTGTTGAAGTGTTCGTAATCGAAGTTGTCACCGTCCAGGCTGTGAAAATCCAGAATAATGAACTCGTCGGGGTTGTTTTCAAGAAAAGTATTGATGTCTACCACCAGATTTCCCAACGTTCGGGAGTTTCGATGGCCATTGTGGTGCATGACGAATTTCTCCAGGCCTTCGGCCTTGGCGTTATAGGTCAGGCGAATGTCGAGCGCCCGGGCCCCATGATCCAGCTGCGCATGAAAACTGTCATGCTGACACGCCAGCCAGTGCCGCGGAGGGCCTAAAAGCGGGTAGGAGGCGCTCCAGTCACTGCCTGCGTTGTGAGTGCCGGGCAACGTCAGTTCGCTGATGTTCAGCGAGTCAATGGCGGGGGGCGTCCCCATCCAGTTGGAAGTGCTCATGATTACATCCTGCATAAGTTATTGAATAAGAATGGCGTCTTGTTGAATATTCAAGACGCCACTTGCAGGATGTTTATAAGGTTTAAGCGTTTGGCTGGCTATTCGAGGAGTGATGCAAGTTGTTGGGTATTGTATTTATAGTTTTCCAGAGTATTTATTTGTTCTGGTTTTTGGCCTCGATCCACTGAGCCATATATTGCGTGCTCTTGTGTGAATGATGTCGCAACATGCTTCCAGTAAAATTTTTACGTCTTAGTTGGTTAATGTTGTCTCGGCACTCCAGCAGTTTATTGATCAGTGCCGGCCCATGAATGGCTTGCGGATAAACATTCTTGAGTAGCGCGTACCCCTGAGACTGGGCCGCATGCCAACGGGCTTCGTCGCGATACAGTTCCACCGCGGCATTGGCCAGTTCCTGCGCCGTACGGCAAACAGCGCCCGGCCAAGGCTGATCGGTGTGCATACCCTCGGCGCCGATGGGCGTGGTGATACTCGGCGTGCCGCAGAGCATCGCATCAATCAATTTGCCCTTGATTCCAGCGCCAAAACGCAAGGGCGCCAGGCAGATGCGCGCATCGGACATGACCTGCAACGCATCCTCGGCCCAGTTCATGATGTGAAAGCCCTGGGCGGCATTGTGCAAGGCCGCTGCTTTGGGCGGCGTGTAGGCGCCGTAGAGGTGCAGTTGGGCTTTTGGCAGTTGCTCGCGGATCAGCGGCCAGACGGTGGATTTCATCCACAACACGGCGTCCCAGTTCGGCGCGTGACGGAAGTTGCCGATACTCAGGAAGTGCGCGCGCTCCTCGAAGGGTTTCGCTGGCGTGCTCGGTGGCTCGACCATCAAGGGGCACCAGTGCAACAGCTCGGGTGGCAATTTGAACTGCTGCACCAGCAACTCGATTTCCACCTGCGAGATCATCAGGTTCAGGTCGCAGCGATACAGCGCGGCAATCTCGCGTTTGGCCAGATCGGTGTCCGCCATCAGCTCGAACTCTTCAGCCAGCGCCGGGGCAAACAGCTCAGCGAAGTCGTTGGCGTCATCGCTGAGCTTCAGCCGGTCCTTCAGCCGCTGATGCCGTGCATGCCGCAGGCTTTGCAGATCCGAGGTTTCCAGAACGCGCAGGGCGTTTGGGCAGTGCTTCTCGACGCGCCAGCCGAACTGTTCTTCAATCATGAACTGGTCGAACAGCACGATATCCGGGGCGAGTTCGCTGATGAAGATGTCGAAGCTGCTGTTATTCAGTTCAATCGGGACTTCGCGAATGCCCAGAGCAGTCAGATCGGCGCGATGTTCACCGGTGCCGGCCGGGCTGGCAAAGGTGATTTGCCAGCCCTGTTGCAGGAACGTCTCGAGAATCTGCATCACATGCCCGCTCGCGGCGGAGGAGCGGGGTTCCGGCCAGACGTAACCAATGACGAGGACTTTGGTTGCGGGCTGACTCATGAGAAACGGTTCCTGGGACGAATTGACGGAAAAAAGGCGCGCGGATTAGACCATAACCCACGTGTCGAGTGATCCGTTTTTATCGGGTGTACGTCGGGCAAGTCCGAGCGAGAAAGCCACCGGCAGGGCGCGTGACAGCTCTACTCAGGCATCGACGTCTCGTGCTCAGGATTGCTCTAGAACGGATTTGACCTTGTCACGCAATTGATCAATGGAAAATGGCTTGCCGATCACATGCATGTCCGCCGGCACTTCAATCGTCTCGGCGTAACCGCTGGCGAACAGAATCGGCAGACCAGCGCGAATATTGCGGGCCTCAGTGGCCAGCTGACGGCCGTCCATGATCGGCAGGCCGACGTCGGTCATCATCAGGTCGATGTGCTGGTTCACGTCCTTGAGGATTTCCAGCGCCTGTTCGCTGCCGTCCGCTTCCAGGACCTTGAACTCCAATTCCTCCAGCACGTCGACGATCAGCATGCGCACGATGGCGTCGTCTTCTACTACAAGGATGGTGGACGCGGTGCTGGACATAGTGGCGGCTCTCAAGAATGGGTGATGGGGCGCCGGTCGATCAAAAATGCCGGGCTCTTGCATGAGTAAGTGGCGCATAGCCACAAGTTCCCGGATGGATACAAAAAAGCATAGGCGCAAACGGGCGGGCAAGGATAACCGTTGGCCTGGGATTCGGCGCAGGCAATTGTGGGAAAACAGTACTAAAACTGTGAGAAAAATGGATCCATGCCGCCGTTTTGGGGCAAACTCCCTGGTTTTCAACAGTTCGACAAGGCTGCCACATGTCCTCTCCGTCTTCGGTTGATGAGCAACGGTTTCGCAAACTCCTGAGCCGCAACGTCAGTTTGCCGTTGGGCGTCGGCGTCGTCAGTGCCGTGTTCTTCATTTCGCTGATCACTTATCTGTTGTCCGTGATCCAGTGGGTGGAGCACACCGACCGGGTGATCAATAACGCCAACGAAGCGGTGAAACTCACCGTGGATCTGGAAACCGGCATGCGCGGGTTTCTGCTCAGTGGCGACGAGCATTTCCTCGACCCTTACGAAACGGCCAAGCCGCGCATCGCCGTGGCGTTGAGTACTTTGCTTGAGCTGACCGCCGACAATCCCGCGCAGACCGATCGCCTGCGCCGCCTTCAGGCGTTGCAAGCCGAGTGGGCGACCTATGCGCAATCGATGATCGACCTGCAACGCACCAGCGGTGACTACAAGGCAGCGGTCAAGGCGGGGAAGGGCAAGCGCCTGACCGATGAAGTGCGCAAGCAGTTTGACGATGTGATTGAAACCGAACAGTTGCTGCGCGCCTCACGCAACGAAGACGTGCGCCGCACCACGATTTGGAGTATCAGCCTTTATCTGCTGTTCGTGGCGGGCATCAGCGGTCTGCTGGCCTATGTAGGCCGGCGCGATCTGCTCACCCTGTCCCAAAGTTATGGCGCGACCCTGGCGGCACAAGAAGCCAGTGCCCATCGTCTGGAGCAGCAAGCCTGGCTGCGCAACGGGCAGACCCAGCTTGCCGAGCAGGTCTTGGGGCAACTGACGCTCAACCTGCTGGGACGCAACATTCTGCAGTTCTGCGCCCAGTACCTTGGCACCGCTGTGGCCGCGCTCTATGTACGCGAAGAACATGGCGGCCTCAAGCGCGTGGCGACTTATGGGTTCTCTCGCGAGCAGGAGCAACAGGATCAATCGATCTACAGCGATGAAGGCCTTGTCGGTCAGGTTGCCCAGCAGGCGCGGCTGATTCGTCTCGATTCGGTGCCGTCCGACTATTTCAAGGTCAGTTCCGGTCTGGGTGAAGGCCTGCCGCACAGCGTGCTGGTGGTGCCGACCAGCGATGACGATCGGGTCAACGGCGTGATCGAACTGGGTTTCCTGCGGCCGCTTACCGACCGCGATGTTGCACTGCTGGAGCTGATCGCCGGCAACATCGGCACCTCCATCGAAGCGGCGCGTTATCGCCAGCGCTTGCAGGAAGTACTGGCCGAAACCCAGCAACTTAACGAAGAGTTGCAGGTACAACAGGAAGAGCTGAAAACCGCCAACGAAGAGCTGGAAGAACAGTCGCGGATCCTCAAGGAATCCCAGGCGCATCTGGAAACCCAGCAAGTCGAGCTGGAACAGACCAACGAGCAACTGGCCGAACAGGCCCAGACCCTCGCCGAGCAGCGCGACGCCATGGACCAGAAAAACACCGAGCTCAATCAGGCCCAGGTGCAGCTCGAAGAACGCGCCGAAGAGTTGCAGCGTTCAAGCAAGTACAAGTCCGAATTCCTCGCCAACATGTCCCACGAACTGCGCACACCGCTGAACAGCTCGCTGATCCTGGCCAAGTTGCTGGCGGAAAACCCGCAGGACAACCTCAGCGCCGAGCAGGTCAAGTTTGCCGAGTCGATCTACTCCGCCGGCAACGATCTACTGAACCTGATCAACGACATTCTCGACATTTCCAAGGTGGAAGCCGGCAAACTCGAAGTGATGCCGGAAAACACCAGTGTCGCGCGCCTGGCCGACGGCCTGCGCAGCGTGTTCGAACCGTTGGCGGCGGACAAGAAACTGACCTTCAACGTCGAATTGCAGCCTGATGCGCCGATCACTCTGTTTACCGATCGCCAGCGTCTGGAACAGGTAATCAAGAACCTTCTGTCCAACGCGGTGAAATTCACAGAACAGGGCACCGTCAGCCTGACCATCGCCGGCCAGCCGGACGATCGCATCGCCTTCATCGTGCGCGACTCGGGTATCGGCATCGCGCAGGATCAGCAGGAAAGTATTTTCGAAGCCTTCCGTCAGGCCGACGGCACCACCAACCGCAAATACGGCGGCACCGGATTGGGCCTGTCGATCTCGCGGGATCTGGCAACGTTGCTGGGCGGTTCGATCAGCGTCAGCAGCGCGCCGGGGCAGGGCAGTGCCTTCACGCTGGTGTTGCCGCAGCAATACAGCGAGCCGGGCGACACGCCGGTTGTGCCGCTGACCTTCAGCCCGCCGGCTTCTACGCCGGTCATCGCGCCTGTCGCAGCGGTTTCGCCTCTGGCGCCTGTCGACATCCCGCGTTTCAACGATGACCGCAACAAGGCACCGTTCGCTACCCGTTGCATTCTGGTGGTGGAAGACGAGCCGAATTTCGCTCACATCCTTTACGACCTGGCTCACGAACTGGGTTATCAGTGCCTGGTCGCCCACGGTGCCGATGAAGGTTATGACCTGGCGAAAGAGTTCGTGCCGGACGCGATCCTGCTGGACATGCGCCTGCCGGACCATTCGGGCCTGACCGTTCTGCAACGCTTGAAAGAACACGCCGAAACCCGGCACATCCCGGTGCACGTGATTTCCGTGGAAGACCGCGTCGAAGCGGCAATGCACATGGGCGCCATCGGTTATGCGGTCAAGCCGACCACCCGCGAAGAGCTCAAGGACGTGTTCGCCCGTCTTGAAGCCAAGCTGACCCAAAAGGTCAAACGCGTGCTGCTGGTCGAGGACGACGATCTGCAACGGGAAAGCATCGCCCGCCTGATCGGCGACGACGACATCGAAATCACCGCTGTGGGCCTGGCGCAAGACGCGCTGGAGCTGCTGCGCACGACGATCTTCGATTGCATGGTCATCGACCTGAAGCTGCCGGACATGCTCGGCAACGACCTGCTCAAGCGCATGTCCACCGAGGACATCTGCTCGTTCCCGCCGGTGATCGTCTACACCGGACGCAATCTGACCCGCGATGAAGAGGCCGACCTGCGCAAGTATTCGCGCTCGATCATCATCAAAGGCGCGCGCTCACCGGAACGTCTGCTGGACGAGGTCACACTCTTTCTGCACAAAGTCGAATCGCAGTTGTCCCATGAACGGCAGAAGATGCTCAAGACCGCCCGCAGTCGCGACAAGGTCTTCGAAGGTCGCAAAGTGCTGCTGGTGGACGACGATGTGCGCAACATCTTCGCCCTGACCAGCGCGCTGGAAACCAAGGGTGCAGTCGTGGTGATCGGCCGTAACGGTCGCGAAGCGATTGAAAAACTGAATGAAGTCGAGGACATCGACCTGGTGCTGATGGACGTGATGATGCCGGAAATGGATGGTTTTGAAGCCACCATTGAAATCCGCAAGGATCCGCGCTGGCGCAAGCTGCCGATCATCGCGGTGACGGCCAAGGCCATGAAGGACGATCAGGAGCGCTGCCTGCAGGCGGGCGCCAATGATTACCTGGCCAAGCCCATCGACCTGGATCGCCTGTTCTCGCTGATTCGCGTGTGGTTACCGAAGATGGAACGCATTTAGTGGAACGTAGTAATCCCGTTGAACGAAACAGTGAAATCGAACTGCGGTTGCTGATCGAGGCGATTTACCTCAAGTACAGCTATGACTTTCGCGATTACTCCGGCGCCTCGATCAAGCGCCGGGTGCAACATGCGTTGAGTCAGTTCGAGTGCGCGACCATCTCGGCCTTGCAGGAGAAAGTCCTGCACGACCCGACGGCGTTCATGCAGTTGCTGCAATTGCTGACGATCCCGGTCAGCGAGATGTTCCGCGATCCGTCGCACTTCCTGGCGATCCGCCAGGAGGTGGTGCCGCTGCTCAAGACCTATCCGTCGATCAAGATCTGGATCGCCGGCTGCAGCACCGGCGAGGAGGTCTACTCGATGGCGATCCTGCTGCGCGAAGAAGGTCTGCTCGACCGCACGATCATCTACGCCACCGACATCAACCCGCGCTCGCTGGACAAGGCCAAGCAGGGGATCTTTTCGATGGAGAACGTGCGCGCCTACACCGCCAATTATCAGCAGGCCGGCGGTCAGCGCTCGTTCGCCGACTACTACACTGCAGCCTATGGCTACGCGATTTTCGACAAGAGCCTGTGCGAGAACGTGACCTTCGCCGATCACAGCCTGGCGACCGATAGTGTATTCTCCGAAACTCAATTAATTTCGTGTCGTAACGTGTTGATTTACTTCAACAAAAAACTTCAGGATCGGGCGTTTGGGTTGTTCCATGAATCGTTGTGCCACCGTGGATTCCTGGTACTGGGCAGCAAGGAAACTCTGGATTTTTCCGGCTACTCCAACCAGTTCGAACCGCTGGTGAAACAAGAACGGATCTACCGCAAATCATGAACATTGCAGCGGATTTGCCTCGGGTCGAGGCGATTGTGGTCGGAGCTTCCGCCGGTGGCGTCGAGGCTTTGTTGACGATGCTCGGTTCACTGCGTGCCGGGTTCGGGCTGCCGATCATCATCGTCCTGCATCTGCCGGAAGAGCGCCGCAGTCAGCTCGCCGAGGTGTTTGCCCGGCGAGTGGCGCTACCGGTGGCAGAAGCCATCGACAAACAGGACATCACGCCCGGCACTGTTTATTTCGCGACGCCGGGTTATCACCTGTCGGTAGAGCAGGATTTCAGCCTGTCGCTGAGCCTTGAAGACCGTCTGCATCACTCGCGGCCTTCAATCGATTTTCTGTTCGAATCCGCCGCCGATGCCTACGGGCCGGCGCTGGCCGCCGTGTTGCTGACCGGCGCCAACCACGATGGCGCGCGGGGCCTGGCGCAGGTCAAACGCCAGGGCGGGCTGACCATCGTGCAGGACCCGGACGAAGCGCAGGTCGCGACCATGCCCCGGGCGGCGCTGAAGACGCATCAACCGGATTACATACTTCCCATCCACGGCATCGGCCGTCTGCTTGTCGAGCTGGAACGAATCGCATGCTGAGTAATATCCAGGCAAAACTGCTGATCGTCGACGATCTGCCCGAGAACCTGCTGGCCCTCGAAGCGCTGATCAAACGCGAAGACCGCACCGTCTACAAAGCGCTGTCGGCGGACGAAGCGCTGTCGCTGCTGCTGCAACACGAATTCGCCATGGCCATCCTCGACGTGCAGATGCCTGGCATGAACGGCTTCGAGCTGGCCGAGCTGATGCGTGGCACCGAGAAAACCAAGAACATCCCGATCATCTTTGTCAGCGCCGCCGGCCGTGAACTCAATTACGCGTTCAAGGGCTATGAAAGCGGTGCGGTGGATTTCCTGCACAAGCCGCTGGATATCCACGCGGTGAAGAGCAAGGTCAACGTCTTCGTCGACCTGTACCGCCAGAGCAAGGCGATGAAGCAACAGGTCGAAGCCCTCGAGCAGAGCCGTCGCGAGCAGGAAGCGCTGTTGCAGCAACTGCAAAGCACCCAGGGCGAACTGGAGCAGGCGGTGCGCATGCGTGACGATTTCATGTCGATCGTCGCCCACGAAGTGCGCACGCCGCTCAACGGCCTTATCCTCGAAACCCAACTGCGCAAGATGCACCTGGCCCGGGACAACGCCGCCGCATTCACCCTCGACAAGATGCACGCCATGGTCGACCGCGACGAGCGCCAGATCAAAAGCCTGATCCGCCTGATCGAGGACATGCTCGACGTGTCGCGGATCCGCACCGGCAAGCTGTCGATCCGACCGAGTCGCTTCGATCTCGCGCAACTGGTGAGCACTCTGCTGGAGAATTTCGCCCAGCAGATCGAAGCTGCCGAGACCGAAGTCAGCTTCACCGTGACCGAGCCGGTGGAAGGGCAGTGGGACGAGTTCCGTATCGAGCAAGTGGTGTCGAACCTGCTGACCAACGCCTTGCGTTATGGCGGCAAAAGTCCGATCCAGGTTCGGGTCTATCGCGAAGGCAATGAAGCCCGGGTCGAAGTTCAGGATCAGGGCATCGGCATCAGCGAGGAGAACCAGAAACGTATTTTTCAACAGTTCGAACGGGTCTCTGCCAAGACGGTGGTGGCCGGCCTCGGACTGGGTCTGTTCATTTCCGAGCAGATCGTCGCCGCCCATGGCGGCTCCATCGTCGTCGAAAGCAAGATCAACGAGGGCGCCCTGTTTCGCGTTTGTCTGCCGCTCCAGGAAAACGGCAAAACAAACGCAACCTCTGAGTGACCACACGGTCGTATCAGCAGCTATTGACCGAACAAAGGCTTCCCATGAGCGTAGATGCACAAGATGTAGTACTCGTCGTCGAGGACGAACCGGTGATCCTGATGGTCCTGACCGATTATTTGTCAGGCCAGGGCTATCGCGTATTGCAGGCCGAAAACGGCGAGCAGGCGTTCGAGATTCTGGCGAGCAAGCCGCATCTGGACATGTTGATTACTGATTTCCGCCTGCCTGGCGGGATCTCCGGCGTGCAGATCGCCGAACCCGCCGTCAAGTTGCGCCCTGATCTGAAGGTGATCTTCATCAGCGGTTATCCGCAGGAAATCCGCGAGACCGGCAGCCCTATTACCCGTCGGGCGCCGATCCTGGAAAAACCGTTCGATCTGGATGTGTTGCAGGAGAAGATTCAGGAATTGCTGGCCTGAGGCGTTAACCGCCTCAGCTCTTGATCATTTCCCGCACCTTCGCCGTCAACAGATCGAAGGTGAACGGCTTGGTGATCATCTGCATGCCTGGGTCGAGGAATCCGCCGCGCACCGCCGCGTGCTCGGCGTAACCTGTGATGAACAGGACCTTCAAGTCTGGCCGGTATTGCCGACCGATTTCCGCCAGTTGCCGACCATTCATGCCCGGCAGGCCGACATCGCTGATCAGCAGATCGATACGTTGCTCCGAATCCAGAATCGGCATGGCACCGTCAGCGTCGCCGGCTTCGACAAACCCGTAACCCAATTCACTCAATACCGCGCTGACCAGCACGCGCACGGCCGGGTCGTCTTCGACGATCAAGACGGTTTCGCCTTCCACGGCGTTCGGCGCCTGCTCCGTGTCCGCTGGCGCGTGAGGCAGTGATTCGCCCTGGAAGCGCGGCAGATAGAGTTTGACCGTGGTGCCCTCGTCGATTTTGCTGTCGATCGACACATGACCACCGGATTGCTTGCTGAACCCATAGATCATCGAAAGGCCCAACCCGGTGCCCTGGCCGATTGGCTTGGTGGTGAAAAACGGGTCGAACGCGCGATTGATCACGCTCTCCGGCATGCCGCAACCATTGTCGGTCACGCTCAATACGACGTAATCACCGGGCTCAAGATTGCTATAGGTCGCGGTGTAGTCGCGATCCAGCACCTGATTGCCCGTCTCGACCACCAGATTGCCGCCGTCGGGCATCGCGTCGCGTGCGTTGATCACCAGGTTGAGCAGGGCGCTTTCCAGTTGGTTGGGGTCGGCCTCGGCCACCCACAATTGTTCGTGCAGGCGCATGTCCAGTTGAATGCTTTCGTTGAGGCTGCGTTGCAGCAGTTCGCCCATCGACTGCACCAGCTCGTTCATCTGCACGGCTTTGGAGTCCAGCGACTGGCGACGGGAGAAAGCCAGCAACCGATGGGTCAGGCCGGCGGCGCGGTTGGCCGAAGTCACACCGAGGTCGATCAGGCTGTCGAGATCATCCAGGCGGCCACGGGCCAACCGACGGCGTAGCAATTCAAGACTGCCGATGATGCCGGTCAGCATGTTGTTGAAGTCGTGGGCGATACCGCCGGTGAGCTGGCCGACCGCTTCCATCTTCTGCGACTGGCGCAGGGCTTCTTCGTTGTGCCGTAGTTGCGCTGTGCGTTCTTCGACTTGCTGCTCGAGGGTTTCGAGGGTCGATTGCAGGCGTCGCTCGCTATTGCTCAGATCGATCAGGCGGTCGCGGGCCTCGTACTGTCGTCGTCGCCCGCGCAGGGCGGTGGAAATCAGGCTGACCAACGTTGCCGGATGAAAAGGGCGCTCAAGGAACGTCACGTTGCCCAGTAATTTGCTGAGCTGCGACGAAGGTCCTTGTCCGGATCCGCCGTGATGGGTGAGCAAGACAATTGGCAAGTCCGACCACGCCGGTTGTTGCTCCAGATACAGCAGCAGGCCTTCGAGTTCCGGACCATTCAGGGCCTCGGCCGCGATCAGCAGCAGCCCGGCGCCGGGTTCAAGTTCGGTGCACAGGGTGGCCAGATCGGGCGTGATCAGGCCACCGTAGCCGGCCTCGTTGAGGATCATCAGCGCAACCTGGCTGTCGCGACCCAGGGGCGCAAGGATCAGCGCCCGTTCCGACAGCGGTACGGTGACGGTCACAAGTTGTCATCCTTGAGCAGCGGGTTACTCGCGCCGAGGTAGGTGGGGACTCCGCGCAGCACACCCTGGAAGGCTTCCAGCGGTTCACCGATGGTCATGCCTTGCTTGGAAATGCGGTATTCACGAATGGTCGATTCATGGCTGCCGGTACGTTTCTTGATGATCGAAATCGCCCGGCGTACCTTGCCGAGGGCTTCGAAATAACGCAGCAGAATCACTGTGTCGGCGAGGTAGGTAATGTCTACCGGGGCCTGCATGTCGCCGACCAGTCCATGCTGGGCGACGGTCATGAACGTCGCGGCGCCCTTGCGGTTCAGGTACAGCAACAGTTCGTGCATGTGCAATACCAGCGCGTTCTCTTCCGGCATCGCGGCCTGATAGCCGTTGATGCTGTCGATCACAACGGTCTTGATGTCACCTTCATCGACGCAGCGTCGCACCCGGTGGGAAAACTCGCCAGGAGAAAGCTCGGCAGCATCCACCTGTTCGATCAGCAGATTGCCGGTGGCCTGCAGGGCCTTGAGGTCGATGCCAATGTTATTCATGCGCTCGAACAGCAGGCCCAGTTCTTCGTCGAAAATGAACAGCGCGGCCTTTTCACCACGCGCCACGGCGGCTGCCGCGAAAATCATGGTGATCAAGGATTTGCCGGTCCCCGCCGGACCCAGAATCAGCGTGCTGGAGCCGGTTTCGATACCGCCGCCGAGCAGGGCGTCCATTTCCTTGATGCCGCTGGACAGTTGCAGCCGTGGGTAATCGCCCCGGTGCTCGGCCGCCACCAGGCGCGGGAAGACGTGCACGCCATCGCCCATGATGGTGAAGTCATGGAAGCCTCCGCGGTATTTCTGGCCTCGGTACTTGATCACCCGCACGCGACGGCGTTCGGCGCCATAGTTGGGGGTCAGTTCTTCGAGGCGGATCACGCCGTGCGCGACACTGTGCACGGTTTTGTCGAGGGATTCGGTGGTCAGGTCGTCCAGCAGCAATACCGTGGCGTCGTAGCGCACGAAATAATGCTTGATCGCCAGGATCTGTCGACGGTAGCGCAGGGAGCTTTGCGCCAGCAGGCGGATTTCCGAGAGGCTGTCGAGCACAACCCGCGTGGGTTTGAACCGCTCGACCACTTCGAAAATCTGCTTGGTCGCTTCGCCCAGTTCAAGATCCGAGGAGTACAGAAGGCTCTGATGATGCTCGGCGTTGAGCAGGCTTTCGGGCGGCGTCAGCTCGAAAATTTCGATGTTTTCGTTCAGTTCCCAACCGTGGGACGCCGCGCCCTGGCGCAATTCGCGCTCGGTTTCGGACAGCGTGATGTACAACGAACGTTCGCCGGCACGGGCGCCGGCCAGCAAAAAATGCAACGCGACTGTGGTTTTACCGGTTCCAGGCTCGCCCTCCAGCAAGAAAACATGACTGCGGGACAAACCACCAGCCAGGATATCGTCGAGACCCTCGATGCCGGTGGCGGCTTTTGCACTGATCAACGCGTTCGATGTAGACAAAAAATGCCCTCTCATGACTAGGGGAAACGCGGCAGCGGGCGCCGGACGCCGTTTTGGCACTGCCTGTTTACTTGACCTTTTGCCGTGGCGACGGTTCCGATTTTCTTGCGGGATGTGTCGCGAAGGCCGCTAGAGACCTTGCTGCAAAGAGGGATCGTCCGGGTTCATCTGTTCGAGCTGCGCCAGCAGAATCTGCACGTTCTGCAACTGACCGCTTTCTTTCCAGTAGTTGATCAGCAACACCCGCGCCTTACGATCGGCAGGATGACGCTGGACGATTTCCTGCAACTGCTTTTGCGCCGCTTCCAGTTCTTCGGCGCTGTGCAGGGTCGTGGCGAGGTCGTAGCGATAGTCCTTGTTATCGGGC
Organism: Pseudomonas sp. RIT778; assembly: GCF_019718735.1. Lineage (NCBI taxonomy): Bacteria > Pseudomonadati > Pseudomonadota > Gammaproteobacteria > Pseudomonadales > Pseudomonadaceae > Pseudomonas > Pseudomonas sp. RIT778. The sequence continues at coordinate 144,902 of NZ_JAIHBA010000006.1, read as the reverse complement.
TCGAGCTCCACGGCTTTGGACAAACCGAGCAGGGCGTACTCGCGTTGATCGTGGTGCAGCAGCCAGAGGCCCAGCGCGTGTTGCAGATAAGCCGAATCGGGTTGGGCCTTCAATTGTCGGGCGAGCAATTGCCGCGCGGCATCGCTCTGGCCTTGGCGGTCGAGTACTTCGATCTGCATCACCAGCGCCGGCAGGTTGCCCGGGTCGAGGCGCAGGGTTTGTTCCAGCGCTTCCTGCGCCTGTTTCAATTCGGCATTGTGCAGATACAGGCGCGCCAGTTGCGCATAGTTGGCGGCGCTTTCCGGCTGGGCCTTCAGCGCCTGTTCCCACACGTCGATGCCTTGCTGGAGCGGCGCGAAATACAAGCCCAGTTGATCCGGAGACAAGCCGAGCAGGGCGTTGATCGCGGCGAAGCGGACGGTTTGATCTTCATCGTCGAGCAACGGACCCAGCAGCAGGCTGCGCTGCCCGCCCGGCACCAGGCCGGTCACGCTTTTGATTGCTGCCAGCCGCACATCCGGCGACTCGTTTTGCAGATCGGCGTCCGCCAGCTTCAAGGCCTGCGGGCTTGGGTAATTGGGCAACTCGGCATGCAGCCAGACACGCCGTTTGACCGACAGATCCGGACGCCCCAGTTGCTGATACAAAACCCGCGCGGCACCCGGTTGGCCAGCCCGAGCGGCGGCCAGCGCTTCGCTGTACCCATGCTTGATCGCTTCCGGCACCACGGGCGCGGTACTGCGCAATGACAGCCAGGCCACGAAGAGGACCAGCACAAGGCCGAGGCTGATGAGCAAATAGCGGCGAGACTGAGGCATGCGAATTTCCGAAACTTTCGTTTTGTAGCGGAGGTCGCAAGCTTCTGTCAGCTCGCGCCGTGAGTCAAACCCTCTGCCCGATATGGCCTACTACAGGCGTTGAATCGACCTACAACTCGTGTCGACCCTGTTCGCCGTCATGCCCTCCTTGCAGTGTCTACGCTTGCAGAAGTTGTTTCGAAGAGGCTACCCATGCAATCCCTGCTTATTTATTTCAAGGCGGTGATCCACCCCAGCCAGGCAGTGCTGCTGTTTGGTTTGCGCACCATTGCCGCCGGATTGCTGACCTTGTATCTGGCGTTCCTGTTCGATCTGGATCAACCGAAGTGGTCGATCATGGCCGTCGTTATCATCAGCCAGCCACTCGCCGGGATGGCGCTGGCACGCAGCTTCGGGCAAATCATCGGCACGACCCTCGGTGCGGCGGTGGCGGTGCTGCTGATGGCGATTTTCCCCCAGGCGCCGTTGCCGTTCATCACGACTCTGGCGCTATGGCTGGCCCTGTGCACAGCCGGCGGCACGTTGTTGCGTTACACCAGCTCCCAGGCGTTCGTGCTTAGCGGGTACACCGCCGTGGTGGTGGCGCTATTGGCGATTCCGGATCAGGACGGCACCTTTCTGCTGGCGGTCACCCGGGTTACCGAAACCTTGCTGGCGGTAGCGTGCGTATGCGTGGTCAGCCTGCTGACGGCGCGGCCAGAGGCGGTATCGCGCAACTATTTCGCGAAGGTCGATCAGGTGATCAAGCTCGCCGCCACCCATGCCGCCGCTGTGCTTCGCACCGAAGAAAGCGACGCGGACTTTCAGCGCCGGCAAATGCAGCTGCTGGGGGAAATCAGCGCCCTTGAAGGGCTGCGCCGGCATTTGTATTTCGACGCTCCGCGCCTGCGCAGTGCCAACAATCTGGTGCTGTTGCTGGGCAATCAGCTGATGCTGCTGACTTCGCGCCTGACCGCTTTGCGCCACCAGCGGGAATTGCTCACCGAACGCTGGGAGGGCGATCTGCCGCTGGACATCCAGCAACTGCGCGCCGAGGAGCTGGCACTTCTTGATCAGCTCGCACAGCAAGGGCGCTCATTGCCGGCCGAGGTTCGGCACCAGTTCATCGCGCTGCAACAGCAATTCGAAGCGCTCGCCTACAAGGCCGAACAACTGACGGAAGACATGAGTGCAACCCTGCGCTCGCTGGCCTGGGCATTGCGCTGGGAACAGGCGCGGCTGTTGCAGCAGCTGGAGCAGATTCTCGAACTGAGCGACGCGATACAGGAAGGGCGGGAGGCCAGCTGCATGTTCCGTGGCCAGTCCAGCCCCTTGCACCTGGATTTTACCCTCGCGACGATGAACGCCATCCGCGCCTTCAGCGCGTTGCTGGTGGCCGGGTTGATCTGGATCGAAACCGCTTGGGACGGCGCGCGGGGCGGGATGATTCTGGTGGGGATTCTGTGTTCGTTGATGGCGACATTTCCACGTCCTTTAATTGCCGCGCAGAGTTACGCCCGAGGGCTGGGACTGGCCTTGTTGGTGTCGGCGTTCTATCAATTCATGCTGGTTCCGGCGATCAGCGATTTCGAAATGTTGGCCTTGTTGCTCGCGCCTTTGCTGTATGTGATCGCGGTCGGACTGTCCAGCCCGGCCACTGCCGGTATCGGAATGGGGCTGGGGCTGTCGAGTTTCCTGATGCTCGGTCCGCAGAACGTCGGCACCGGGCAGAACACCGCCATTCAATGGTTCGAATTCGCCGGAGCCTATGTCAGTGCAGCGATGCTGGCTCTGATTGTCTATGCCTGGATCTTCCCGTTCCGCCCGGCCTTTCGAATCAGGCGCTTTTATAACGAGGCGCGGGAGCAGGTCTACCAACTGACCAAGAGTCCGGCCACCGATGAGCAGCAATTCGCCTTCGAAAGTCGAATGGTCGATCGCCTGACCTCGATGCTGGGCGTGCTGCCGGCCGCCAATGATCGGGATATGCAGCGTTTGTATGAAATCAGTCTCGCCTGTGTAGCGCTGGGCGTGGCCATGCACCAGCTCAGGCAACAGGCACAGAACAATACTCTGCTCACTGACGCATTCGGTCGGCAGCTGTCGACGGCATTGCGTCAGACCGGCCGTTTCGTCGCCGGCCGACCGGACGTGCGCCTGACACCGTTGCTGACTACGCTGCATGCGCTCGGCGATGAGCTGGATGCCTTGCATGTCGCCACCCATGAGCACTTGTGGTCGGTGTTTCGCATGCGTGTGGCCCTGTTGATCGTGGTGTCGTTTCTGGAGCGACATGGCGAGCATTTGCAGCCCAACCGTCCTGAAGGAGAACCCGTCCTTGCCCATTGATTTCGAGATCGGCGGCGTTTACCTGCCACCCATCGCCCAGGCTTTGTTACTGGCCATACCGGTTTTTCTGCTGCTCGACTGGGGTTTGCGCCGGCTTGGCGTCCTGCGTTTTGTCTGGCACGAGGCGCTGTTCGAAGGCGCCTTGTACGCCTGTGTATGCGCCGCATTGATATTGCTGATGGGAGCCTGAAACCTTGAAGACGTTGCTCACTCGATTGACGACATTGGCGGTGGTGCTGCTGGCAATCGTGCTTGGCTGGTTCGCCTGGGAACATTACACCCGGGCCCCGTGGACGCGGGATGCGCGGGTGAGGGCGGATGTGGTGACGCTGTCGGCGGATGTTTCGGGCCGCATCGTCACACTGGCGGTGCAGGACAACCAGCATGTCGACAAGGGCCAGTTGCTGTTTGAGATCGATCCGGCGCGCTACAGCCTCGCCGTCGAGCATGCGAAGCGCTCGGTGGAGGTCTCAAAGGCCACGCTCGGGCAGTCGCAAGCGGCGATTGTCGCCAGCGAGGCATTGCTCAAACAACGCCAGAGTGAAGAGCGCCGGCGACGTACGCTCAAGCAAGGATTCGCGATTTCCGGTGAGGAGTGGGAGAAGTCCAGCACCGACGTGGCGGTGGCCCAGGCCGATCTGTTACGCAATCAGGCGAATCTCGGTCTGGCCGAAGCCAACGTGCAACTGGCGATTGCCGCGCTGACCCAGGCAGAACTGGATCTGCAACGCACCCGTGTCGAAGCGCCGGTCAGCGGTTATGTCACCAATCTGCTGACCCGTCAGGGGGATTACGCGGTGGCCGGCGGCGCGTTGCTGGCGCTGGTGGACAGTAGCTCCTTTTACGTCAGCGGCTATTTCGAGGAAACCAAACTGCCACGGATCGAGGAGGGTGATCGGGTGCGGATCGAATTGATGAGCGGGGAAAAATTCGGCGGCACCGTGCAAAGCATCGCCTTTGCCATTGCTGACCGGGAAAATGCGCCGGGCAGTCGATTGCTGGCCAACATCAACCCCAGCTACACCTGGGTGAAACTGGCGCAACGAGTACCCGTGCGGATCGGCATCGATCCCGATTACGCGGGCAAGGACCGACTGAGAGCCGGCACTACCGCCACGGTCACCGTGCTGGAAAACCATGAAAGACAGGTACAAAAAAGCCCCGCGACCGAATGATACGCGGGGCAAAAAATTTGGTTGGTTGCGGCCAACCAAAGGAGCTCTTTAAAAAACTATTACTTGCTGGCGACCGTCTCTGGCTGCCAACCGCCACCGAGGGCCTTGTAGATCGCGACGATGCCGCGATACAGATCCACTTCGGCCTGGGCCTGGCTGTCTTCGGCGTTCAAACGTTCACGCTGGGCGTCGAGCAACACCAGGAAATCGGTGGTGCCTTCGCGGTAGCGAATCTCAGCGAGGTCGGCAGCCTTGCGGCTGGATTCGCTCTGACGGATCAGCGAGATCAGACGTTGCTGACGTTTGCCGTAATCACTGAAGGCGTTTTCCGACTCTTCCAGCGCGAGCAAGACTTGCTGCTCGTAGGTCGCCAGTGCGCCTTCGGCATCGGCATCGGCGCCGCGCAAACGGGCCCGCACGCTGCCAAGGTCAAACGCTGCCCAGGTGATGCTCGGGCCCAGAGCCCAGGCGTTGGCCGCCGAGGAACCGATCTGCGAACCACGCCCGGCCGTCCAGCCGAGGAAACCGCTGAGGCTGACCCGAGGAAACAGGTCGGCCTTGGCCACACCGATACGTGCCGTGGCCGACGCCAGTTTGCGTTCGGCGCTGAGGATGTCCGGACGACGCTGCAGCAGTTCGCCCGGATCACCGATCGGCAAGGCCTTGGCAATCGCCGGCAGGTCTTTCGGGCTCAGGTCGACGGTCAGTTTGTCCGGACGCTCACCCAGCAGGGTGGCGATGCGGTTTTTCTGCCGGGCCTGTTCCGCCTGCAACTGCGGCACACTGGCTTCGACCGACGCCAGACGGGCATCGGCCCGTTCAACATCGAGCTGATCACCAACGCCGGCGTCACGCAGGCTGATGGTGATCTTGCGCGACTCCTGCTGGTTGTTCAGGTTGGCCAGGGCGATCTTTTCCCGCAATTGAGCGCCGCGCAGTTGACCGTAAGCGTCCACCAGTTCGGCAATCATGGTGACTTGCAGTTGGTACAGATCGGCTTCGGCCGCTTGCTGGTCGGCGTCGCTGGCTTCCAGATTGCGCTGGATGCGTCCGAACAGGTCCAGCTCCCAGGCCATGTCCAGCCCCAGGTCGTAGCGTTCGCTATTGACCCGCTTGGTGGTCTGGCCCGGAATCTGACCTTTGGCCAGATCGCTGCTGGCGCGGCTGGTGATGGTCGGCATCGCATCGTTGCTGGCGTCGTCGCGGATCGCCCGGGCGGCTTTCCAGCGGGCGAACGCCACGCGCAGTTCACGGTTGCCTTGCAGCGATTGAGTCACCAACTGGTTGAGGGTCGGATCGTCGAACTGCTGCCACCAGATGCCTTCGAATTTCGAACGGTCGAAGTTCTTCTGGCCGGCGGCGCCGTCGGTGGCGGACGTGACGTTCGCCGCCTCCGTCGTCGGGGTCTTGTAGTCAGGGCCGACGGCGCAGGCACTCAGGGCCAGCACCAACAGGCTCGGCAGGAAGACTTTCAGACTCATTGGTGCGCCTCCAGTGGCTTTTGAAGATTTTGCGCCTTGGCCGCTTTGCGCGCTTCGCTGCGCTCCACGAAATTGCGGATCAGCACATAGAACACGGGGGTCAGCAGCAGACCGAAGAAGGTCACACCGAGCATCCCGGAGAACACCGCCACACCCATGGCATGACGCATCTCGGCACCGGCACCGCTGGAGAACACCAGTGGCACCACACCCATGATGAACGCGAACGAAGTCATCAGGATCGGCCGCAGACGCAGACGGCAGGCTTCCAGTACGGCGGCCAGCGGATCGAGGCCTTCTTCCTGTTTGTCCTTGGCGAACTCGACGATCAGAATCGCGTTCTTACACGCCAGGCCCACCAGTACGATCAAGCCGATCTGGGTGAAGATGTTGTTGTCGCCGCCAGAGATGATCACACCAGTGATGGCCGACAGCAGGGTCATCGGTACGATCAGGATCACCGCCAGTGGCAGGCTCCAGCTTTCGTATTGAGCCGCGAGCACGAGGAACGCCAGCAATACGCAGAGCGGGAACACGAACAGCGCAGTGTTGCCGGACAGAATCTGCTGGTAGGTCAGGTCGGTCCACTCGTAGGTCATGCCGTTCGGAAGTTCATCCTTAAGCAGTTTCTCGATGGCTTTTTCGGCCTGGCCAGAGCTGTAGCCCGGAGCTGCCGCACCGTTGATCTCAGCGGTGATGAAGCCGTTGTAGTGCATAACGCGATCCGGGCCCGAGGTGTCGCTGACCTTGATGAAGGTCGCCAGCGGGATCATTTCGCCTTTGTTATTGCGTACTTTCAGCTGGCCGATCTGGTCGGATTCGAGGCGGAACTGTTGCTCTGCCTGAACGTTAACCTGATAGGTACGACCGAAGCGGTTGAAGTCGTTGGCATACAGCGAACCCAGGTAGATCTGCAGGGTGTCGAAGATGTCGCTGACGGCCACGCCGTGGGTCTTGGCTTTTTCGCGGTCGATGGCGGCATCGACCTGCGGCACGTTCACGGTGTAGCTGGTGAACAGGTTGGCCAGTTCCGGAACGTTATGGCTCTTGGCAATAATGTTCATGGTTTCCTTGTACAGCTCTTCGTAGCCCAGGTTGCCCCGGTCTTCGATTTGCAGGCGGAAACCACCAATGGTGCCCAGGCCTTGTACCGGCGGCGGCGGGAAGATCGCCATGTAGGCTTCCTGAATCCCGGCGTACTGGCCGTTCAAGGCACCGGCAATCGCACCGGCGGACATGCTCGGGTCTTTACGCTCGTCGAACGGTTTCAGGGTCACGAACACGATGCCGGCGTTCGGGCTGTTGGTGAACCCGTTGATCGACAGGCCCGGGAACGCTACAGCGCTTTCCACGCCAGGCTGTTTCAGTGCCAGGTCGGACATGCGTTTGATCACGTCTTCGGTACGATCCAGGCTCGCGGCGTCCGGCAGTTGCGCGAAGGCCACCAGGTATTGCTTGTCCTGGCCGGGTACGAATCCGGTCGGCGTACTGGAGAAACCGAAGAAGGTCAGCACCATCAGGCCTGCGTACAGGAAGAGGGCGATGCCGCTGCCACGGATAACCCGGCGCACGGTGCCGACGTAGCCATGGCTGGCACGGTCGAAGAAACGGTTGAACGGACGGAACAGCCAGCCACCGAAGATCTTGTCCAGCACTCGCGAGAAGCGGTCTTTCGGTGCGTCGTGACCTTTAAGCAACACAGCGGCCAGCGCTGGCGACAGGGTCAGCGAGTTGAAGGCCGAGATTACGGTCGAGATCGCGATGGTCAGTGCGAACTGCTTGTAGAACTGACCGGTGAGGCCCGAGATGAATGCCGCCGGTACGAACACCGCACACAGCACCAGCGCCGTGGCAATGATCGGGCCGGTTACTTCACCCATGGCCTTTTTGGTCGCATCGAAGGGGTTGAGCCCCAGTTCAATGTTCCGTTCGACGTTCTCCACCACCACGATGGCGTCGTCCACCACGATACCGATCGCCAATACCAGGCCGAACAGCGACAGCGCGTTGAGCGAGAAGCCGAACAGGTGCATCACCGCAAACGTACCGATCAACGATACCGGCACCGCCACCAACGGAATGATCGAGGCGCGCCAGGTCTGCAGGAACAGAATCACTACCAGAACCACGAGGATCAGTGCTTCGAAGAGGGTGTGAACCACCGCCTCGATGGAGCCGCGCACGAAGATCGTCGGGTCATAGACGATGCTGTAGTCCATGCCTTGCGGGAAGCTTTTCTTCAGTTCTTCCATCTTGCCGCGAACTTCGTTCGAGATTTCGATGGCGTTGGAGCCAGGGCGCTGGAAGATCGGGATCGCTACGGCCGGCTGGTTGTTCAGCAACGAACGCAGGGCGTACTGACTGGAGCCCAGTTCGACGCGAGCGATGTCCTTCAGGCGGGTGATTTCACCATTGTCACCGGCGCGAATGACGATGTTCTCGAACTCTTCCTCGGTGACCAGGCGGCCCTGAGTGTTGATCGACAACTGGAAGCTTTGCGCAGTCGGGGCAGGGGGCGCGCCCAACTGGCCGGCGGCCACCTGACGGTTCTGTTCGCGAATGGCGGTGACCACATCAGTCGCGGTCAGATTGCGCGAAGCGGTCTTGTTCGGGTCGAGCCATACACGCAGCGAGTAGTCGCCCATACCGAACAGCTGCACGTCACCGACCCCACCGAGGCGAGCGAGCTCGTCCTTGATGTTGAGGATCGCGTAGTTGGACAGGTACAGCATGTCGTAGCGTTTGTCCGGCGAGGTCAAGTGCACAACCATGGTCAGGTCGGGCGAAGCCTTGTCGACGGTGATACCGATGCGCGTCACTTCTTCTGGAAGTTTCGGCTCGGTACGAGTCACGCGATTCTGAACTTGCACCTGCGCGTTATCCAGGTCAGTGCCCAGAGCGAAGGTGATAGTCAGGGTGATCTTGCCGTCAGCGGTGGACTGCGAGGACATGTACAACATGTTCTCGACGCCGGTGATGGCTTGCTCCAGCGGAGCCGCCACGGTTTCACCGATGACTTTTGGGTTGGCGCCCGGGAAGTTGGCACGCACCACCACGGTCGGTGGCACGACTTCCGGGTATTCGCTGATCGGCAGCTGGAACAGCGAAATCGCACCGGCGATCAGGATCAGCAGCGAAAGTACCGCTGCGAAGATCGGCCGTGAAATGAAGAATTGGGAAAAATTCATCGGAGTTGTCGTCCCTTAACCGCGTGGGGTCGCAGCAGCCAGTTTCACAACCGAACCCGGCGCGCCTTTGGCAGGTGCGACTTTGGGCAGGTTGCTGGCTTCCAGCGCTTGTCGTTGTTGAGCGAGAGCGGCAATGGTTTGCTCGCTGGCCATCGGGATCACTTCAGGCGAAACCGGGGAGCCAGGACGAACCCGTTGCAGACCCTTGACGATGATCGTGTCGTCCTTGTTCAGACCGCTGCGCACGATACGCAGGCCTTCGATCTTCGGACCGAGCTCGACGGCGCGGTAGGCGGTCTTGTTGTCGCCATCCATCACCAGCACGAACTTCTTGCCGAGGTCGGTACCGACCGCTTCATCGTTGATCAACATCGCGTTGTAGGTGCCGCTGCCGACCAGTTTCAGTCGTGCATACAGACCCGGGGTGTAGGTGCCGTCGCTGTTGTCGAACACGGCGCGACCACGGATGGTGCCGGTTTTCGGGTTGACCTGGTTGTCGACGAAGTTCATCTGGCCCAGGTGCGGGTTGCCGTCTTCATTGGACAGGCCCATGTACACCGGAGTGGTTGCACCGCGCTGACCCTGACGGGCGAGTTGGGTGTATTTGAGGAACACACGCTCGTCGGCGTCGAAGTAGGCGTAGACCTTGTCAGTGGAAACCACGCTGGTCAGCGCAGTGGTGTCGGCGGTCACCAGGTTGCCGGCGGTGATTTCGGCACGGCTGACGCGGCCGCTGATTGGCGCAGTGACGCGGGTAAAGCTCAGGTTCAGCTTGGCCAGATCCAGTTGCGCTTGCAGCGCGCCGACAGCAGCACGGGCTTCTTGTGCAGCGCTGGTGCGCGAGTCGGCCAGTTCGGCGGAGATGGCGTTGCTGGCACGCAAGCGTTCGCCACGGCCGGCTTCGTTTTCACTGCGGGTGGCATTGGCGCGGGATTGAGCAACCAGAGCTTCGAGGCGGCGGACCTCGGCCTGGAACGGACGCGGGTCGATCTGGAACAGCAGGTCGCCTTTCTTGACCAGCGCACCTTCGGTGAAGGCGACTTCGTCGATCTGGCCGGAGACCCGCGGACGGATTTCAACGGTTTCCGGCGCCTCGAGGCGCCCGGTGAATTCGTCCCACTCGTTGACCGGTTGTTCCAGCACCTTGGCCACGCTGACTTTGGCAGCAGGCATGGTGGCGGCGGTCTCCGGAGTCTTGCCGCACGCGCTCATCACCAGTACGGCCAACATAGCCAACGGGAAGCGCAAATGTTTGAGTGATTGTTCCATGGATGCATCCGCCAATGTATTGAAGATGGGCGGATGATGCTCGGCGGGTAGATGGCAAACGAATCGAATGACACGAAGGTAACTATCATTCGGAATGATATAAGCCCGAGGAAAGCCCTCTAGCATGCACCTTTCGTTAGGAGGCTATCAAATGGCTTGATGACAATTCTGTGTTGCGCGATCGGCAACTGTCGCAGGCGAAATTGCGCGGTGAGGATTATGCGGCGATTAAATATTCCGCTGAAGTTACCGAGCCTCGACATCCTTGCGGAGCATATGGCGCTTGTTTACAACGACCTCGCCTGGCTGCTGGAGCAATACGCCAACATCAAGAGTCCTGTTACCCGGAACAGGCAACCCACAACATTTCGCTCTAACATGACCTGATACTCATGCCTCGATGTTTTGCCATTCCCGGACCCTGTGTTTATGAGAGATCTACCCCCGACCGCGACCTTGCGGGCTTTCGAAGTATCCACCCGGCACCCGACGTTCACCGCCGCCGCGCAGGAACTGCATGTGACCCAGAGCGCGGTCAGCCATCAACTGCGACACCTGGAAGAACTTTGGGGCTTGCAGCTGTTTGAACGGGGCAAGTCGTTACGCCTCACACCTGCAGGCGCTACGCTGGCGCCGATTGTGCGCGAGTTCTTCATGACCCTTACGGCGACGCTGGCCGATTTGCGCGAGCAAAAGGGCAGGGTGCGGCTCAGCGTCAGCACGACCTATTCCTTTGCGTTGAAATGGTTGCTGCGACGCTTGCCAAGCCTGGCCCGCCAGCACCCGGAACTGTTGGTGTCGCTGGACACCACGGACAAGGTCATCCATTTCGCCAGCAGCGAAGCCGATGTCGCGATCCGCTTGGGCAAGGGCGACTATCCCGGGCTGTATTCACAGTTTTTGTTCGGTGAGCAGGTTTTCCCGGTGGCCAGTCCCGAACTGCTGCAACGCGTCGGAATGCCTAGCAGTCCCGCCGACTTGTTGCAGTTGCCGCTGCTGGCTCGCGACGGTGCCGAACTGGCGCCGAAATGGGAAGCGTGGTTCCAGTCCGTCGGGCTGGCGTTTTTGCCGCTGCGGGAAAGTGTCAGGTTTGGCGATACCAATATGACGGTCGAGGCGGCTTTGCTCGGCCATGGCATTGCTCTGGTGCGCAGCGGGCATGTCGAAAAGGAAATCGACGATGGCCGTCTGGTGCGGCTGTTCGATGTGCCGTTTCAGTCACCGCTTGCCTACTACTTCGTCTGTCCCAAGGGCGTTGAGTTACAGCCGCACATTGTGAGTTTTCGCGAGTGGTTGCTCAGTGAGGCACTTAAAGTGCGCGGCGACCTCGCTTGAAGTATGAAGAATCGCTCATGGCACAGTGAGGAGTCTTCTCTGTAATCCGTCCGTTCGGGCTGCCTAAAATGGCCAATGCCTACTCATCTCGTCCTCCTTGTCCTGTTCGCCGCGCTGCTGCACGCCGGCTGGAATGCATTGCTGCGCGGCGGTGCCGATCGGCTCTGGTCGATGACGGTGATGTGCGTTGCCATCGCCATAGTCTGTGCAGTTGCCGCGATGTGCATGGTGGCGCCTGCGCCGCAGAGCTGGGGGTATGCGCTGCTGTCGGCATTGCTGCACGTTGGCTACAACCTCTTTCTGGTGCGCAGTTACCGGGTCGGCGATCTTGGGCAGATTTATCCGATTTCGCGCGGTTCTTCGCCCGCGTTGATCACGCTGGGCGCCGCATTGTTTGCCGGCGAAACCATCACCCCCGGCGAATTGCTCGGCATTGCGCTGGTGTCAGGCGGAATCATTTCGCTGGCTTTTCGGGGACGCAGGCTGTCGGTGCCCAGCCTGCCTTACGCATTGGGAACCGGCTGCTTTATCGCGGCGTATAGCGTGGTCGATGGCATTGGCGCGCGGCTTTCCGGTGCACCGCTGGCCTACACGGTGTGGATGAGCGCCTTATGGGGCGTGCTGATGCCGGTGGTCTACATCGGTCTGCGCGATGCCCGCAGCCTGTTTTCGATCCGGCCCGGAATGTTTGCTGCGGCAATGGGCGGGCTGGTCTCTCTGCTTGCCTATGCAATCGTTATCTACGCGATGAACGAAGCCCCGCTGGGCGCGGTGTCAGCCCTGCGTGAAACCAGCGTGCTGTTTGCGGCGCTGCTTGGCTACCTGTTCCTCGGCGAAACACTTACCGTCGGCCGGATGCTGGCCTGTGTGGTGATCGCCAGCGGCGCGATCATCATCGGCTGATTCGGCTTTATTTGCTCAGGAGTAGTTTTCATGGTCAACGTCTCGCAGGCTCCGCTGATTCTGATCACGGGTGGCAGTCGTGGAGTAGGCGCCGCCACCGCCCGACTCGCTGCTGCCCAAGGCTACGATGTCGCAATCAGTTACGTTGCCAATGAGTCCGCCGCGCTGGCGGTTGCGGCGGATGTCGAAGCGATGGGGCGCAGGGCGTTGGCGATGCGCGCCGACAGTGCCGATCCCGAGCAGGTCGCGAGTCTTTTTACCGCGATCGACCACACGTTCGGGCGAATCGATGTCCTGGTCAATAACGCTGGGGTGCTGGCGCAACAGTCACGTCTGGAGGACCTCGGCTTCGAACGCATGCAACGCATCTTTGCGGTCAACTCCCTCGGGCCGATACTGTGCGCCCAGCAGGCCGTAAAGCGCATGTCCCTGCGGCACGGCGGTGCGGGCGGCGTGGTGATCAATGTGTCGTCGGCCTCGGCCCGTCTGGGTAGTCCGAATGAATATGTGGACTACGCAGCATCAAAGGGTGCGCTGGAAACGTTCACCATCGGATTCGCCAAAGAGGTCGCCCGGGAAGGAATACGCGTCAACTGTATTCGCCCCGGACATATCTATACCGATATGCACGCCAGCGGCGGCGAGCCGGGGCGGGTCGATCGGGTCAAGGACTCGATCCCTATGGGGCGAGGCGGTCAGCCGGAGGAAGTGGCGCGGGCCATTTTATGGCTGGCTGGCGCAGAGGCATCATTTGTTACCGGTACATTCCTCGACGTAACGGGCGGTAAGTGAGACAGGGGCAAGGATCATCGATTCCTTGCGCTCGACTTCAAGTAATCGCGGGCTGCCTCGCCTTGCGACTCAAGCCCGGTGTCCTGCCCGTAATACGCTTGAATGCACGACTGAACGCAGCCTGGGAGGTATAACCCAAACGCTGCGCCACCTCTTCAATCGGCAGCCTTTCGAGCGTCAGCCACTGGCTTGCAAGCCGCATTCGCAGTTCGGTCACGTAGCGCAGTGGAGTCATGCCAATCGTGACCTGGAAGCGCTCCGCGAATACCGAACGTGAGGTATTGCAGTGCTCTGCCAACTGCGCAACGGTCCAGTCGCGGCCCGGTTGTTGATGGAGCGCAAGCAGTGCACCGGCCAAGCGTGGATCGCGCAAGGCGGCGATCAGACCCGAAGCATTGCCGCAGGCGCATTCCACCCAGCCGCGAACGACCATGGCGGCCACCACGTCGGCCAACCGCGCGAGGATGCCGGCAAAGCCCACGCGGGCGGCGCTGACCTCGCGCTCCATGGTGGCCAGGATCGGTACCAGTCCGGGATAACGCTGGCCACCGGCATCAATCAGCATCAGGCCCGGCATCAGCCGGCCAAGGCCATGGATACTGCCCAGTTCAAACTCCATGCAACCACTGAACAAGATAGTGCTCGGCGTTGGGCTGGCATCCGCTCCGGTATCCACCGCGCTGACGGTGTCACCCAAGGTTTCGCCGCTTAGGCGGTCGATGTCTTGGACAGGCGCATCCGGATGGGAAAACAGTTGATGGGCCGCGCCATGGGAGATGAGTACGGCGTTGCCGGCAGTCAGCGCGTACGTGCTGCCGTCCTCCATTCGCAATACCCCATTGCCGACGGCCATGAAGTGGAACCAGGCGTGCCCAGGTTTTTCCGCGAAGCCCAAACCGAAGGTCGGTCCCGCCTGAATGCGCCGGTATTCGACGCCACGCAGGCGCATACCGCGCAACAGCTCGTTGATGAGATCCGAGGAAAGAGCAAGGTGATCTGCGGTCATCGTTCAGGGGCTTTAGTCAAGAAGTGGAGACTTTTGATCATAGATCATCCGATTTTCGGCGCCTAGACTTCGGCTCGCAATGACCATTTGGAGATCTGTGCAATGACTGACTGTGTATGTAACGCCGTATCCGACCGCCATTCAGGCGTCGGCGCGGACTTGGAACCTGCGACGCCCGCGTGGATGGCCGTCTTCTCGTTGGCAATGGGTGTGTTCGGGTTACTGACCGCTGAATACCTGCCGGCGAGTTTGTTGACACTGATGGCTACCGACCTGGGAGTGTCCGAAGCGCTGGCTGGCCAGGCGGTAACGGTGACAGCCGTGGTGGCGCTGTTCGCGGGCTTGTTGGTGCCAGGTCTGACCCGCGGCATCGACCGACGTTGGGTTTTGCTGGGTTTTTCCACGTTGATGGTGGCCTCGAATCTTTTGGTGGCCGTTTCCTCCAGCTTCGCGGTGCTGTTGTTGATGCGCATCTTGCTGGGTATTGCCCTTGGCGGGTTCTGGAGCATGGCGGCAGCGGTAGCGATGCGTTTGGTGCCGAGTGCCTTGTTGCCTCGGGCGTTGTCGATCATTTTCAGCGGCATAGCCATTGGGACGGTGGTGGCAGTGCCGCTGGGCAGTTATCTGGGCGGGTTATATGGCTGGCGCTGCGCGTTCTTTGCAGCGGCGGCGGTAGGCCTGGTGACCCTGGCTTTCCAGTCGCTCACTCTGCCGCGCCTCGCGCCGCGCCGGCCGGCAAGACTGCGCACCGTTTTCGAGGTGTTGCAGCGTCCGGGCATCGCCATCGGCATGTTCGGCTGTGTACTGGTGCACAGCGGGCACTTTGCGATGTTCACTTATGTTCGGCCATTCCTTGAAGGGACTACCGGCATCGGTCCGCAAGGGTTGTCGCTGATGCTGCTGGGGTTCGGTGCGGCGAACTTCGTCGGCACGCTGTTGACCGGCAGGCTGCTGGAGCGCCACCCGCTGGCGACGCTGGTGTTGATGCCCGCGCTGGTCGGTGTCGCAGCACTGGCGTTGGTGCTGTTGCCGGCCTCGGTGCCGGGGCAGGCGGTATTGCTGGCGATCTGGGGTCTGGCCTTTGGTGGTGTGCCGGTGGCGTGGTCGAACTGGGTCGCCAACGCGGTACCTGATCAGGCGGAAAGCGCCGGGGGCATGGTGGTGGCCTCTGTGCAGTCCGCCATTGCAACGGGCGCGGCCGCTGGCGGTGCGATGTTCAACCTCGGAGGAAGTGCAGCCGTGTTCGTAGCGGCTGCCGTGCTGATGCTGCTGGCCGCGTTACTGATTGCGCTGCGTGTCCGCGTGCCTTCTGTCCATGGCGTTCGCCAGGCCAAGCCTGCGTTGCACCTTTGATGCGGTTTGCCAAACCGCTTCAAGTTCGTCCGTAATCAGGAGATATCCCAATAGAAGCCTAGAGACTATCCGGATCGCCAAAAAACATCCGGAAAGGTCCGTATGTCGAGGGCTGCATGATGCTTTTTGCGGGATATACCCCCAGTCATACTCCCAAGTGAGTCCGCTGAGCGGGTAGGGGCTATCAGGATGGTTTTACGAGCGAAAACGGTCAAGGATCAGGGGTTCAGGACTCGCTCCAGTCGCTTCGTGTGGCGGCGACCAGTGCATACCAGCCATCCGGAGGATTGCCCCGGCCCAGCATTTTCTCGAACACGGCATAGGGATCGGATTTGCTGCCTGCCCGTGGCCTGCGTCAGATCTTCTGGCAGCGCGGTTCGAATGTCGGCCTCCAGTAAGCCGAGGAATACGCCGATGGCAGGGTCTTCATGGGCAGTTTTTACACGACTGACCACGACTTCATCCTCGTGCACATCGAATGCGATCTTGCCCCAGCTATCCAGAGCCAGGAGTTGGCAAACGGATTTGGCATGCCGTCCCCCATTTGGAAGCCGTCAAGGCGCGGATGGGCGCAGCACTCGCATGGAGTCACTCAAATACGAGATCCATGATGCCGGTTGCTCTGAAGCGGGAACTTCGTCGATGCTGTCCATGTACGAGATGATTTTTCTGCTCAGCGGCGAAAGCCCAAGACGCTCCAGATCGCTGCGTCTGTCACAAAAATGGATCGGT
Source organism: Pseudomonas sp. RIT778 (assembly GCF_019718735.1). Taxonomy (NCBI): domain Bacteria; kingdom Pseudomonadati; phylum Pseudomonadota; class Gammaproteobacteria; order Pseudomonadales; family Pseudomonadaceae; genus Pseudomonas; species Pseudomonas sp. RIT778. Next base: position 128,522 of record NZ_JAIHBA010000006.1, on the reverse strand, counting down.
GGAGAGCCACTGATGCGACCTTGTCTCATCCACTGATGTCTCAAGCTGCCGTCCTGCTGGCTCGGCAAGCAGGTCTAACGCAGCATCGAGTCCGACTTAGTCTCTGAAGCAGCGCTGCTGAGCAGCCAAATCAGCGCAGGGGATTGCTTGACGTGTTCTGCCATGGTTGTCATTGCAACCTTGAGAGGCGGAATAGTCGACACGACGACATCGTAATTCTCGGCAGGCTGTAGACGAACGCCAATGATGACACTTTTGTCTTCTTGTTCGCGGGCGTAAGCGATAAAGCCATTCTCCAACGGATGCACATATTCTCCAGTCCGCACGTCGGGATAGTTAGGGGTCTTGTGGAAATCACTTCGTAGTGCAATGACTTTGGTCGCGGCCTTGAAGGCCGGACTGAAGTTGTCGGTAAGGTAGCCGTAGCTCATGGCAAATAGCACGCTAATGATCAGTGCCCCTGCGCCATGGAACATGATCATACTGCGCGATTGCTTGAATTTAGATTGAAAGCCGAGGAGCGCCACCAAGCGGATCATATGTTGCCAGGCTGCTTCGAATGGCAGGCTGATCATCGCGATGACCATGATCAGCACTGCTGTCAGACCAAGGAGTATTGCCACCACAAGCAGCCACGATGGAATGTAGAAAAGCAACGCGAGAAAGCCGACTGTCAGATCAAAACTTTGAGGGGGCAGCCCTAACGTCTCGGCAACCGCGAAACGCGCGCATGCTGTCGACATCAGCAGTGCGAGCAGATGCATAATGATGATGGGCGTTTTGGCGAATGGCTTATCCCATGCTGTATGGAGCCAGCGGGCGAAAGGGATGCACCAGGCAATGAATCCGCAGATTATCAATGCAGCCGCGACCGTCGTCCCGATGGTAAACGCGGATATGCCCGTGTATAGGGCAGCTGCAATCGTGATGAGGTACGTAACTACCGAGGCGAGATAGAACCGTTGGGATACGGAATATTGCTGGAATTTGGCGAGCAGTTTTGCTTTCAGAGCTATCATTTTAGTCCTTGAACTTCTTTTCCGTGCTTCTAAAATCCAGGCGGATAGCAATACTTGGCAGTCTTGATGTACGTCTTGTTTTGCCAATTGAGGTGGATGACCCCGTGGCGGCCCATCAAACCACCACGAGTTCAGCTTATTTATGTGGGTACGACTGGCGAATCAATCGGCTTGGCAGACAATTCGCCACATCCCGCGTACGCCGTCTTCTACCCAAGTGCCTTCCAGTACATTCGAGCCTTCGAAGCGGTGCAGCGTTGCTCTGCCGTCGAAGCCTTCGGCTCGCAGTTCGTAATGCCCCGGGCCTTTTGCCTGGCCTCGGTACTGCCAGGTCTGACCCGCGTCGTCATAGGCGACGGTGATAAACTCGCTGTTGATCGTAACCTTGCAGGGTTCATCGAACGAGGCGGCACTGCTGGGGCGGAAGGTGTCCATTTTGGCGTACATGTTGGCGTCCTTGTAAAGATATCAGGAGCGGTTCAGGGCAGCAGCCAAGTGCTGTTTGGGGTGGTTGACCGGATGCCGACTGCCTGGCACTGCTCTAGAATCGGCAGAATGTAGGTGATGTTGGTACGGCCTGGCTTGCCTTCTGCTCTGTAACGAGCCGCCCGGCAAAGTGGGCCGGCTTTTTCGTACGTATGGTTGGAGCTGATTTCCACAGCTTGTGCTTGGCCGAAATGATTGTTACCGGCGAGGTAGTCCAACGTTTGCTGGAAAGCTGCTCGAGTCAGCGCCAACTGCGAGTCTTCCGATCCGGTCTCAATCACAACGCGATTTGCATCAACGGTCGTGATACGGAAACGAGCGCTACGCGACGGTGTTTGCAGTTCCTTGCCTTGCAGGCGGCTGATCAATGCCCAGAGAGTGTTGTCGACTTGAATGATGTGCTGCATGGGATAATTCCTTCGTTGCTGAACGGACGCTAGCTTTAACCTGAAGCGACTTATGGAATCTTGATACCCAACGCATTCAGCGATGGCGTATCCATCCGGCCATTCACGGTCAGCCCACTGTCCATCTGAAAGGCCATCAACGCACCACGTGTCGCCTTGCCCATCACCCCATCAATGGTGCCTTGGTAATACTGGCGCACCATCAGCGCGGTCTGTACACGGGTGACCAGGTTGCTTTTCTGCTCATTGGTCGGGCGGCTCTTTGAAGTGCTCGAACTTGTCCCGCTGGTAGTGCCAGACGACTGATAAAGGCTGTTGCTGCTTGACGTGCTGCTCGAAGCACTCGGCGCGCTGTAGCTTCGGGTACTGGTAGCGGGTGGGCTGTAGTAGCGAGGTGCGCTATAGCTACTCGAGCCGCTGTAGTGAGAACTGTGCGAACTGTGGGATCGGTGTGAACTGTGAGAGCGATGTGCCGCATAGATGTTGACGGTGTCTGGCGCATTGAGCGTATCGGCAAATACCGGGGGCTGTAGCTTGTCGTTGGGTTGCCAGTTCGCATCGGCGAGCGACAGATGGCCCGCCTGTGCCAGGGTGGTACCTGCCATTGGCAGCAAGCTGATCCCACTGATCAGGACTTTCCAGCGGTCGAGCAATTTCACTGTGCACTCCTTGCATAGGCGCTAAAGGCCTCGGTCGATAGTAGTTGTACGCCGCGGCTCTGCCAGCGGTCGGTGTGGGATTTGAAGAAGCCAGAGCAATGTTTGACGGCAGCGCATTGCTGGCAACTATCGATGAACAGGTTCTTCCAGTCCGAGATGCTTTGGCGGGCGAAACGCGAGAGGTGGGCCGGGATCAGGCACAGGGGCAAGTTGTAGATCGAAACCGGCACTCCGCGGTTGAACAGGAAATACACGGCCTGGCTCAACGACTCTTGATAGTCCAGCGGGTCAACCCATAGTTCTTCGTAGTTCTTCCTGGCCAGGCCGGTACTTTCGATACCCATCAGCGCAACATGCCGCACGAAGGGCAGGTTCCTGAACACGTAGTGGGCGAGTTCAGGCAAGCGTGGCGTGGTCAGGCGATTGAGCACCACGCGTATCTCGATGATCTGGTTGGCGCGCGCCAGGTTGTAAAGACCTTGCAGGGTTTCGCTGAACGCGCCTGGAGCCTGCACCACATGGTCATGGTCTTCGGCATTGTCGGCATACAGCGGGATGCCCCAGCTCAACTGAGGGTGGCCGATGGCAGAGAGCGCTGCGATCCAGCTCGGGTCTTGGAACAGACGCCCGTTACTGAGCACATGAATGGGTTTCTGCGGCAAAACGGCTTTGCACTTGGCCAGGATTTCGAGCAGGCCGTCGCGATAAAGCGTTGGTTCTCCGCCGCTGATTCCCAGATTTTCCTCGCCCGGATCCATCAGGTCGATCAGCCGTAGGTTCTCCTCGATGTGCCAACGGTCATCGATATCTTTGGGCGGCTGCGAGCACATCAGACAGAGGCTATTGCAACGATCGGTCATGAACAGCAGGTTGCTGTCTGAGCCTCGTCGATAGAGCACTCGCACCATCGCGTTGCCTGGTGTGATGGCAATGACATCGCCGGGCTGCACGACATCCGCATCTTTAGGGGTGTGCAGGTGTGGCCGCGCGCTGTCGAAGTCGCCAATCAATGGCTCCGGGATCAGGAATCCACCCACTGGTAATGAAAGCAGATGCGGGTTCCGTAGCCGTTCTTCGTTTGGCAGCCAAAGCAGCAGGTCACCGAACTCAGCGCTTCCGGCACAAACAGCCAGGCCTTGTTCGATGAACTCATCCAGAGTGATGACCTTGAGCAGTTTCGGCTCATTCAGGTGATGGATTTCGAAGTGGGTATCTTTGCGCAGCATCGCCATCAGCCCCTGTAACCCGGGAACCGGACATCGTTGTAAGAGCGCCTGTTCAACCAAGACAGCAACACTCTCTGCACGTTGTCGTCGCCATCGCAAAGCAGGCCGAAAAGATGCTTCAGCAGCCCCATGTTCTTCTTGCAGAAGCTGCTGAACACTCGGTGTCCGATCGGGTCAGCCTGGCGGGCATAGTGTTCGACGGGATCAGCACCACAGTACGGGACAAGTGCGCAATCGGAGCAGCCCGGCAGCGCCTCTGCTACACCACTGGCGAGCAACGCATTCATAACGGACGATGCGAGTAATTCAGACAAGGGTTGCTGCACGGTGCCGAGCCTCAAGCCGTCTTCACCCATCTCCAGCAACATTCGGGCTTCGTCCGAGGGATAGACGTAACCGTCATAGTTATAGACCAGCGCCGCAGTCCCTGCGCCAGTGGGGGAGCGCAGGTCTACATAGCCGGAGGAGAAGGGTGTCAGGATATTCTTCAGCAACAAGCTCGTATAACTCTCTGAGAGATATACGCCCTGTTGGTTGATATGCAGCAAATAGGCCAGCGCCTTCTTGTAGAAGGCCAGATATCGCTCAATAGGGTAATCAAGTCGATGGGCACTCTTGGTGGCAAACCCATAAGGGCTCAGAGGCCGAAGCGAGATGCTGGAGAAGCCCTGGCTTACATACTCATCGATGATCGCTTCAGGTTGTTCGAGGCTTCTTGAAGTCAGCGTGGTCAGCGCGGAAACTGCATCATGGCCAAGGCGCTCACGGACCCACTGGATGCCTTTTACAGTGCGTTCGTAGGAGTCTCGTGACGGGGTAGGGCGGTTGGCATTGTGCAAGGGCGCCGGCCCATCGAGCGAGGTCGAAAACTGGATGCGATTTTGTTCTGCGAAATCGAGTATTTCCTCCGTCAGGTGGTGCAGCGTGGTGGTGATGACGAACTGGATATCCCGTTGTTCGACCACGTTCCGTTCAACGACCCATTCGACAATCTGGCGGACGCGCTCGAAGGCCAGAAGCGGCTCGCCACCCTGAAACTCCACAGTCAGGGCGGGAGCGTTCGATTCGAACAGGCGATCGACCGCCGCCAGTGCATCCGCTTCCGACAGGTCGTGGCTGGATCCTCCCAGAGGGGCCCGCGACACCTGGCAGTACTGGCAGGTGTGGTTGCAGCGCAATGTAACCACGAACAAGTGCAGTGCAGGGCCTTGGAAGATGAAGTCCTTGCGGCTGCGATACTGCGCGGCCATTTCCGGGAACGGGTCGTGGCGGCCTGGTTCGTAGATGAAGTGGCGGGCCAGCAGGTCCTTGTAAAAAGGCGTACTTGCTTGAACGTCGAAGTAACTGAGGGCTCGTAATTGCGCGTCGTTCACGTGCATGTACTCACCGGTATCGGAGGTGAGTAGGATGTCACGGTCACGTCCCGTGTTCATGCGCATGAAACGAAAAGGCAGCAAGCGGTAGTGCTTGGCGTCTGTCGCAATCAGTGTCACTGCGAAACCCCACATCCAGCGAGCGCGGCTCGGGCCAGGACTTCGCGCAGCCCTGCTGTTTCGCGGTTGATATGGTCGCGGAGGGCGAAGTCGTTCAGATGCTGAAGGATCAGCGAGTGAGCCTGCTCCGGGGAAAGCGTTAGCCTTGCTTCAGCTGGGTGGGCCGTGAGGCTTATCTGATTGGCTTCAATACCGACCTGGATCGTGACAGTGTCGGCCAGGGAATAAGCGGCGCGTTGCACCACGCTGAGCGGGTAGGCTGCGTTGTCGAGTTTCAGCGTGACTGGCCATGTCATCGGAACCGGTCCTTCAAATCCGTTGGGAACGTGTGGATATTGCCGGTTTCCGAGGCATTGTGCCATCATAATTTTTTACATTTGCACGCATTTGTCCAGCGTGGTGGGTGGTGCGCTAACTACGGCTCGGAATGATACGGGGTAGGGTCGAGGGTTCATATCTCCCTCAGTCAACCCATCCTCATCTATAGCCTGCTTGGCCTTCAGGCTGGGGGCATCCTTTTCAACCCATCCAAAGCATGTCCTCATATATGCCCCCAATGTAGCAATCCATTGGAAGTGAATGGAGCTCCATGGTTTGTGGAAAGGCAGAAATGATCAGCCGAACAGCCTATCAGGCGGCGCCTAAAGACTATCCGGATCCCCGAAAAACATCTGAATCCGCGACCGCAACCACCGCTCACCCGGATCGTTATCCTGCGACCCACGCCACGCCATGTGCAGCTCGAAAGTGCGTGTCGGCAACGGTGGATCTTCCGCGCGAAGACCACCAGCCGCCGTCAGCGCTTCCGCCGTGTAATCGGGAACGGTCGCGACGATGTCGGTGCCCGCCAGCAGCGTACCCAACCCGTTGAACTGCGGCACCGCCAGGACCACATGGCGTTTACGCTCGAGTTTTTCCAGTTCTTCATCGACGAAACCACTGAGGTCGCCGGCAAACGACACCAGCGCATGCGGCCGGGCGCAGTAATCGTCGAGGCTCAGCGGCCCCGGCACAGTATCGGCGCGCAGCAATTTGGGTGCGCTACGGCGCAGGACTTTGCGTTTGGCGTTGGCCGGCAGGTCGGTGGTGTAGCTGACGCCGATCGAGATTTCGCCGGAGGCGAGCAGGCCGGGCATCAGGATGTAGTTGACGCGGCGCACCACCAGCACGATGCCCGGTGCCTCGGCGCGCAGGCGCTTGAGCAGCATTGGCAGCAGTGCGAATTCGACGTCGTCCGACAGGCCGATGCGGAACACCGAAGTGCTGGTCGCCGGGTCGAATTCCGCTGCGCGGCTGACGGCTGTCGAAATCGAGTCCAGGGCCGGGGAGAGCAGGGCGAAGATTTCCACCGCACGGGCGGAGGGCTCCATGCTGCGCCCGGTGCGCACAAACAAAGGGTCGTCGAACAGGCCGCGCAGGCGTGAAAGCGCCGCGCTGATCGCTGGCTGGCCGAGAAACAGCTTCTCCGCCGCACGGGTCACGCTGCGCTCATGCATCAGCGTTTCGAACACGATCAACAGGTTGAGGTCGACACGACGCAGGTCATTACGATTCATCTGGAGTCCTGGCAGAGTCATCAAGCTTGACGAGAGCGACCATATGAGAACAATGGCCGGCATGAATCTTACGGGGAAAGGCTGGTAGTCTGCACCGGGTAATTCAGCTTTACTGAGAAGGCGGCAGCAGTTTTTTCATGGATTTTCTCAATGCTGACCATGCTGCGGAATCAATGACAGGCATGTCGACTATTAATAGCCACTGATAGTCTTGGCTGGAAAGCCCAGATAGAGTTCATGGCATTAGAGGTTACTTTGACGAGGTTTGCGATGTCCCGCACGATCCGTTTTCACAAGTTTGGTCCAGCCGAGGTGCTCAAATGCGAAGAGCATGCGGCTGCTCAGCCAGGTCCTGGCGAAGTGCAGGTGCGTGTCGAGGCGATCGGCATCAGCTGGTATGACACGCTCTGGCGCCAGAATCTGGCGTCGTCCCAGGCGCGTCTGCCTTCCGGCCTCGGTCATGAAATGGCCGGCGTGGTCACGGCCATCGGCGACGGCGTCGAAGATCTGGCCGTGGGCGACAAGGTGGCCAGCTTCCCGGCCGAGAGCCCCAATGATTATCCGGTCTACGGCGAACTGATCGTTCTGCCGCGCACCGCGCTGACCCGTTATCCCGACGTGCTCAGCCCGATTGAAGCCAGCGTGCATTACACGCCGCTGTTGATCGCCTATTTCGGTTACGTTGATCTGGCACGGGTCAAACCCGGGCAGTTCGCCCTGGTGACCGACGCCAGCCACTGTGCCGGTCCGTCCTTCGTCCAGTTGGGCAAGGCGCTGGGTGTGCGGGTGATTGCTGCCACCAAAACGGCGGAGGAGCGTGAGTACCTGCTGTCTCTCGGTGCCGAGAAAGTGATCGTCACCGAAGAAGAAGACCTGTTGATGCGGATCAACAAGATCACCGACAACCGCGGTGTCGACGTGGTGTTCGACGGTCTCGGCGGGCCACAGATGTCGCTGCTCGGCGATGTACTGGCACCGCGTGGCAGCCTGGTGCTGTACGGCCTGCAGGGCGGCAACCAGACGCCATTCCCGGCCTGCGCAGCGTTCCAGAAGAACATTCAGTTCTTCGTGCATTGCATCGGCAACTTCACCGGCAAGCCGGAGCTCGGCATCGTTCAGGATCACGTAGCCTTGCAGCGTGCCTTGCGTGATATCAACCAGCTCACTGCCGACCGTGTGCTGCTGCCGCTAAAAACGCGTGTGTTTCCGTTCAACGAGTTTGTCGAAGCTCACCGCTACATGGACGAGTGCCCATGCCGCGAGCGGGTTGCCCTGCAAATCGAAACTGCCTGACCCTTCCAATCAGAGTCCGTGGCCCCACGGACTCTTGTGCGTTTAATCCTTCAGATATCGAGAAACCCCTGGGCCAGACGCCTGGGGACGTTCAGCAACTGAACTGGTTTTTGCTCTCGATCTGTATCTTCTAATTGCCCTCCAGACCCTGATAATTGAATGACTACTTTCATCTCAAGGAATGAGCTATGTCTGTGCATTCTATTTGTTCTGTGCAGTATCAAACGGCTGTTTATCATCGCACCTCAAACTTCTGTTTAAAGTTTGTAGGGCTGCCATGTAATCCCTTCTTTTTTTCTTGTGCTCATTATGTGCAGGGGCTTGTAAGAAGTTTCCTAGGAAATCCCTGCCTTGCGAGGAGTCCAGCAGCGACGGGGCTTTCAGCCATGTCGCTCGTGATTCTTAAATGCCATGCGCTCAACTGTTTCAAATAACTACAAAAACATAAGTGTTAGCATTTAAGCGTCTATTAATTAATGAAGAATGATTGCGCGTCCGCCATTTTTCGGCCGCGCGATATAAAACCTTTGATACCGGGTGAAGTACTGATGAGCACGATCCATGATCAGGCAATGAACTATGTCTACCAGCAAGTTTTGCAACGACTGCTGAGTTTCTTTTCCCGGGCCGAGCGCACGGCATTGCAGCTGTTGATCCAGCGTCTGGCGGTCGCTGCCGGGGGCATGGATCGCATCGGTGAATTCAAGGTGTTGGTGATTCAGTCCGGCACACGCGACTGTTGCTACAGCCTGGCCCTGTTGCGCGCAGCGCAGTTGAGCATCGCCGGCCGCGCACCTGCCACATTTCAGTTGAGGGTCGCGACCCTGCGGTGCAACGGCGTACCGGCTTCGGCGTTGCACAACCTGCATCGCAGTTTCAGCGCACTGTTTCTGCATGATGACCCGAGGGTCGAGTTGTTGATGGTCGATCATCGGGAAATCCTGCCTTTCAACCATCTGGCGCCCATCTGCGATGAAGGGCGCGAGGCCGGCAGACTCGACCTGCTGATGGTGGGGCATCGCCGTGAATGGGATGAGGATCTGACATTGTGGGATGACCAGTATCTGACCACCGCTGAGTTCTATGGCCAGGTCGCCCGATGGAGCAACGGTGTCGATGCCTTGATCAGCAGCGACAACGCGCGCCGTCAGGAGCAGTTTCTCGATGGTCTGGACAGGGCAGTGCGCAAGGTCGGGATTGGCGAGTTGTCGCGAAAGGGCGGCGGGTTCGATGAGCTGTTCAGTCTGCTCGACAGCCTCGGCGGCGATTGTTATCGCGAACTCTACTCGCAAGACGATCGGGTGCCTTGGCGCCCCCTCGGCGAGTTCGAAGCCTGTCGTCGCACCAGCTATATCGGTATTGACGATATGGTCGTCGGCAAAATGGAGGAACGCTGGCCCTTGCTCAGCGATTTCCTCGGGTTTCAGGCCGACGATCTGATGCTTGAAGCGCGCACCGGCGAGTGCGCTGATCCCCTGGTCGACGCCTACCTGAAAGGGTTGCAGGCCAGTTACACCGAAGGCCGGACCTATGAGACCGGCGTATCGGACTATCTGCAGCAATGCTTGGCGACGATGCGCCGCAGAAACACGCCAGAGCAGGTTTGCGAACGTTTTGTCTCCACATTCGGCAACTCTTGCGATCTAGCCGAGCAACGGTCGCTGGCAGCGTCGTCCCTGCAAAAGAATCTCGGCCTCAACGAGTCGCAACTGGTGTGTCTCCTGTTCGCTCCCTTCAACGATGCCGGTGCCGGCCTTGAGCGATTCCTGCGCACCTGTCATCCGGGGATGCTGGTCGCCATGCCGGACCTGCACCGCGCCATGCAGGGCCTGCACGCACCGGAGCAGGTCTTGCAATGGATGACCGATGTCAGCGGCTTGCCACTGCGACTGATCTGCCGGTTGTATGCAATGGGGGCTGTCCGGACAGGCGAGCACGTCGCACAAGCGCAGGAGTTGCCCGAGCGCGAGGTGACTCTTGGCGACCGCTCGGCGGAAGGTTGAATGGGATTTTGCTGCCCGATCACACGGACGTCTCAGCGGACGTACCCTCATGAGTGAGCCGAGAGAATCTGATTTTGCCTACCAGGCTGTCTATCGCTACCTGACGCAACTGATCAGCGAGCCGGGCAACCAGGGAGCGATTCGACTGCCATCGTTGAGGCAACTGGCCGAGCGGTTGAACGTGTCGATCTCGACCATTCAATACGCCTACGCACTGCTGGAGAAAGAAGGCCGGGTCTATTCCGTAGCCAAATCCGGATATTTCGCGCAGCCTGCATCGTCGTTCATGCCGCCCGGACGCGGCGGTGATTTGCTGGAAACGGTGTACGTCAATGCCAGATGCACTGGCATGCAGGTATTGAGCGCCGATGAGCCGGCGTCGATCCAGCCTCTCGATCGTCCGTTGCTGATGCTTGAACGAGAGCTGTTGCGCCAGTATCCCCGGCACCTGCAAACGCCGGCCCAGCCTTGCGGCGAGCTGGAGTTGCGCACGCTGCTGGCGGCCCGCTACACGTCATCGGCTGCCCATTGCTGGCACGCTGAAGATGTCTACATCGGTGCCGATCTGCGAGGAGTGCTGGAAATCCTGATCGCCGTCCTTGAGTTGCGCCACGCAACCGTGGTGATCGAATCGCCGTGTGACTGGATGATCCTGCGCTTGTTTCAGTCCGCCGAGGTTCAGGTGATCGAGTTGCCGCTGCAGCCAGACGGGGCATTCGATCCGCAGAAACTCCAGAGACTGCTTGAAAGCGAGCGGGTCCGATTGATCCTGCTGTCCTCCCGATTGAACATGCCCCACGGGAGTCGTATCCCGCCGGCCAGCCGTGAGGCCATTGCGCATTTGCTGCTGAGTCATGGCACCTGGTTGCTGGAAAATGACTGCCACGGCGACTTGCTGGACGACGCCGAAGGGGAGCCGCTGCGCGAGTTGGTGGATCCCGACCGTCTGCTGGTGTTTTCCATGTTCGAAAAAATCATCGGGGTCGAAGCCCCCTACGGTTTTGTCCTGTCGCGGCAATGGCGCGCGGACCTGCAGCGTCACTTTCTGTTGCGTTCGTTTCGCCTTTCACCAATCCGCCAGAAAGCGATTGCACGACTCTATGCGAGCGGGCGGGTCGACCAGCATCTGCCGATGCTCAAGCGCTTGCTCAAGGAGCGCCGGACTCAATGGATCAATTTGATACGCGAACGTCTGGGGGACATTCTGCACGTCATCGAACCTGAGGGCGGTGCGACGATCTGGCTGCATTCTGCGCGCCCGGTCGTGATGGACGCGGTGTTTCAGCGGCTGCTCAAGCAACATGTGCTGATTGCGCCGGGGGAGTTGTTCAGCCTCAGAGGGTTGCACGCGCAGCACATGCGTTTGAGCGCGATTGGTGGCACGGAACACGAGTTGTTAAGACTTGTCGGACTGCTTGGGGATGCGTTGCGACTGGCTCCGCGGACAGATGCGCGAAAACACTCGGCTTGTACGCAATAGACCCCATCGCACTCCGGACAAACTGCCAGTAAACTCCGGTGTAATTTCCTGAACCACTCTATTTCAGAGGTTTTGCATGACACTCAGTCCTTTTGCGGGCAAACCGGCACCGGCAGAATTGTTGGTCGACATCCCGCGACTGGTTACGGCGTATTACACCGGTCAACCCGACGCCTCGGTTTCCACCCAGCGCGTGGCGTTCGGCACCTCCGGGCACCGGGGCAGTTCCTTTGATTTGAGTTTCAACGAGTGGCACGTTCTGGCCATCAGCCAGGCGATCTGCCTGTATCGCGAAGCCCAGGGCATCACCGGGCCGCTGTTCGTCGGCATCGACACGCATGCGCTGTCGACCCCGGCCGGGGCGAGCGCCCTGGAAGTACTGGCGGCAAACGGCGTGACCGTTATGATCGCCGAAGGCGATGAATACACGCCGACCCCGGCGGTTTCTCACGCCATCCTTTGCTACAACCGTGGTCGCACCACGGGGCTTGCCGACGGCATCGTCATCACCCCGTCGCACAACCCGCCACAAAGCGGCGGCTACAAGTACAACCCAACCAACGGCGGCCCGGCCGACACCCACATCACCAAGTGGATCGAAGCCAAGGCCAACGAACTGCTGGCCAACAAACTGGCCGGCGTCAAACGCATCAGCTACGAGCAAGCGCTCAAGGCCGAAACCACCCACCGTCACGACTACGTCAACACCTACGTGGCCGACCTGATCAACGTCATCGACTTCGATGCCATTCGCGGCGCCAAACTGCGCCTGGGTGTCGATCCGCTGGGCGGAGCAGGGGTGCGCTACTGGTCGGCGATTGCCGAGCACTATCGTCTTGACCTGGACGTGGTGAACAAGGAAGTCGACTCGACGTTCCGCTTCATGACCGTCGACTGGGACGGGCAGATCCGCATGGACCCATCGTCCAGCCATGCCATGCAAGGCCTGATCGGTCTGAAAGAGCGCTTTGACGTGGCGTTCGCCTGCGACCCGGATCACGACCGTCACGGCATCGTCACACCGTCCGGCGGCCTGCTGGCACCGAACAACTACCTGGCGGTGTCGATCGACTACCTGTTCCAGAACCGTCCGCAATGGCGTGCCGACGCAGCCGTGGGTAAAACCGTGGTCAGCAGCGGTCTGATCGATCGTGTGGCCAAGCGCCTGGGCCGTCGCCTGTACGAAGTGCCGGTCGGCTTCAAATGGTTCGCCGATGGTCTGTTCGACGGCTCGCTGGGTTTTGGCGGCGAAGAAAGCGCCGGTGCCTCGTTCCTGCGCAAGGACGGCGGTGTCTGGAGCACTGACAAGGACGGTCTGATTCCAGCCCTGCTGGCTGCTGAAATGACCGCCCGTACCGGCCGCGACCCAAGCCAGGCCTATCGTGCGTTGACCGATGAGCTGGGCGAGCCGTTCTCGGTGCGTGTCGACGCCAAGGCCAATCCGGAACAGAAAGCGCTGCTGAGCAAACTGTCGCCGGAGCAGGTCACCTCGACCGAACTGGCGGGCGAGAAGATCCAGAGCATTCTCAGCAAGGCTCCAGGCAACGATCAGGCCATTGGCGGTCTGAAAGTGATGACCGAAAACGGCTGGTTCGCTGCACGTCCGTCGGGCACCGAAGATATCTACAAGATCTACGCCGAAAGCTTCATCGGCGACGACCACCTCAAGCAACTGGTGGCCGAAGCGCAAACTCTGGTAGACGGTGCGATCAGCACCAAATAAATCCAGACAACGGAAAAGGGCGACCCTGAGGTCGCCCTTTTTTGTGCCCGCGATTCGCCGATCAGGCCAGATCCACCAACACGATCTCGCTGTCTTCCAGCGCCGTGACGGTCAACATCTGTTCATCAGCCACCGCCACACCGTCGCGAGCTTGTGCACGCAAGCCATTGACTTCAATGACACCCGTAGCCGGAACCAGATAGGCACGACGTCCGGCGTCGAGGCGGTATTCAGCGGTTTCCCCGGCCTTGATATTGGCCGCCACCAAACGCGCGTTGGCGCGGATGCGCAGGCTTTGATCGTCACCGTCTTTGCCGCTGGCGAGGGTCACGAAACCTTCGCGGTCGCCTTTCGGGAACGGTTTGGCGCCCCAGGACGGTGGTGCGCCGGTTTCGGTCGGCAGAATCCAGATCTGGAAGATCTTGGTGTCCGTGGCTTCCAGGTTGTATTCGCTGTGGGCGATCCCGGTGCCGGCGCTCATGACCTGCACGTCGCCAGCCTCGGTGCGGCCTTTGTTGCCCAGGTTATCCTGGTGGCTGATCGCGCCTTCACGCACGTAAGTGATGATTTCCATGTCGCGGTGCGGGTGAGTAGGGAAGCCCGTACCGGCGGCAATGATGTCGTCGTTCCACACGCGCAGGTTGCCCCAGCTCATGCGTTGCGGATCGTAGTACTCGGCGAACGAAAAATGGTGATGGGCATCCAACCAGCCGTGATGGGCGCCGCCCAGCGAGCTGAAAGGTCTGAGTTCAAGCATGATCGTCTCCTCAAAAGGTTCGTCATGGGGCGTGATGCCTGAGCCACGAAGCGAGACCGGTGATTGATGGCAGGCATCATCTATCAGTCAACCATCGAGAAAAAGCGTAAAAAGTGCGGCATTCCCATCGAATCGATTGATGTTAAAAAAGCTCGAAATCGTCTCATCCGACCTTCAATTCATCGCCTAAACCAATGACCTGTAAGCATTTCGCTAGAACAAAAAAGCAAATGCAGACACCATAGCCCTCAACAGCCTCACATCCGGAGTCCGTCAGCGTGGCGCAACACACCCCCGATCTTCCCCCCGAACTTCGTCCCCTGGCCGAGATGCCCTGGTTCAAACGCCTGGCGGCGCGTTTCCTTGGCCATGGTCTGACGCAACTGCGCGCCCAGCACCGGGCTTCGTGGCTGCACGGTCAGGCCGACGGTTTTCGCAGCGGGCATACCGCCGGCGTGGATTACGGGTACAAGGAAGGCAAGGCTGACGGGCTGGAAGAGGGCCGCCAGGTCTTGTTGATCCGCGACAGCCGCAATACCGAGCATCGCCCGCCGGGTATCGACAATCATCTGTTCGACGACTGGCGCCTGCCGCTCAGCGCAGAGTTGAAGAAACGCATGAAAGCCGACGTCGCACGCCTGCTGCCTGCGCACGCCCAGCCAAGCGTGGCGCAGTGGAAGATGATTTTCAGCGATACCCCGTCAACTTCTGTGATTGCCGGCGCCGGAGCCGGCAAGTCGACCACGCTGGTGCTGCGGATCCTGCTGCTGACTCACTACCTGGGCTTTGAGCTCGATTCGATGACTGTAGTGACGTTCACCCGCGAGTCGCGCAAGGACTTCATCAACAAACTGATCGAACTGTTCGCATTGTGGGGCCGGGCACTCAGTCAGAAAGACGCGCGGGATCTGGTGCGCACCTTTCACTCGCGGATCCTGCCGATGGTCCGCAGCCTGCCGGGATTCGAGCGCTTGCAGGCATTCGAAAACCTCAGCCACCGCGCGCCGGGTGGAGATGAAGACGTCGACAGCAATCCGTTCGATCTGCGCATCAACGATGCACAACGCCAGCAGCTCAACGCCTGTTACCACCGTCTCTACAAAGAAGACCCGCGCTTTGCGCAACTGATCCAGCCGCTGTCCCGGCACGCCTTGCAGCTCAAGGAGCTGGAACGCGATCACCCGGACGTGCAAAAGCGCGTCGCTGTAACGGAGCTGGCAGCTCGCCGCGATGAAGAGCTGTGCGACATGATCGAAGACATGTGGCTTCGCGCCGGCGCCTGGCCGATCAAGGGCATCGAACCGAGCCGCCAGACATTCGAAATCAACGGCGCGTCCTTCCATTGCCACGGCTACATTCCGAGCCTGGACGCTTGGGTCGTGCTGGGCTTCGATCCACGGGAAAATCCGCAGGTCTGCCGTCCCAACGCCAAGCTGACGGTGCGTGCAGAGTGGGCGGTCAAGCGCACCCTGTTTCAAGCTTTCTGTCGTAAGCCATTGATTTGGCTTGATAGTTACGAGTCATCAAAACGTTTGTTGGCCACGCTGGCAGGTGATGTCAGCGCCGGTCCGGGCTTCGACTACAAGGTCAAGGGTGAGCTGGCGTCCGCGCCATTGCTCGACTGTTTTGTCGCCGCCGCAGGCTTCATCGAGAACCTGGGCCTGGATGTGCCGGACGCCGTTGGCCACATGAGTTTCGCCAAGGACGATCCGGACCGGTTTTTCTTCGAAGCCTTGAGCCTGTTCTGGCGCGCGCTGGAAGACCATTTGCTGGATCAGAAGCCGCCGGTCATGACCTACAACCGCATGTTCGCACTGTTCAGCGAGCATTCGCCGGAAAACTTCAAGCTGCTCAGCGATGAGTTGCTGCGGCCGATGTCGCACCTGATGATCGATGAGTTTCAGGACGTTTCGCCGCAGATCGTCTCGTGGATTCGCGCCAGCCTCTCGGAAATCCGCAGTCGCGGCCCGGCCATGCACGTTGGACGAGGCGCGCAGCGATCCTCGCTGCTTTGCGTAGGCGATGACTGGCAATCGATCTACGGCTGGCGCGGCAGTTCGCCGAGCTACTTCATGGAATTCAACAAGGAATTCCCGTCGCCGAGCACGACGCGGGTGATGCTCAGCGATAACTATCGCAGCCATCAGCACATCATCGACGCGGCGGAGCACATCGTTCGCGCGGCGCCGGCGATTCCGGGCAAGAAGGCCAAAGCCAGCGGCGAGGAGAGGCCGTTGCAGCCAGTCAACGTGCTGGAGCGCGACGATCAGGCGCTCGGCGAGCGCCTGGCAGAACACTATCGAAAGGGCGACTCAATCTTGATGCTCTATCGAAAAAGCAGCGATAAGTTATTGATAGAACAGCATATTCAGTCTGTAGTTAATGTAGATTCGAGCTTGCCGTACGAGTCCCGTCGACTGAAACAACTGACCTATCACAGCGCCAAAGGCCTGCAGGCCGACGCGGTTTTTTTGCTGGGTGATTGCCAGCACTTGACCAGTTCGCCTTACAAGAATCAGGTGTATCGCATGGCCGGACTGGGCAAGGCCGGTGACAGCGAGCCGTATGACAGCGCGCAGAAAGGCGAAATCCTGCGCCTGGCCTATGTCGGTATCACCCGTGCAGTCAGCCATTGCTACTGGTATGTCGAGCCGCAAGACACTCAAGCGGTCAACATGCCTCGGGCGTCGGACCGGGTCGCCAAAGGCAAACCGTTCTTCGTCGATCATCGTCCGGAAAAGAAAACGGCCTGAATCCAACGCCCATGAAAAAGCCCGCACAAAGCGGGCTTTTTTTATTTTGAATCAGCTAGTTACGCATAACTCTTGAGAGATTCCGGAGGAATGAAAGCCTCCAGCTCATCCTCAACGGCTTCGATTATTCTTTCCACATCCGCCGCGTTCATCACTGTGGCACAGGGAATGCCGGCGATCGCGATCAGGGTTTCGCCGCTGGCCCGATCGAACAGGCGCGCGACCAGACTGCCCGGCGCATCCATGGTCGCCTCGAAACCCATGGGATGAAAATGCCAGCGCATCAGCTGGCAGGCATTGGGGAACGTGACCTTGCTTGACCCTTTATTCATGTGTTGCCCGCCTTCTTCATCGAGCGCTTCCGTTTGCTCATGGTAGGTGGGAAGAGCCTTCATTGGCCCAACCGGTGATTGCCTTTAAAAGTAGCATCTGGATGTGAAATTCCTGTGAGAATTTTCAGTTCATTTAGCGATTGCGCGGATTTTTTTGATGTAAGTCACGCTCCACCCCAGTCGTCACCAAAGTGCCATTACGACGGGTTGTTGATGCAGGGCCAGAAGTTGGGCAAGCTCGGTTCTTTTTCCAAGAGTCCCTTATGCACGCCGATGATGACGGCCCGGAACAGACGCGGGCCACGGCCGAAACGGTCATGCGCTATCACCTGTGCTGGAAACACCGGGACCTGGATGGCGTGATGGCGCTGTACCACCCGGACATCCAGTACAACGATTTCTTCCAGAACCGCGTGCTCGGCCTCGACGAGTTGCGCGAGTACGTCCGGGTCAGCATGCCGCGCGAGTCCGACGAAGCGCTGGAGCATTGCGACCGCATCCGCATCGACGGCAACACCGCCTTCATTCAGTACGAAGTGACGTTGCGCGGCGGCAACGGGCTGGTGTCGTTTCGTTCCAGCGAAGCGATCACGGTCAAGGACGGGCAGATCTGGCGGGTCAACGAATATGCTTCGCTGGTGCGCGAGCAGGCCGAAAGCCCGACGGCAAGCAGCCAGCGCCCGGCGGTGAGTCGACTGGGGCTGTCGCCGCGTCAGCTGAGTTTCATGGCCGATGACTTGCAGCAGTATTTTCAGCGTCAGCAGCCTTATCTCGACCCCGAACTCGACCTGCAACGGGTGGCGAAGGAATGCGGGTACAGCCGCAACCAGATTTCCTATTTGCTGAATCAGGTGCTGGGGCAAAGCTTTTACCGTTACGTCAATCAGGCGCGTCTGCAACATCTATTGCAGTCGCTGAACAACGCCACGCCGCCGTTGCGCATCGATGAACTGGCCTTCGCTGCCGGTTTCAATTCGCTGTCGGCTTTCTATAGCTGCTTTCGCCAGCACACCGGCCAGTCACCCAAGGCCTACGCCAAGCAAATTTCTTTGCGGACACGCGCGCAAGACAATCCCTGAGTTCTGCCTCTAGGATCGACGCCATCGAAACCTGGATTGGCGGAGTCTTGCATGCCGGCGTGGCGCACTATCAGTTTGTGGATGGATCAACTCGACGAGCCGCTGACCGCGCGCCCGTCGCTTGCGCAGGACCTGGACGTCGACGTGGCGATCATCGGCGCCGGTTACACCGGGTTGTGGACTGCGTATTACCTGAAACAGCAGGCGCCGAGCCTGAACGTCGTCATCATCGAAGCGCAAACCGCCGGGTTCGGCGCGTCAGGTCGCAACGGCGGCTGGTTGATGGGTAATCTGCTGGGCGAGGATCGCCTGCTGGCCGGTCTGTCGCCACAACAACGCCGCGCTTCGTTCGACCTGTTGCACGGCATTCCTGATGAAGTAGAAGTCGTCCTCGAACGCGAAGGCATCGACTGCGATTACCGCAAAGGCGGGGTGCTGTACTGCGCCGCGCGCTATCCCGAGCAGGAAGCCAGTCTTCGCGACTACCTGAAGAAACTCCACGCTCAGGGCCTGACCGACGACGATTACCGCTGGCTCAGCCCCGAACAACTGGCGCAGCAGATTCGCATCGCCAAGCCTTACGGCGGCATCTTCGCGCCACATGTGGCGACCATTCACCCGGCGAAACTGGTGCGCGGCCTGGCGCGAACCGTTGAAAGCATGGGGGTGAAGATCTACGAAAACAGCCCGGTGACCCATTGGCAGGCCGGCAGTTTGCGGACCGACAACGCCAGCGTACGCAGCCGCTGGATTGTCCCGGCCATCGAAGGCTATTCCGTCACGCTGCCACCGTTGGGCCGTTATCAATTACCGGTGCAGAGCCTGATCGTCGCCACCGAGCCGTTGTCCGCCGCGACCTGGGACGCAATCGGCCTCAGTCGGGGGCAGGCTTTCAGCGAATTCAGTCGTCAGGTCACTTACGGCCAGCGCAGCGCCGACAACCGGCTGATCTTCGGCGCCCGTGGCGGTTATCAGTTCGCCGGCAAGCTGCGCCACAACTTCGACCTGACCCGCGATGAAGTCGAGCTGCGCCGCTACCTGTTCGGTGAGCTGTTCCCGCAGCTGAAAAACGTCCAGATCACCCACGCCTGGGGCGGCAACCTCGGCATGTCCCGGCATTTCAAACCGCACATGCTCTGCGACCGGGCCAACGGCATCGCGCTGTCCGGCGGCTATGGCGGGGAGGGTGTCGGCGCTTCCAACCTGGGCGGGCGGACGCTTGCGGATCTGATTCTCGAGCGCGACACCGAGCTGACGCATCAGCCGTGGGTGCTGCCCGACGGCGGGATCCACGCGCTGCGGGCCTGGGAGCCGGAACCGTGCCGCTGGCTTGGCTACAACGCGATCATCAAAAGCTTCGTCCACGAAGACCAGACCCTGGCCAACCCGGCGACCGCGCCCTGGCGGCGCAAGCTTGCCAGCCAGGTGGCCGGGTTCATGGAAGGTTTCATGCACTAAACGTTGTTTACTACGAGACAGGTAACGCCATGAGCATCACCCAATTCAAGAACACCGCCACGTTGCAACTGGATGAGTCCAACCCGGTGGCCGTGCCGCTCGGCACGCCGGTGGCGATTGCCTCGACCACCAGCGTCGAGCGCGACGACGGCGTCGAAACCGGCGTCTGGGAATGCACCCCCGGTCGCTGGCGCCGGCAGATCACTGCTCAAGAGTTCTGCCATTTCATTTCCGGTCGCTGCACGTTCACACCGGACGACGGCGGCGAAACCCTGCACATACAAGGTGGCGACGCACTGATGTTGCCGGCCAACACGCTCGGGATCTGGGACATCGAAGAAACCGTGCGCAAGACCTATGTCCTGATTTTCTGACGTTTTGATCCTTTTGATTGCCTGCCAACAACAATAGCCAATACAGGAATCGATCCATGATCCGAAAGACCCTCGCGCTCGCACCCTTGATGCTCGCCGTTTCCCTCGCTCAGGCGGCGGATACGGTCAAGGTTTACAACTGGTCCGACTACATCGCGCCGGACACCGCCAAGAACTTCGAAAAGGCCAGCGGCATTGGCGTCACCTATGACGTCTACGACAGCAACGAAACCCTCGACGGCAAGTTGATGACCGGCAAATCCGGTTACGACGTGGTGTTTCCGTCCAACCACTTCATGGCGCGGCAGATCGAAGGCGGGGCCCTGAAGAAGCTCGACAAGAGCCAGTTGCCCAACTGGAAGAACCTCAACCCGGTGTTGCTCAAGGCCTTACAGACCAACGATCCGGGCAACGAACACGGCTTTCCGTACCTGTGGGGCAGCACCGGCATCGGCTACAACATCGCCAAGGTCAAGGCCGTGCTGGGTGACAACGCGCCGGTGGACTCCTGGGATCTGATCTTCAAACCCGAATACATGGAAAAACTGCAGAAATGCGGCGTGGCGATCCTCGACAACGGCCCGGAACTGCTGCCGGCGGCGCTCAACTACCTGGGTTTGCCGCATCACAGCAAGAATCCCGAGGACTACAAGAAGGCTGAAGCGCTGCTGATGAAAGTGCGGCCGTATGTCAGCTACTTCCATTCCTCGAAATACACCAGCGATCTGGCCAACGGCGACATCTGCGTGGCGGTCGGTTTCTCCGGCGACATCCTGCAAGCGGAAAACCGCGCCAAAGAAGCGAAGAACGGCATCGAAATCGGCTACGAGATTCCCAAGGAAGGCGCCGCCATCTGGTTCGACATGGTCGCCATGCCCGCCGACGCACCGGACGAGAAGGCCGGCTACGCGTTCATGAACTACCTGCTGCAGCCCGACGTGATGGCCGGCATCAGCAACTACGTGCACTACGCCAATGGCAATGAGCAGGCCGACAGCCTGATCGACCCGGCGATCAAGAATGACACCAAGGTTTATCCGAGCCCGGAAATGATGGGCAAGCTGTTCGCACTGGAAGCGATGCCGCTGAACATCGACCGGATCCGCACGCGGGTGTGGAACAAGATTCGCACTGGCAGCTGAAAAAAACAGGCGAGGGCGGTACAGCCCTCGCCTGATATGCACTGTTGAATCAACTTGATATCAAACCACTGGCATTGCACTGATAAAGTGCAGCAAAGTGAGACGCTGCTAACAAAATACAACTTACCGATATTTAATATTTAAATAAGAAATCGTCAGACAATTAGGCAAATTCACCACACTTACAAACTTCTTTCGGCGGCACGCGCTTTGTTTACGGGAGTTTTCCGGAACAGTTCAATTTGATCTCAAAAAAACGCTAGACGTTAGATTTCAAATTGTGTCAGGTTTCTTACGCCTTCATTGGGCGAGTGATAGGACAATCTCGCCAGAGGTTGTCGCTATCGGACAAAAACTGTTCCATTGCTAAACAAGGAAGTGTGTTTATGTCGAAAGTAAAAGCTAATGCTGTTGATACCGCCGAACAGGCTTTCCAGCTGGGCGCGGCGCCGCAACCTCTGGCAGCGACCAGTACGGCGTATAACCAGATCAATAGCTTCAGCCATCAGTACGATCGTGGCGGCAACCTCACGGTCAATGGCAAACCCTCCTTCTCCGTCGACCAGGCCGCAACCCAGTTGCTGCGCGACGGCGCTGCCTACCAGGACAAGGATGGCAGCGGCAAGATCGAACTCACCTACACGTTCCTGACTTCGGTATCGTCCAGCACGATGAACAAGCACGGGATCACCGGGTTCAGTCAGTTCAGTGCTCAACAGAAAGCCCAGGCCGTGCTCGCCATGCAATCCTGGGCCGACGTGGCCAATGTCACCTTCACCGAGAAAGCCTCGGGCGGTGATGGCCACATGACGTTCGCCAACTACAGCGGTGGTGTGGACGGCGCAGCAGCGTTCGCCTACCTGCCGGGTACCGGTCCGGGTTACGACGGCACTTCGTGGTACTTGATCAACAGCGGTTACACGCAGAACAAGACCCCGGACCTGAACAACTACGGTCGTCAGACCCTGACCCACGAAATCGGCCACACCCTTGGCCTGGCGCACCCGGGCGACTACAACGCCGGCAACGGCAACCCGACCTACAACGACGCGACCTACGGGCAAGACACCCGCGGCTACAGCGTCATGAGCTACTGGAGCGAAAGCAACACCAGCCAGAACTTCAGCAAGGGCGGCGTGGAAGCCTATTCCTCCGGCCCGCTGATGGATGACATCGCAGCGATCCAGAAACTCTACGGCGCCAACATGACCACCCGTACCGGTGACACCACCTACGGCTTCAACTCCAACGCCGGTCGCGATTTCCTCAGCGCCTCGTCGTCGGCCGACAAGCTGGTGTTCTCGGTGTGGGATGCGGGCGGCAAGGACACCTTCGACTTCTCGGGTTTCACCCAGAACCAGAAGATCAACCTCAATGAAGCCTCGTTCTCCGACGTTGGCGGCCTGGTGGGCAACGTGTCCATCGCCAAGGGCGTCACCATCGAGAACGCGATCGGCGGTTCGGGCAACGACCTGCTGATCGGCAACAGCGCGGCCAACGAGCTCAAGGGCGGTGCCGGCAACGACATCATCTGGGGCGCCGGCGGTGCCGACAAGCTGTGGGGCGGCGCGGGTTCGGACACCTTTGTGTTCGCGGCCAGCTCCGACTCCAAGCCGGGTGCGATCGATCAGATCCTCGATTTCGTCAGCGGTCTGGACAAAATCGACCTGACCGGTATCACCAAGGGCGCAGGCCTGCACTTCGTCAGCGCCTTCACCGGCGCGGCGGGTGATGCGGTTCTGACGTCCTCGGGCGGCAACAGCCTGCTGTCGGTGGACTTCTCCGGTCACGGCGTGGCTGATTTCCAGGTCAGCACCGTTGGCCAGGCAGCCACCAGCGACATCGTGGCGTGATGTAACACGGGAAAGCGGCGCGTCGTGCGCCGCTTTCTTCACTTGCATCGCCGTGACCGGTAAGCAAGGCTACGTGCCGGAGTGAAATTTCCTATGAACCAATTCGCTTTTACCCGCAAAGCGGCGGCGTATCTGTTGCCGATGCTGATGATGATTTCTGGAGAAACAACCATGGCAAGCAGCCTGAGACTCGAAGACCCATCGGTATTTGCCGGACAGTGGCAAGCGACCCTGAGCGACCGCAACGACGCTCCAGAGGCCCAGGCTTTGCAGGACAAACCGTCGAACACTTGTCTTATCGACCTTGAAGCCAACCAGACGCTGGGCAACGGTGCCGATTGCCTGAGCGCGTGGCTGCAAGACAGCGCCATCGGCTGGTTCCCCGATCCGGACGGTCTGTCGATCACCGGCAAGGAAGGCTCAAGAATCCAGTTTTTCAGCCGACAACGTGATGGGCTTTATCTGAGCACTTTGAAGTCGGGCCTGGTGATTACACTCAAGCGTGCTGTACAGCAACCTTGATGACCGAAACCGACTGACAGTTTAAATATAAAGCACCCCGTTACAGTTATAAGCCATAGCGCAATAACACGCAGGCCGGTGTTAATCGGCAAAGTTGTTATTGAAGTGTAAGCAAGTACTGGCGGTGTATGTCCCGCACTCAATGCGGACAATTAATTGAAGTCTCGCCAAGCAGGGCGGGAAATACCATTTCAGGAATAATCAATGAAGATGGCGAAGGCCCCAGCCACCGCTCCCTTATTCAAGGCATTGGGTGACTATAAAAGCATTCTGATCAGCGTCGGATGCTTTACCGCACTGATTAACGTGCTGATGCTGGTGCCCTCCATATATATGCTTCAGGTCTATGACCGGGTGCTGTCTTCGCAGAACGAAACCACCCTGGCGATGCTGTCGCTGATGGTCGTCGGTTTCTTCGCCTTCATTGGTCTGCTGGAAGTGGTGCGCAGCTTTATCGTGATCCGCATCGGCAGCCAGCTCGAGCGCCGTTTCAATCTGCGGGTCTATCAGGCGGCGTTCGAGCGCAACCTGTTCAAGGGCGAGGGCAACGCCGGGCAGTCCCTGGGCGACCTGACCCACATTCGCCAGTTCGTCACCGGGCCTGCGCTGTTCGCGTTCTTCGATGCGCCTTGGTTCCCGGTCTACCTGTTCGTGATTTACCTGTTCAACGTCTGGCTCGGCGTGCTCGCCACGGCGGGTGCGTTGTTGCTGATCGCGCTGGCGTGCCTGAACGAATACATGACCAAAAAGCCGCTGGGCGAAGCCGCCGGCTTCTCGCAGAAATCCAGCCAGTTGGCCACCAGCCACCTGCACAACGCCGAAACCATTCAAGCCATGGGCATGCTCGGCGCCTTGCGCAAACGTTGGTTCCAGGTGCATTCGCGCTTTCTCGGTCTGCAAAATCAGGCCAGCGACACCGGCGCGGTGATCAGCTCGCTGAGCAAGACCCTGCGTCTGTGCCTGCAATCGCTGGTGCTGGGCCTTGGCGCACTGCTGGTGATCAAGGGCGACATGACCGCCGGGATGATGATCGCCGGCTCCATCCTGATGGGCAGGGTGTTGAGCCCGATCGACCAGTTGATTGCCGTGTGGAAGCAGTGGAGCGGCGCGAAGCTGGCTTACCGTCGCCTCGATGCGCTGCTGCAAGCCTTCCCGCCGAGCGATGACGCCATGGCGCTGCCGGCGCCGAAGGGCCAGATCACCTTCGAGCAAGTCAGCGCCGGCCCTCCGGGTCAACGTGCTGCGACCCTGCATATGGTCAACTTCAACCTGGCGGCCGGTGAAGTGCTCGGCGTGCTGGGTGCCTCCGGCTCCGGCAAATCGACTCTGGCGCGAGTGTTGGTCGGTGTATGGCCGGCCTTGGGCGGCACGGTGCGTCTGGACGGCGCCGACATCCACCGCTGGAACCGCGATCAGCTCGGCCCGTACATCGGCTATCTGCCGCAGGACATCGAGCTGTTCAGCGGCAGCATCGCCGAGAACATCGCCCGCTTCAGCGAAGCCGATCCGCAAAAGGTCGTGGCCGCTGCGCAACAGGCCGGCGTGCACGAACTGATCCTGCGCATGCCGCAAGGCTACGACACCCAACTGGGCGAGGACGGCAGCGGTTTGTCCGGCGGCCAGAAACAGCGCGTGGCCCTGGCCCGTGCGCTGTACGGCAACCCGAGCCTGGTGGTGCTGGACGAGCCGAATTCCAACCTCGACACCGTCGGCGAAGCTGCGTTGTCCAGCGCGATTGTGCAGCTCAAGGCCCAAGGCACCACCGTGGTGCTGGTGACCCACCGTTCTTCGGTACTGGCCCAGGCCGACAAGCTGCTGGTGCTCAACGACGGTCGCCTGCAAGCCTTCGGCCCGAGCCACGATGTGCTCAAGGCGCTGTCCGCAAACCAGCCCGGCAATCAGCCCGGCAACCCATCACAACAAAATGAAAAACCTGCGCAAGCACCGGCCGGGCTCAGCATGAGCCGACAGTATCAGCCGACGACAAGGAATTCGGGTGTATGAGCAGCGCGAGCATGAACACGCAAAACGAAGCAACCATGGAACACGCGTACATCACCGAACGCCCGGAGCGCGATGCGAAGTTCTTCGCCCGCATGGGCTGGATTCTGGCGCTGGTCGGTGCTGGCAGTTTCTTCACCTGGGCGGCATTGGCGCCGCTGGATCAAGGCATTCCGGTACAAGGCACCGTGGTGGTGTCGGGCAAGCGAAAGGCCGTGCAGTCGATGAGCAGCGGCGTGGTCAGCCGGATTCTGGTACGCGAAGGCGAAATCGTGAAACAGGGCCAGCCGCTGTTCCGCCTCGACCAGACCCAGGTCGCCGCCGACGTGCAATCGCTGCAGGCGCAATACCGCATGGCCTGGGCCAGCCTCGCACGTTGGCAGGCCGAGCGTGACAACCTCAAGCAAGTGACCTTCCCGGCAGAACTGAGCGACAACGCCGATCCGCGCCTGGCGCTGGTACTGGAAGGCCAGCGGCAATTGTTCAGCAGCCGCCGCGAAGCGTTCTCCCGCGAGCAAGCCGCACTGCGCGCCAGTATCGAAGGCGCCACCGCGCAACTGGCAGGCATGCGCCGCGCGCGTACCGACCTCAACGCGCAGGCTGACTCGCTGCAACAGCAGTTGAGCAACCTGCAACCGCTGGCCGACAACGGCTACATCCCGCGCAACCGCTTGATGGAATACCAGCGTCAGCTGTCGCAGGTTCAGCAGCAACTCGCCGAGAACACCGGCGAAAGTGGCCGAGTGGAGCAGGGCATCCTTGAGTCCCGCCTGAAGCTGCAACAACACGGTGAGGAATACCAGAAGGAAGTCCGCACCCAGCTGGCCGACGCGCAACTGAAAAGCGTCACGCTGTCCGAGCAACTGACTTCCGCCGGTTTCGACCTGCAACACAGCGAAATCCTCGCCACCGCCGATGGCGTGGCGGTCAACCTCGGCGTGCACACCGAAGGCGCCGTGGTCCGTCAGGGCGAAACCCTGCTGGAAATCGTCCCGCAGGGCACGCGCCTGGAAGTCGAAGGGCACCTGCCGATCAACCTGATCGACAAGGTCGGTACGCACTTGCCGGTCGACATCCTGTTCACCGCGTTCAACCAGAGCAAGACGCCACGGGTTCCCGGCGAAGTCAGCCTGATTTCCGCCGACCAGATGGTCGACGAGAAAACCGGCGTGCCGTACTACGTGTTGCGCAGCAGCGTCAGCGATCAGGCCATGGAAAAACTCAACGGTCTGGTGATCAAACCCGGCATGCCGGCGGAAATGTTCGTGCGCACTGGCGAACGTTCACTCCTCAACTACCTGTTCAAGCCGCTGCTCGACCGCGCCGGTTCCGCGTTGACCGAAGAATAAGGATGTTCCGCTGTATGAATAAGCTTTCCATGCTGGCGGCAGCGTTCGCGCTGCTCGCGGGCAACAGTGCAGTGGCGGCCATGGGGCCGTTCGAGATCTACGAACAGGCGTTGCGCAATGACCCGGTGTTCCTCGGTGCGATCAAGGAGCGCGACGCCGGCCTTGAAAACCGCGCCATCGGCCGCGCCGGCCTGTTGCCGAAACTGGGTTACAACTACAACAAGGGTCGCAACTCGTCGAAAGCCACTTCACTCGACTCCCGCGCCCGCAACAACACTGACGAGCGTAACTACAGCAGTTACGGCTCGAGCCTGACCCTGCAACAACCGTTGCTCGATTACGAAGCCTACGCGGCGTATCGCAAGGGCGTAGCCCAGTCGCTGTTTGCCGACGAAAACTTTCGCGGCAAGAGCCAGGAACTGCTGGTTCGCGTACTGGATAACTACACCAAGGCCTTGTTTGCCCAGGATCAGATCGACATTGCGCAGGCCAAGAAGAAGGCCTACGAACAGCAGTTCCAGCAGAACGAGCACATGTTCAAGCAGGGCGAGGGCACTCGCACCGACATCCTCGAAGCCGAGTCGCGTTACGAACTGGCGACCGCCGAGGAAATCGAGGCCCGCGACGAGCAGGACGCCGCGCTACGGGAGCTGGGCGCATTGGTAGGCGTGCCGGCGATGGACATCAGTGATCTGGCACCGCTGGATCAGAACTTCCAGACATTCGCCTTGATGCCGGCCAATTACGACACCTGGCACGAGCTGGCGGTCAGCAACAACCCGAACCTCGCGTCCCAGCGTCAGGCGGTGGAAGTGGCGCGTTATGAAGTCGAGCGCAATCGCGCCGGGCACCTGCCGAAAGTCAGCGCTTACGCCACGATGCGCCAGAACGAATCGGAAAGCGGCAACACCTACAACCAGCGTTACGAAACCAACACCATCGGTTTCGAAGTCAGCGTGCCGCTGTATGCCGGCGGCGGGGTGTCAGCCTCGACCCGTCAGGCCAGCCGCACCATGGAACAGGCCGAGTACGAACTGGACGGCAAGACCCGCGAGACGCTGATCGAATTGCGTCGCCAGTTCAGCGCCTGCCTGTCCGGAGTCAACAAGCTGCGCGCCTATCAAAAGGCCCTGGCCTCGGCCGAAGCGCTGGTGGTGTCGACCAAGCAAAGCATTCTCGGTGGGGAGCGAACCAACCTCGACGCACTGAACGCCGAACAACAACTATTTACCACCCGCCGTGATTTGGCTCAGGCACGCTATGACTACCTCATGGCCTGGACCAAATTGCATTACTACGCGGGCACCTTGAGCGAACAGGATCTGGCGCGGGTGGACGAGGCCTTCGGACAGGGCCCACGGACGCAATAACACCGTAGCTTCATCGCAAAAAGCTTCGACCCAAAACAACAAAAAGAGTGGTGAACATGGACGTACGCATCAAGCCGGTTTCGGTCGGCACCCTGCTGCTTGTGATTTCTGCAACCCAGGCTCAGGCCCAGTACCTCGAAGCCGGCAAACCCGGCGATCCCGCCAGTTGGCGCAGCGCCGAATTCCTGCGTGACTGGGGCCTGGGCCGAATGCAGGCCGATCAGGCCTACGCCGCCGGCATCACCGGCAAGGGCGTGAAGATCGGCGCGCTGGACTCCGGTTTCGACGCCGCCCATCCCGAGTTCGCCAGCGACCGTTATCACCCGGTACTGGCCAGCGGCAGTTACATCGACGGCACGCTGTTCAATGTCAACGGCACCCTCAATCCGAACAACGATTCCCACGGCACCCACGTGGTCGGCACCATGGGCGCGTCCCGTGACGGCACCGGCATGCATGGCGTGGCGTACAACGCGCAGATCTACGTCGGCAACACCAACAAGAACGACAGTTTTCTGTTCGGCCCCAACCCCGATCCGCGCTACTTCAAAGCGGTGTACGACGCCCTGGCCGACGCCGGTGTGCGGGCGATCAACAACAGTTGGGGCAGCCAGCCGCCGGATGTCAGCTATCGAACCCTCGCGGATCTGCACGCCGCTTACGCCCAGCACTGGAACAAAGGCACCTGGCTCGACGCAGCGGCGGACGTTTCCCGTCGTGGCGTGATCAACGTGTTCAGCGCCGGCAACAGCGGCTACCCGAATGCCAGCGTACGTTCGGCGCTGCCGTACTTTCAGCCGGATCTGGAAGGCCACTGGCTGGCGGTTTCGGGACTCGATCAAAGCAATCAGCAGAAGTACAACCAGTGCGGCATCGCCAAATACTGGTGCATCACCACGCCGGGGGCGAAGATCGACAGCACCATTCCCGACGGCGGTTATGCGATCAAGTCTGGCACCTCGATGGCCGCGCCGCACGCCACCGGGGCACTGGCGCTGGTGATGGAACGCTACCCGTACATGAACAATCAGCAGGCTCTCGAAGTGCTGCTGACCACCGCCACCCAACTCGACGGTTCGGTGACCGACGCACCGACCGAGCGAGTCGGCTGGGGCGTGGCCAACCTGTACCGGGCGATGCGCGGGCCGGGGCAATTGCTTGGTGCTTTCGACGCGAATCTGGCGGCCGGGCAAAGCGACGTCTGGAGCAATGACATCAGCGATAAAGCGCTGATCCAGCGCCGGGGCGAAGACCTCGCCGAACACAGCGCCTGGCAGCAAACCCTGCAAAGCAAAGGCTGGCAGAACGGCGTGCCGACCGGCGCCAGCCAGCAGGATCAGACTGATTACGCCGTGGGCATGGCCCGTGACGCAGCAGCTTCCGCTCGGGTTTATCAAGGCAGTCTGATCAAGTCCGGCGACGGGCGACTGATTCTGACCGGTGAAAACACTTATCGCGGGCCGACCACGGTCAATGGCGGTCTGCTGACGGTGAACGGATCGCTGACCTCGGCCGTGACCGTCAATGACGGCGGTACCCTCGGCGGCTCCGGACGAATCGGCGCGTTGACCGCCAACAGCGGCGGCCGGGTGGCTCCGGGCAATTCGATCGGTACTTTGAATATCGCCGGTGACGTGACCTTCGCGCCGGGTTCGACCTACGCCGTGGAGTTGTCTCCCACCAGCAGCGACCGCATCGTTGCCGGCGGCACAGCGTCCATCAACAGCGCTACCGTCAGCCTGTCGCTGGAAAACAGCCCGACGCTGCTCAGCACCACCGAGACCAGAAGCCTGCTCGGCCGGCAGTACGACATTCTGCAAGCGGCGGGTGGCATTCAGGGGCGGTTCGGTGCGGTGCTGCCGGATTATCTGTTCATCGGTGGCAGCCTGGCCTACAGCGGTAACGGCATCGGCTTGAATGTCGAGCGCAACGCGACTTCGTTCGCCAGCGTCGGCCAGACACCGAATCAGCGCTCCGTGGCCACTGCCGTCGAAGGACTGGGCGCGGGCAATTCCGTGTACGAAAGCCTGCTGTTGTCGGCCACCGCCAGTGATGCGCAACAAGCCTTTCAACAGTTGAGCGGTGAAATCTACCCGGCCCTTGGCTCCGTGCTGATCAACGACAGCCGGCAACTGCGCGACGCCATCGGTTTACGCCTGCACGATGCGCAAGCCACGCAAAGCAACGGCTGGATCAAGGCCCTCGGCGCCTGGGGCAGCACCGATTCGCGCCACGACACCGCCGGTTACAGCACCTCCATTGGTGGGCTGCTGGCCGGTGTCGACGGAGCGCTGGACGAGCAGACCCGCATCGGTCTGCTCACCGGTTACAGCGACAGTTCGCTGAGCATGGGTTCGGGCACGCATTCTTCGGCCAAGGTCGACAGCTATCACCTCGGCGCCTACGCGGGTCACGACATCGGCGCCTGGCGCCTGAGCACCGGCGCCGCTTACAGCTGGCACCGCGTCGATGTGAAACGCGACTTGCAGTACGGCAACGTCAGCGCCAAGCAGAAAGCCAAGGTCGATGCCGCCACCACCCAGGTATTCGGCGAAGCGGCTTATCGACTGAACCTGCAACCGCTGGCCCTGGAGCCGTTCGCCAACCTGGCCTACGTGCATCTCGACACCGACGGCTTCACCGAGAAGGGCGACGCGGCCGCGCTGAAAAGCGGCGACGACCAGCGCGACGCGGTGTTGAGCACCCTCGGTGTGCGGGCGATCAAGACCTTTGACCTGCCGTCCGCGCAGAAGCTGCAAGTGAGCGGGCATCTGGGCTGGCAGCACAGCCTGACCGACATCGAATCCGAACAGCATTTGCGTTTCGCCAGCGGCAGTGCGCCGTACACGGTCGAAAGCTCGCCACTGGTGCGCGACGCCGCGCTGGTCGGCGTGCAGGCCAGCCTGGCACTGACCCGCGACGTGCGGGTGAACCTCGATTACACCGGACAACTGGCCAGCCGCGAGAAGCAACACGGCGTGGGCCTGAGCCTGAACTGGCAGTTTTGATTGATCGCAACTGATCGTTCCCACGCTCCCGCGTGGGAATGCAGCCCGTGACGCTCCGCGTCACTGGACGCGGAGCGTCCCTAGAGGCATTCCCACGCAGAGCGTGGGAACGATCAACGGGGAAGGCGTGGGAACGATCACTTCAATAGACGGATTTTTCGCAACATCACTAAGGAAGGTCGCTGGATGAAAAACAACAACACCCCCGCGCAATCGGGTGGATGCTTTCGCCTGAAAACTCTCAACGTCGCCTTGCTCTGCGCGATGACCACCTGGGGCAGCGCACACGCGGCGCCCTACGTGGAAAGCGGTCGGGCAGGGGATCCGGGCAGTTGGCGCAGTGCCGAGTTCAAGGCCGACTGGGGCCTGGGCGCCATCGGCGCGGATTACGCCTACGCCGCCGGTTACACCGGTAAAGGCGTGAAACTGGGAATTTTCGACCAACCGGTCTACGCCGCGCACCCGGAGTTTTCCGGCAGCAACAAGGTCATCACCCTGGTGACCTCGGGGATCCGCGAATACACCGACCCGTACATCCCGGTCAAAGCGGGGGACGCGTTCCGCTATGACGGTTCGCCCTCGGTCGGTTCCGACGGCAAACTCGGCGCCCACGGCACCCACGTTGGCGGTATCGCTGCCGGCAGCCGTGACGGCGGGCCGATGCACGGTGTGGCGTTCGGCGCGCAGATCATCAGCGCCGACAACGGCGACCCAGGCCCGGAAGACGGCATCGTGCGCGGCAACGACGGCGCGGTGTACAAGGCCGGCTGGGATGCGCTGATTGCCAGCGGCGCGCGGATCATCAACAACAGCTGGGGCATCGGCATCACCGACCGTTTTGACCTCGGCGGCCGTGACCCTGCGTACCCGCACTTCACCGTCAACGACGCGCAATTGCAGTTCAACGAGATCCGCACACTGCTGGGCACCAAACCCGGCGGCGCCTATGACGGCGCAATCGCCGCCGCGCGCAGCGGGATCGTGACGATTTTCGCGGCGGGCAACGACTACAACCTGAACAACCCGGACGCCATCGCCGGCCTCGGTTACTTCGTGCCGGACATCGCGCCGAACTGGATCACCGTCGCCGCATTGCAGAGAAACCCGGATCAGGCCAGCGCCAATCCGTACATCATGAGTGCGTTCTCTTCGCGCTGCGGCTACACCGCCAGTTTCTGCGTCTCGGCACCGGGCACGCAGATCTACAGTTCGATCATCGAAGGTACCAACGCCGACAACCTGACCACCGGCTACAAGAACTACAACGGCACCTCGATGGCCGCGCCGCACGTGGCCGGTTCCATGGCGGTGCTGATGGAGCGCTTCCCGTACATGTCCGGCGATCAGGTCGCCAGCGTGTTGCGCACCACGGCCACCGACCTCGGCGCACCGGGCATCGACGCCCTGTATGGCTGGGGCATGATCAACCTGCGCAAGGGCATCGACGGCCCGGCGATGTTCGTCACCGAGCAGGACATTCCTGAAGAATTCCGCATCCAGGGCGCCTACGGTTCCGGCCAGTTCGTGGCCGATCTGCCAGGCATCGGCGCGATCATCGATGCGGGCAAACCCACCGAGCGCGTGTGCAACGACATCACCTGCGGCCTCGACACCTGGCGCAACGACATCTCCGGCCATGGTGGTCTGACCAAACAAGGCATCGGCACCCTGGTGCTGACCGGCACCAACACCTACAGCGGCCCGACTCTGGTCAATCAGGGGCGACTGGCAATCAATGGCTCGCTGCAATCGGCGGTGACGGTCAATGACGGCGGCATCCTCGGCGGTAACGGCCGGATCGGTGCGCTGACCGCCAACAGTGGCGGCACCGTGGCGCCGGGCAATTCCATCGGCACCTTGAACGTGGCCGGTGACGTGACCTTCGCACCGGGTTCGACCTATGCGGTGGAAGTGTCGCCGACCAGCAGCGACCGCATCGTCGCCGGCGGCAAAGCGGTGATCGAAGGCGCAACCGTGACCATGTCGCTGGAAAACAGCCCGACGCTGTTGACCACCGGTGAAGTGAAAAGCCTGCTCGGCACCCAGTTCAACATCTTGCAGGCAGCGGGCGGCATTGAAGGGCAGTTCGGACAAGTGTTGCCCGACTACGCGTTCCTCGGCGGCACCCTGGCGTACTCGGCAAGCGGTGTGCAACTGGACGTCGGTCGTAATGGCGCCTCATTCGCCAGTGTCGGCCTGACGCCGAACCAGCGTGCTGTCGGTGCTGCCGCCGAACGCCTCGGCGCCGGCAATGCGTTGTTCGAAACCCTGTTGCTGTCGCCGTCGGCGGCCGCTGCGCAGGATGCCTTCCAGCAACTGTCCGGCGAGATTCACCCGGCCATCGGCACGCTGCTGATCAACGACAGCCGCTACCTGCGCGATGCCGTGGGCGAACGTCTGCGCGAGCGTGACCTATTCGATGCCGGCGCGCCGACCGATGACCGCAGCAACGCCTGGCTCAAAGTGCTGGGCGCCTGGGGCAAGAGCGATGGCGGGTCGAAATACGCCGATTCCACCAGCTCCATCGGCGGCCTGCTGGCCGGTGTCGACGGCTTGATCGCTGAAGATACCCGTCTGGGTTTCGTTACTGGTTATAGCGACAGCTCGTTGAGCATGGGCGAGGGTACGCATTCGTCGGCTTCGGTCGATAGCTATCACCTGGGCGCGTACCTGGGGCATCAGATCGATGCACTGCGTCTGACCGCCGGTGCGGCTTACAGCTGGCATCGCATCGACGTCAAACGTGACCTGCAGTTCGGTGGCGTCAGCGGCAAACAGAAAACCAAGCGCGATGCGACCACCGCGCAACTGTTCACCGAAGCGGCCTACGACCTGGGCCTGCAACCGATGAACCTGGAGCCGTTCGCCAATCTGGCCTACGTGCACCTCAACAGCGACAGCTTCACCGAGAAGGGTGATGCCGCCGCACTGAAGGGCGGCGAAGACAACCGCGACGTGGTGTTGTCGACCCTCGGTGTGCGGGCCAAACGCACGTTTGCCCTGTCGGAGAAACACCAGCTGGAACTGGGCGCAAGCCTGGGCTGGCAGCACAATCTGAGCAGCGTGGATTCCGACAGTCACTTGGCCTTCGTCAATGGCAACAGTGCATTCACCGTGCAAAGTGTGTCGATGGATCGAGATGCAGCGGTAGTCGGCGTGCGCGCCGGGCTGGCGCTCAATCGCGATGTCCGGGTCAACCTGGACTACAACGGGCTGATCGGCTCCAACGAAAAGGACCACGGTGTGGGCCTGACGCTGGACTGGCAGTTCTAAGAGGTAGCGGCAGTTCTTTCGAGAACTGCCGTTTTTGAAAGGAAGAGAGAGCACAACATGGGATTGTTCGATTACAAAAATGCCGACGGCAAAGCGCTGTACAGCGACGCCATCGCCCTGACGCTGTATGCCTACACGCCGACCGGGCAGGCCTTGCCCGGCACTGGCTGGAAGCCGATCGGCGCCACCGCGCTGGGCTATCAGGGCAAGGTCGGGGCGCAGGGCACGTTCTTCGGCGAGAAGGACGGTTTCACCAGCGCCGAAGCCGAAGTGCTCGGCAAGTACGACGCCGCAGGCAAGCTGATCGGCATCGGCGTGGCCTTCCGGGGCACCGGCGGGCTGGGTTACAGCGACACCTTCGGCGACATGAAAAACAATCTGCTGGCCGCCATCGGCCCGACGGATTACGCCACCCAGTACGCGAAAAATGCTTTCGACAACCTGCTCAAATCGGTGGCGGCTTTCGCCATCGCCCACGGCATCGCGGCCAAGGACGTGCTGGTCAGCGGCCACAGCCTCGGCGGTCTCGGGGTCAACAGCGTGGCGGAGTTGAGCGCGAGCAACTGGGGTGGGTTCTTCAAGGACGCCAACTACATTTCGTTCGCCTCGCCGACCCAGAGCAGCACCGGCACCAACGTGCTGAACATCGGTTACGAGAACGACCCGGTGTTCCGCGTGCTCGACGGCACCACGTTCAGTACTGCGTCGATGGGCAAGCACGACAAGCCGCACGACTCGACCACCGACAACATCGTCAACTTCAACGACAACTACGCGTCCACCGCGCAGAACTTGGTGCCATTCAGCATCGCCAATCCGCTGAACTGGTCGGCCCACAGCTCGCTGGGGTATGCCGACGGACTGAACCGGGTGATCGCGTCGAAGTTCTACGGCCTGACGCACAAGGATTCGACGATCATCGTCTCCAACCTTGAGGAAGCGTCGCGGGGCAAGACCTGGGTCGAGGATCTGGGCCGCAGCGGCGAGCCGCACACCGGCAGCACGTTCATCATCGGCACCGACAGCGGTGACTGGCTCAAGGGCGGGGCGGGCAACGACTTCCTCGAAGGCCTGGGCGGCGATGACCGTTTCCGTGACGACGGCGGCTTCAACATCCTGCTCGGTGGCCAGGGCCACAACACCTTCGAGCTGCAAAAGCCGTTGCAGAACTTCAGCTTCGCCAACGACGGCGACGGCACGCTGTACGTGCGTGACGCCTACGGCGGCATCAGCATGACCCGTGACATCGGCGCGCTGGTGAGCAAGGAGTCGGGCTCGTGGTGGGGCAGCAAGGAAATCACCTGGACCGTCACCGCCAAAGGCCTGGCCAACGGTGCCGAACTGACCCAGTACAACCATTCGCTCAGCGGCGGCGCCATGGGCGACACCCTCAAAGCCACCGCTGACGGCGACTGGCTGTTCGGCCTGGGCGGCAACGATCACCTGCAAAGCGACAAGGCCCACGTGACCTTCGTCGGCGGTGCCGGCAACGACGTGATGAGCGCGGTGGGTGGCAATAACACCTTCCTGTTCAGCGGCGCCTTCGGCTTCGACGCGATCAATGGCTACCAGGGCAGCGACAAACTGGTGTTCATGGGCGTCGAAGGCGCGGGGCAGGGCTACGACTACAAGCAACACGCGTCGCAGTCCGGAAGCGATACCGTGCTGAAGATTGGCGACTTTGCCGTGACGCTGGTCGGGGTAGGTGTGGCTAACCTGTCGGATTCGAGTTTCGTCTTCGCCTGACAAACGAAAGTTGTACTGAAATGCTCCGGGGCGCCTCGGGAGGGGCGTTCTGGTTGTGAGCTATCTCTGAACAATTCCAACAAAGAGAGAGGCAACAGCAATGGGTGTGTATGACTACAAGAATTTCGGTACGGCGGAATCCAAGGCGCTGTTCAGCGACGCCATGGCAATTACGCTGTATTCCTACCACAACCTCGATAACGGCTTTGCCGTCGGTTATCAGCACAACGGCTTCGGCCTCGGCTTGCCGGCCACGCTGGTGACCGCGCTGATCGGTGGCACGGATTCCCAGGGGGTGATCCCCGGCATTCCGTGGAACCCCGATTCGGAAAAAGCCGCACTCGACGCGGTGAAAAAAGCCGGCTGGACCCCGATCACCGCCTCGCAACTGGGTTACGAGGGCAAGACCGATGCCCGCGGCACCTTCTTCGGCGAAAAGGCCGGCTACACCAGCGCCCAAGTGGAAATCCTCGGCAAATACGACGCTCAGGGCCATCTCACCGAAATCGGTATCGCCTTTCGCGGCACCAGCGGCCCACGGGAAATCCTGATCGGCGATTCCATCGGTGACGTGATCAACGACTTGCTCGCTGCATTCGGGCCCAAGGATTACGCCAAGAACTACGTCGGCGAAGCCTTCGGCAACCTGATGAACGATGTGGTGGCGTTTGCCAAGGCCAACGGCCTCACCGGCAAGGACGTGCTGGTCAGCGGTCACAGCCTCGGCGGGCTGGCGGTCAACAGCATGGCGGATTTGAGCACGAGTAAATGGGGCGGGTTCTTCCAGGACTCCAACTACATCGCCTACGCCTCGCCGACCCAGAGCAGCACCGACAAGGTGCTCAACGTCGGCTACGAAAACGATCCGGTGTTCCGCGCCCTCGACGGCTCGACCTTCACCGGCGCCTCGCTCGGCGTGCACGACGCGCCCAAGGAGTCGGCGACCGACAACATCGTCAGCTTCAACGACCACTACGCCTCGGCGGCGTGGAACGTGCTGCCGTTTTCGATCGTCAACATTCCGACCTGGATCTCGCATCTGCCGACCGCTTATGGCGACGGCATGAACCGGGTGATCGAGTCGAAGTTCTACGACCTGACCAGCAAGGACTCGACGATCATCGTCGCCAACCTGTCGGATCCGGCGCGGGCCAACACCTGGGTGCAGGACCTGAACCGCAACGCCGAAACCCACAAGGGCAGCACCTTCATCATCGGCAGCGACGCCAATGACCTGATCCAGGGCGGCAGCGGCAACGATTATCTGGAAGGCCGCGCCGGCAACGACACGTTCCGCGACGGCGGGGGCTACAACATTCTGCTCGGCGGCTCGGGCAACAACACTCTGGAGTTGCAGAAGTCGGTCAATAGCTTCCATTTCGCCAATGACGGCGCCGGCAACCTGTACATCCGCGATGCCAACGGCGGGATCAGCATCACCCGTGACATCGGCAGCATCGTCACCAAGGAGCCGGGTTTCCTCTGGGGCCTGTTCAAGGACGACGTGACCCACAGCGTCACAGCGACCGGTCTGAAGGTCGGCAACAACGTCACCCAGTACGAATCGAGCGTGAAGGGCACCGGCGGCGCCGACACCCTCAAGGCCAAGGCCAGCGGTGACTGGCTGTTCGGTCTGGACGGCAACGACCATCTGATCGGCGGGACGGGCAACGACGTGTTCGTCGGCGGCGCCGGCAATGATCTGATGGAGTCGGGCGGCGGGGCGGATACCTTCCTGTTCAGCGGCGCGTTCGGTCAGGATCGCGTGGTGGGTTACACCGCTAACGACAAACTGGTGTTCCTCGGCGTGCAGGGCGTGTTGCCAAACGACGACTTCCGCGCCCATGCCACGGCGGTGGGGCAGGATACGGTGCTGAAATTCGGCGCTGATTCGGTAACGCTGGTCGGGGTTGCGTTGAACAGCCTGAGTGCCGACGGGATTGTGATCGCCTGACGGTAAGGGTGGGGAGGGGCGCGCTCCTCCCCATATCAAAAGTGACTCACCAGCCATTCCCTGACTCCAATCCCTGCACCAACAGGAAATGCGGCCTAAAGCCATGACGGCAACGTTCGTCATCCAAGGGTCGCCAACGAGTACAGGAGATTCACACGTGAAAGGTTTCAAGAGGTTTATCGGTATCGCGGGACTGGCGCTGCTGTCGGCCAATGCCTGGGCTGATCTGCCTCACAGCTCGATTCTGAGCCGCTATGGCGTCACCACCGATCAACTGCCAAAACCGGCCGAAAGTGATGACGTCAAACCCGTCGAAGAGAAAAGCCGCTTTCATATCCAGCCCGAACAACCGTTCGTGACCGTTCGCATCGGCGAAAACAATGAGCCGGAGATGACCGGCAACCTGAGCATCGATCGCATGGCGCAGCAGGAGCGTCAGCGCTGCCAGCGCTTGCAGGAAGAAATGGTCCGGCGCGGCGAGCGCGCGCTGAACTGCGACGGCTCCCTACCGGGCATGGCATTACCCCGCTGATCAATGCAAAAAAGGCTGCGCTCCTACAGGAACGCAGCCTTTTTTGATGGGGTAACCGTCAGTCTTCCTTGCGCACCGTGGCCACTTCGTCGGCACGTACGCGGACTTTGGCGCCGGAAATATCCTTGAACTCGTAGAAGCCGTCCTCGTTTTTGGTATCGGGCATGTCCTCGGTCAGGTACTGGGTGCCGTTCTGCAGGGTGACCACCGTCGGGGTCGAGCAACCGGCCAGGGTCAGCAGGGCTGCAACAGCCAACGGAATCCCGAGAGTCTTGATTTTCATAAGCAGCGTTCCTGTTCATTTCGACCATTGTCGGCCTCTAACGCGGTTGGTGCCATTACGCCGGGAAAAGTTCGATGGCCACCTGAAAAAATCCGCAATGAAGGTGCCATTGATCTTTTTCCGTTTGCGCCCGCCGAGGCAGGCTGGTATCTGTACGCATAACCAGTACTCGCTTGCCATGGCCCCGAAATCACCGTGACTGCCAATCCCCTTGACGACCCGTTCTATTACCTCAACAACTTCCGCCAGGTGCTTGATTGGCTTGAGCTTCGTTACGCCGATGTCATGAGCGAAGCGGAGCACGCCTTCATCCGCGACTTCAAGGCACTGCCGCGCGGATCCCAGGGATTGCTGGTACGGATGGTGATGCGCAAGGGCGTGCATTTTCGTGCCGGTAAGCTGAATTATCCGGAAATCGGCGACATCGCCGAAGCGGCGCAACCGCTGCTGGAGCAGGGCTGGCTCGATGAACAGGCGCCGTTGTCGATGGCGGATCTGTTCGAGGTGTTGCTCAAGGCCGAGATCCTGCAAGCCTTCGGCCCGGCCATCGATCAGCCCCGAGGCAAGAAAGTCGACTGGTTGCCGCTGCTGCACGAACAATTCCCCGAGCCCCGCAGTTTCCTGCAATGGTGCCCGGCGCTGGCGGATCGGCTGTTCAGCCTGACGCTGATGGACCTGTGCGACCGTTTTCGCCTGATGTTCTTCGGCAACCTCTATCAGGACTGGTCGGAGTTCGTGCTCGCCGACCTCGGCATCTTCACTTATGAAAAAGTTGAATTCAGCGCTGATTCCCGGGGCTTGCGCAGCCGTGCCGACGTCGATGCCTGCCTGTTTCTGCACGACTGCCAGCTGTATTTTGAAGCCGGCGAGCCGCTGGAGCCGATCGTCGAACAGGTCGCGGCGCTGCATTTCGACAACCCGTGGCTGCAACGCCGGCGCGGCAAGCTGTTGTTCCAGATCGGCCAATACTGCGAGCGCCTCGGCGAATTCGCTCTGGCCCTGAAGATCTATCGCGACTGCGCCTATCCCGGCGCACGGTTGCGGATGATCCGCGTGCTGGAGCGCAGCACCGAATATGCGTTGGCTCTGGAACTGGCGGTCATTGCCGAGCAGGCGCCGGAAACCGCCACCGAACAGCAGGGGCTGCAACGGGTGTTGCCACGCCTGCGGCGCAAGCTCGGCGGGCCACCGATCAAGCGCACGGCGCCCGGCCTGGTGGAGCGGCTGGACCTGCACCTGCCGCGTCTCGATCCGGCGTTGTCGGTGGAATATCACGTTCAGGCGCACCTGCATGAAGAAACAGGGCCGGTGCATTACGTGGAAAACAGCCTGATCAATTCACTGTTCGGCCTGCTGTGCTGGCCGGCGATCTTCGCGCCATTGCCGGGCGCATTCTTTCACCCGTTCCAACGCGGGCCGGTGGATCTGCTCAACGAAGACTTCCAGCCCCGACGCGCCGAGCTGTTTCAGGCCTGTCTGGCCGAACTCGACGATGGTCGCTATGCCGACACCATTCGCGCGCGGTTCGCCGCCAAATGGGGCGTGCAGTCGCCGTTCGTGTTCTGGGGCGCGCTCAATGAAGAGCTGCTGGAACAGGCGCTGGCCTGCCTGCCGGCCGAACATCTCAAGCACTGGTTCAGCCGTCTGCTGCTGGACATCAAGGCCAATCGCGCCGGCATGCCCGACCTGATCCAGTTCTGGCCGCAGCACAAGACCTACCGGATGATCGAAGTCAAAGGCCCCGGCGACCGCTTGCAGGACAACCAATTGCGCTGGCTGGAGTTCTGCAACACCCACCGCATGCCGGTCGCCGTGTGTTACGTGCAATGGGCGGAGCAGGGCGCTTGAGCTACAGCATCGCGGTGCGGGCGTTGTGCGAATTCACCGCGAAAACCGGTGACCTCGACTTGCGCTTCACCCCGTCACCGACCGCGCTGGAGGGAATTGCCGGGCATCGCACCGTGGCGTCCCGGCGCAACGACGCCTACCAGAGCGAAGTGGCACTGGAAGGCGCATTCGGGCCATTGAAGGTCAAGGGCAGGGCGGACGGCTACGACCCGACGCAGAACTGCCTGGAAGAGGTCAAAACCTACCGCGGCGATTTGAGCAAGCAACCGGCCAATCACCGTTCGCTGCATTGGGCCCAGGCGAAAATCTACGGCTGGTTGATGTGCTGTCGATTGCAGCTTGAGCAGATCAATCTGGCGCTGGTGTATTTCGACATCGTCACGGAAAAGGAAACCTGTCTGGTCGAGGCATTCAGCGCCGATACGCTGCGGCAGTTCTTCGAACAACAGTGCGGTTTGTTCCTGGCGTGGGCCGAACAGGAAATGTCCCACCGCGACGCGCGCAACCGGGCGGCGCAGCAGCTGGGTTTTCCCCATGCCACGTTTCGCCCCGGCCAGCGCCACCTTGCCGAATCGGTGTTCAAGGCTGTCAGCACCGGCCGCTGCCTGATGGCCCAGGCCCCGACCGGGATCGGCAAGACCCTCGGCACCCTGTTTCCGATGCTCAAGGCGTTGGCGCCGCAGCAACTGGACAAGGTCTACTTCCTCACCGCCAAGACACCCGGACGCAAACTGGCGCTGGACGCGGCGCAAGTGCTGTTCGATCACAGCGAAACCTTGCCCCTGCGGGTGCTGGAAATGGTCGCCCGGGACAAGGCCTGCGAACACCCGGACAAGGCTTGCCACGGCGAGTCCTGCCCGTTGGCCCAAGGCTTTTACGACCGCTTGCCCGCTGCCCGTGAGGCTGCCAGCCGATTGCGTCTGCTGGATCAGGCCGCCCTGCGAGACGTCGCGGCGCAGCACGCGGTGTGTCCGTATTACCTGAGCCAGGAAATGGCCCGCTGGGCCGACGTGGTGGTGGCGGACTACAACTATTACTTCGACTTCAGCGCGCTGCTGTTCGGCCTGGCCCAGTTCAACCAATGGAACGTTGCGGTGCTGGTGGACGAGTCGCATAACCTGGTCGAGCGCGGGCGGCAGATGTACAGCGCCACCCTCGATCAGGCGACACTGGGCAGCGTGCGCAAAACCGCCCCCGAGGCGTTGAAAAAATCGTTGCAACGGGTCAACCGTGAATGGAACACCCTGCACAATGACCAGCTGGCGCCGTATCAGGCCTACGACAAGGCGCCGGAAAAACTGCTGCAGGCGCTCTCTTCTTGCACGGCGAGCATCGGTGACTACCTCAACGATCACCCGCAAGGGCTCGACAGCGCCTTGCAGAACTTCTATTTCGAAATGCTGCAGTTCGGCCGGGTGGCGGAACTGTTCGACGCGCATTACCTGTTCGACATCAGCAAGCGCGACCTCGAACGCAAACGCCCGCTGTCACAACTGTGCCTGCGCAACGTGGTGCCGGCGGCGTTCATCGGCCCGCGCCTGACGGCGGCGCGCAGCAGCGTGCTGTTTTCCGCAACCCTCAGTCCGCGCCACTATTACGCGGATTTGCTCGGCACGCCGGCTGACACGGTCTGGATCGACGTCGAGTCGCCGTTCAGCGCCGAACAATTGCAGGTGCAGATCGTCAGCCGGATTTCCACGCGTTTCACGCACCGTCAGGCATCGCTGGAGCCGATTGTCGAGTTGATCGCCCGCCAGTTCAGCGAACGTCCGGGCAACTATCTGGCGTTCTTCAGCAGTTTCGATTACCTGCAACAGGTCGCACAGTTGCTGGCCGAGCGGCACCCGCACATCACCCGCTGGCAGCAATCCCGAGGCATGACCGAAGGAGCGCGCCAGGAATTTCTCGATCAATTCACCGCCGACAGCCAGGGCGTCGGTTTTGCCGTGCTCGGCGGCGCGTTCGGCGAAGGCATCGACCTGCCCGGCGCGCGGCTAATCGGCGCGTTCATCGCCACCCTCGGGCTGGCTCAGCTCAACCCGGTCAATGAACAGATGAAGCGGCGCATGGCCGCGATCTTCGGCGCCGGTTACGACTACACCTACCTGTTCCCCGGCGTGCAGAAAGTGGTACAGGCCGCCGGACGGGTGATCCGCACCCAGCAGGATCGCGGCGTGGTGATGCTGATCGATGATCGCTTTGCCGAAAGCCGGATCCGCCAGTTGCTGCCGCGCTGGTGGCAAATCGATCAAACAGAAGCGGCTGTCCATTCCACCGGTTTGACGCATACTCCTGTCATTGAGAATTTGCTTTGAGCCAAGCCTGATGAG
Source organism: Pseudomonas sp. RIT778 (assembly GCF_019718735.1). NCBI lineage: Bacteria > Pseudomonadati > Pseudomonadota > Gammaproteobacteria > Pseudomonadales > Pseudomonadaceae > Pseudomonas > Pseudomonas sp. RIT778. The sequence goes on along the minus strand of NZ_JAIHBA010000006.1, from coordinate 85,213 downwards.
CGAGAACAAGAAGTCCGCTGCGATCGAAGAGATGCGCTTTCGTTTGCTGATCGATGCGGTGGTCGATTATGCGATCTACATGATCGACCCCGACGGGATCATTACCAGCTGGAACTCCGGCGCCAAGCGCTTCAAGGGTTACGAAGAAGCGGAGATCCTGGGCGAACACTTTTCCCGGTTCTACACCGATGAAGACCGTGCCAACGGCTTGCCGCAGCGGGCGCTGGACACGGCGATCCGCGAAGGCCGGTTCGAGGGTGAAGGCTGGCGGGTACGCAAGGACGGCACGCATTTCTGGTGCCACGTGGTGATCGATCCGATTTGCAGCCCGAGCGGGCAACTGCTCGGGTTTGCCAAGATCACCCGCGACCTGACCGACCGCAAGATGGCCGAAGAAACCCTCAAGCAGAGCGAACAGCAATTCCGCCTGCTGGTGCAGGGCGTCACCGACTATGCGATCTACATGCTCAGCCCCGAAGGCCGGGTGACCAACTGGAACCCCGGTGCCCAGCGGATCAAGGGTTACAAGCCGGATGAGGTCATCGGCAAGCATTTCTCGATGTTCTACACCCCGGAAGACCGTGAGGCCGGTGAACCCCAGCGTGCCCTGGAAACCGCGGTCCGCGAGGGCCGTTTCGAGAACAAGAGCTGGCGCCTGCGCAAGGACGGCACGCGGTTTCTGGCGCATGTGGTGGTCGATGCGATTCGCGGCGACACCGGCACCTTGCTCGGTTTTGCCAAGATCACCCGCGACGTGACCGAGGCTACCCAGGCGCAACAGGCTCTGGAGAAAACCCGTGAAGCGTTGTTCCAGGCGCAGAAAATGCAGGCTATCGGCCAACTCAGCGGCGGCATCGCCCATGACTTCAACAATCTGCTGACGGTGATTCTCGGCAACCTGGAAATCTTGCGCAAACGCGTGGGCGACGACCCTAAAGTCAGCCGTCTGCTGGAGAACGCCACGCAGGGCGCATTGCGCGGCGTGTCGCTGACCCAGCGCATGCTGGCCTTCGCCCGGCGTCAGGAGCTCAAGACCGAACCAATTGAAATCCCGAAACTGGTGCAGGGCATCACCGGGCTGTTGCGCAGCTCACTGGGGCCGGGGATTCGCATCGAAACGCAGTTTCCCGAAGACCTGCAAGCGGTGCTGGCCGACAGCAACCAACTGGAGCTTGCGGTGCTCAACCTGGCGACCAACGCCCGCGACGCCATGCCCGACGGCGGTAGCGTCACCATTAGTGCCGAACCCGAGGTGGTGCTTGAGCAGCACGATTCAACGATGGCGGCAGGACGCTATGTCTGCCTGAGGGTGACCGATACCGGTGAGGGCATGGACGCTGACACGCTGGCGTCGGCAACCGATCCGTTTTTCACCACCAAAGGCTTGGGCAAGGGCACCGGGCTGGGGTTGTCGATGGTTCATGGCTTCATCGAACAACTGGGCGGCCGCTTCATTCTGAAAAGCACCCAGGGGCAGGGCACCACCGCTGAACTGTGGTTGCCGGTGGCCGTCGACGGTGTTGTCGCCAAACCGCTTGGCCCGATGGTGTCCACCGATACAGTGCCGCGCCTCAGCGTACTGGTGGTGGACGACGACAGTCTGGTGCGCACCAGCACGGTCCTGCTGCTGGAAGACCTCGGCCATCGCGTGATCAGCGCCACCTCCGGTGCCCAGGCGCTGGAGCTGTTCGATCAGGGCGAGGTCATCGATCTGATGATCACCGACATGGCCATGCCGCAGATGAGCGGCGCGCAACTGGCTCATGCCGTGCGCCTGCTCAAGCCGGATCTGCCGATCATCCTCGCCACCGGTTATGCCGAGCGCCTCGAAGGTTTTGCAGCGGGCTTGCCGCGACTGTCGAAACCGTTCAATCAGCTGAATCTTGTAGAGATCATTGCCCAGTCGATGAAGTGAACCGGGGGCACAATCGGGCTGAACTTGTCCGAGACGTGGCGCCTCCAAACGCTTTGTTTACGGAGCGCTTCCCGTGCCACGCATACTGACTCAACCGACCGCCGAAGAAACCCTGAACGAACATAACGCCAAAATGTTCGGTTCACCCAAGGAGCGGCTGGATTTCTACCGACGGGAAATCCAGTACGAAACCAGCATCCTGGCCAACCGAACCGATGCCTATCTGGCGGCGCAATCGTTTCTGGTGATTGCCTTCGCGTCCTGCATGGCTAACCTCAACCCCGAGTGGGGCAAGTTGTTCACCCTGGTGGTGCCACCGTTCCTGGCCTTGCTCGGCCTGCTAAGTTCGCTCAATGCCTGGCCAGGGATTCGTGCCGCGTACGACATCATCGATCATTGGCATTTCAAGCAGAGTGAATTGCTGCGCAGCGAACCCCTGATGGGCCTGGCGTATGACGAATCGCCGCTGTTCAGCGAAATGGAGTCGAGCCACAAGGGGTATCGCAAGTCACTGCTGTTTTCCATTCGTACGCCGTGGATCTTTGCCACGTTCTGGATGTTGCTCGGCAGTTATGCCTTCTACATTCAGGTGACCAACCCGGGCAGTTGAAGTACCACCGTGCTCTTCGGGGTTGCCCGGTTTTTGACGCCGCTCGTAGCGGGCCAGAATCGGCTGGGTGCTGACGCCGTGCAGCAGAATGCTCAGCGCCACCACCGACAGGGTCAGGTCGGTACAAAGCGTGGCCACGCTGTCGCCCAGCCCATGGTTCAGCGCATAGAAGAGGTAGAACAGACTGCCGATGCCACGAATGCCGAACCAGCCGATCAGCAATCTTTGGCGTCCCGCCAATAGCGACCCCCACGGCATCAACGCCACGCACACGGGACGAATGACACAGAACAGCACGCCGCCGACCAACAGCGCCCGCCAGTCCCAGTGACTGACCAGCACCACACCGAGCAGGGTGACCAGAAACACCTCCATCGCCCGCTCGACCAGACCGCCGAAGGCGAGCATGTCCCCCATCATGATGCCGGCGGCCACCTGACTGTCTTCCAGTCGTTCGGTATCGCCGTGCACCGCGTGCTGCGGCTCGACGTTCTGATGGCCGACCACCGGTTGCACCAGATGCTCGGCGGGCGGTTGGTGGGCACCGGTGGATTTGACTTCCTCCTGCCGCAACCCCAGGCCGGCGGCGAACACCGACAGAAACCCGTAGCCACCAATGGATTCGGCCACCACATAGGCCAGCGCGATCAACGCCAGCGCCAGATAGTCGTTGGGGCTGAGGGTGCTGTCATCGTTGCGGATGCGCAGTGACAAGGTCAGGCGGCCGATGCCGCGGCCCATCCAGTAACCGCAGAGCAATCCGGCGGGCACGGCCCAGAGCAGGCTGCGCAGCACCCAGTCGGGCCATTCGGCGGCAAAACCTTCACCGTTCAGCAGTAACAGGCCGAGGATCACGAAGGGAAAGGCTATCCCGTCATTCAGCCCGGCCTCGCCGGACAGGCCGAACCGTACGCTGTCGACGTCCCGCGCATCGTTGACCTGCACCAGCGCCGCGAGCACCGGGTCGGTCGGGGCGAGGATCGAGCCGATCAGCAACGAAGGCCCCCACGGCATGTGCAGGCCAAAGTGCAACAGCAGGCACACGCCGATGATGGTCAGCACCATCACCGGCCCCGCCAGGCCGAATGCGATCCGCCAGCGCTTATCGCGTAACGGCAAACGCAGCTTCAAACCGCAGACGAACAGGGAAAACAGCACCGCGACTTCTGTCAGGTGCTCCATCCACTTAGAGGCTTTATCCAACGGCAATTCCAGCAGATCGAGCCCGACCGGACCGATACCGATGCCCAGCAACAGACACACCGCCGACGTCGTCACCGGCATCCAGCGCAGGTACGACGACGTCAGTGCGAGGGTCAGCAGCACGGCGCCGAGTACGGCGACCCAAATGATGAAGGTCACGACGGGCGGCCCGCCGCGCCGGTTGGATGCCGCCGCGACATGACCGGCCTAGCTCACAGGCGTGCGCAGGTATTCCGGCGTCAGCACGTTGAACCACAGCAGAATCATCGACACCAACAACGTCACCAGCACCAGCAGCGCGACACCCCAGACGCTGGCCGAATACAGCAGACCCTGTTCCTTGCGCTCGTGCATGAAGGTCGGCAGGCCGACGAACAACAGAAACGTCGAATAGATCGAGGCCGCGCCAAGCACCAGCACCGCCAGCCAGCGGCTCGGGTACAGGCCGGCGAGACCGGCAAGGAAAAACGGGGTGACGGTGTACGCCGCGAAACCGATGCACTGATTGAGCGTCGGCCGGGCATCAAAAGTGCGCGACATCCAGCGGATGAATCCGCCGATAATCGCCACGCCAACCACGATGGTGATGTAGAGCAAAACACTCAGCTGCAAAGCGCTGGCACTGCTGAGCCTGACGGTTTCACCCACCGCCAGGCTCCAGCCAACGTAGGTGGTGCCAATGAACAGGCACACCGCGGGGACGAGGGCCAGCAACAGCAGGTGAGCCAGGTAATGACGCGGATGCGCCTCTTCTTCGCGGCGGATGTCGGTCCAGGCGAAGTTCGGCTGGGTGAAGAGCTTGACGATAGGTGCGGACATGACGACCTCCTGATCTCTCGCAACCCGAACGGGCCATGAAGGTATGGAGAGGCCGTCTTGCCCAGCGGTTCACTTTTTTCGGCAGACGGTTCAGAGCATCGGTTTGCCGCCGGTCACGCCATAGCGCTGGCCGGTGATGTAGCTGGCTTCATCCGACGCCAGCAGCACGTAGATCGGCGCGACTTCCACCGGTTGACCGGGCCGCCCGAGTGGCGTTTGCTCGCCAAAGTTCTGCACTTCCTCATCCGGCATGGTCGAGACGATCAGGGGCGTCCAGATCGGCCCCGGTGCCACGCAGTTCACGCGGATCTCCCTCGGGCCGAGCATCTGCGCCAGTCCGCCGGTGAAATTGGCGATGGCGCCTTTAGTAGTGGCGTAGGCGAGCAGGGTGGGTTTGGGCATGTCCGAGTTGACCGAACTGGTGTTGATGATCGAAGCGCCGGGGCCCATGTGTTTGATGGCAGCCTGGCACAGACGGAAGATCGCGGTGATGTTGACGTCGAAGGTCATCACCCATTCGTCGTCGGGAATCTCCTCGAAGGTTTCGTGGGTCATCTGGAAAGCCGCGTTGTTGACCAGTACGTCGATGCGGCCGAAGCGCTCGACGGTTTGGTCCACCAACGCCTGGCACTGGGCTTTCTGCGCAATGTCACCAGGCAGTAACAGGCACTGGCGACCGGCCTGCTCGACCCAGCGCGCAGTTTCCTTGGCATCTTCATGTTCATTCAGATAGGCGACCGCTACGTCAGCACCTTCGCGGGCGAAGGCAATGGCCACCGCACGGCCGATGCCGCTGTCGGCGCCGGTGATCAGGGCGATCTTGCCGGCCAGCCGACCGGAGCCGGTGTAGCTTTGCTCGCCGCAATCGGGGTAGGGCTCCATCTTGCGCTGGGAGCCGGGAACCGCTTGCGCCTGTTTCGGGAACGGGGGTTTTGGATAGTCAGTCATCGTCAATCTCCGGGTCTCATGGCAGGTAGGCCGGTTGACCCGGCCCGTTTGCGCTGAGTTCGATCGGATTGACGCTCGGGTTTGCCCTGACTTGATTACCGGGACTTGAGGGCTCTCTCCATCCGCGCAATGCCTTCTTCGAGCATCGAACGCGGGCAGCCGAAGTTCAGGCGCACGAACTGCTGGCTTTGATCGCCAAAATCCAGGCCAGGGCTGAGGCCGACCCGGGCGTGGTCCAGGAAGAACTTCTGCGGATCGTCCAGATCCAGCGCCGAGCAATCGAGCCAGGCCAGATACGTGCCTTGCGGCACATTGAGGGTCACGCCGGGCAAACGGCTGCGCACGGCGTCCACCAGCCAGTCACGGTTGGCTTGCAGATACTGCTTCAGCGCCTCTAGCCACGGACCGGCTTCGCTGTAGGCCACGCGGGTGGCTTCCATGCCCAGCGGGTTGACGCTGTCGACCATGCCGCAACGGGCGTGGTTGACGCGTTCGCGCAGGGCGGCGTCCTGGATGATCATGAACGAGGTCTTGAGGCCGGCAATGTTGTAGGCCTTGCTCGCCGACATCAGGGTGATGGTGCGCCGGGCGATTTCCGGGCTCAGGGAGGCGGTCGGAATGTGTACGCGGCCGTCGTAGCACAGCTCGGCGTGGATCTCGTCGGAGATGATCCAGGCGTCCTGCGCCACGCAGATGTCCGCCACCGCTTGCAATTCTTCACGGCCGAAAACCTTGCCGATCGGGTTGTGCGGGTTACTCAGCAGCAGGGCGCCGCCACCGGTCAGGGATTCACGCAGTGCGTTCAGCGGGGTGGCGTAGCTGCCGTCGGCCTGGGCGTTGAATTCCAGCTCGACCTTGTTCAGCCCCCAATGGCCCGGTGCATGGCGCAGCGGCGGGTAGTTCGGGGTTTGCACCACGACGTTCTGCTGCGGTTGCACCAGCGCCTTGAGCGCCATGTTGAAACCCGATTCGACACCTGGCAGGAAGATCAGCTCCTGCGGTTTGACCCGCCAGGCGAACTTGTTCCAGAGGTCGGCGACGATGGCCTCGCGCAGATTGTCCTGGGCCACGCTGTAGCCAACCAATGGGTGCAGCAGGCGCTTCTGCAGCGCCTCGATGACCACCGGCGGCGCGGCGAAATCCATGTCAGCGACCCACATCGGCAACACGTCGGCCGGATAACGGCTCCACTTGGTGCTGCCGGTGTCGTGGCGGTCGAATACCTGATCAAAATCGAAAGTCATGCGCGGTCTCTGAAGGCGGAGATGGGTCGTGCCGGCGATGATAAACCCCCATCCCCTGCGGGCGCGAACTTGTGACCCGAGGGTGGCCGACGGTCGGTTTTCACACAGGCGGCGGGGGCGTTGTCTACAGTGAAAAGGTCGGCACTCGTGTGCCGCAACCGTGATTGTCCAGAACAAACCCGGCACCAGTACCGGGTTCCACCTGATCAGGAGTGCACGATGGATCTCAGCCGTCGTCAGTTCTTCAAGGTCGCCGGTATCGGCCTTGCAGGCTCTAGCCTGGGCGCGTTGGGCATGGCCCCGACGCTGGCCTTCGCCGAGCAGGTGCGCCACTTCAAGCTTGCCCACACCCATGAAACCCGCAACACCTGCCCGTATTGCTCGGTCGGTTGCGGCTTGATCATGTACAGCCAGGGCGACGCGGCGAAGAACGTTGCGCAAAACATCATCCATATCGAGGGCGACGCCGACCACCCGGTCAATCGCGGCACCCTGTGCCCGAAAGGCGCCGGCCTGCTGGACTTTATTCATAGTCCCGGCCGCTTGCAGTACCCGCAGGTGCGCAAGCCCGGCAGCAGCGAATGGACCCGGATCACCTGGGACGAAGCCCTCGACCGCGTCGCCGACCTGATGAAGGCCGACCGCGACGCCAATTTCGTCGAGCAGAACGCCCAGGGCCAGACGGTCAATCGCTGGCTGACCACCGGCTTCCTCGCGGCGTCGGCAGCGTCCAACGAAGCGGGCTACATCACCCACAAGGTGGTTCGCAGTCTCGGCATGCTGGGGTTCGATAACCAGGCGCGTGTCTGACACGGCCCGACGGTGGCAAGTCTTGCCCCGACGTACGGCCGTGGAGCCATGACCAACACCTGGACCGATATCGCCAACGCGAATCTGATCCTGGTGATGGGTGGCAACGCAGCAGAAGCCCATCCTTGTGGCTTCAAATGGGTGACCGAAGCCAAAGCGCACAATGCCGCGCGGCTGATCGTGGTCGATCCGAGGTTTACCCGGACCGCGTCTGTGGCCGATTACTACGCGCCGATCCGCACCGGCAGCGACATCGCGTTCATGGGCGGGCTGATCAATTACCTGCTGACCGAGGACAAGATCCAGCACGAATACGTGCGCAACTACACCGACGTGTCGTTCATCGTCAGAGCCGGTTTCGGCTTCGAGGACGGACTGTTCACCGGTTACGACGCGGCCAAACGCAGTTACACCGACAAATCCACCTGGGGTTACGAATTGGGGGATGACGGCTTCGTCAAAGTCGACCCGACCCTGCAGGACCCGCGCTGCGTCTATCAACTGATGAAGCAGCATTACAGTCGCTACAACATCGACCTGGCGAGCCAGATCTGCGGCATGCCGGTCGATGCAATGAAAAAGATCTGGGAGGAAATCGCCACTTGCTCGACGCCGGGCAAGACCATGACGATTCTTTATGCACTGGGCTGGACCCAGCACTCGATCGGCTCGCAGATCATCCGCAGCGCAGCGATGGTGCAACTGTTGCTGGGCAACGTCGGCATGCCCGGCGGCGGGGTCAACGCCTTGCGCGGGCACTCGAATATTCAGGGCCTGACCGACCTCGGTCTGCTGTCCAATGCGCTGCCGGGTTACCTGACCCTGCCCACCGACATGGAGCAGGACTACGACGCCTACATCAAGAAACGTACGCAAGTACCGCTGCGGCCGGGGCAATTGTCCTACTGGCAGAACTACAGCAAGTTCCACGTCAGCCTGATGAAAGCCTGGTACGGCGCCAATGCCACTGCCGAAAACCAGTGGGCCTACAACTACTTGCCGAAACTCGACATCCCCAACTACGACATCCTCAAGGTGTTCGATCTGATGGGGCAGGGCAAGGTCAATGGCTACATGTGCCAGGGCTTCAACCCGATTGCCGCGTTGCCGGACAAGAACCGGGTGATGGCGGCACTGGCCAAACTCAAATGGCTGGTGGTGATGGACCCGCTGGCCACCGAAACCTCGCAGTTCTGGGAACACGTCGGGCCGTTCAACGATGTGAAGAGCGCCGACATCCAGACCGAAGTCATACGCCTGCCAACGACGTGCTTTGCCGAAGAGGACGGCTCGCTGGTCAACAGCAGCCGCTGGCTGCAATGGCACTGGAAAGGCGCCGACGGCCCGGGCGAGGCGCGCACTGACGTGCAGATCATGAGTGCGCTGTTCCTGCGCCTGCGTGAGCGCTATCAGGCCGAGGGCGGCAAATTCGCCGATCCGCTGTTGAAACTGTCGTGGCCGTACAAGATCGCCGAAGAACCTTCGCCGGAAGAGATCGCCAAAGAGGTCAACGGCTACGCCACCACTGACTTCACCGACGCCACGGGTGCGGCGATCAAGGGCAATTCGCAACTGGCCGGGTTCGCCCAGCTCAAGGATGACGGCAGCACCGCGTCCGGCTGCTGGATCTTCTGCGGCAGCTGGACCGAAGCCGGCAACCAGATGGCCCGCCGCGACAACAACGACCCTTACGGCATGCATCAGCATCAGGGCTGGGCGTGGGCCTGGCCGGCCAACCGGCGGATTCTCTACAACCGTGCTTCGGCGGATGTCGCCGGCAAGCCGTGGGATCCGAAAAAACGCCTGGTCTGGTGGAACGGCAAGACGTGGGGCGGCACCGACGTGCCGGACTACAAGGCCGACGTACCGCCGGAAGCCGGGATGAACCCGTTCATCATGAACCCCGAAGGCGTGGCGCGGTTCTTCGCCGTCGACAAGATGAACGAAGGGCCATTCCCCGAGCACTACGAGCCGTTCGAAACACCGATCGGCATCAACCCGCTGCATCCGGAAAACAAGAAAGCCACCAGCAACCCGGCGGCGCGGATCTTCGATTCGGTGTGGGACAGCCTCGGCGTGGCCAAGGATTACCCGTACGCCGCCACCAGCTACCGGCTGACCGAGCATTTCCACTTCTGGAGCAAGCACTGCAAGTTGAACGCGATTGCCCAACCCGAGCAGTTCGTGGAAATCGGCGAAGTGCTGGCCAAGGAGAAGGGCATCGCTGCCGGCGACAGGGTGCGGGTCAGCTGCAAGCGCGGGTTCATTGAGGCGGTGGCGGTGGTGACCAAAAGGATCCGGCCGTTGCAGGTCAACAATCAGGTGGTGCACCAGATCGGCATTCCGCTGCACTGGGGTTTCACCGGCCTGACGCGCCACGGTTACCTGACCAACACCCTGGTGCCGTTCCTCGGCGATGGCAATACACAGACCCCGGAATCCAAGTCATTCCTGGTCAACGTGGAGAAGCTCTGATGGAGAATCTTTAGATGGCCAGCCAAGACATCATTGCCCGCTCGGCCACCACGACCCCGGCGCCTTCGATACGCGGCCAGGAACAGGTGGCCAAGCTGATCGACACCACCAAATGCATCGGTTGCAAGGCGTGTCAGGTCGCGTGCTCGGAATGGAACGAGCTGCGCGACGAGGTCGGCCACAACCACGGCACCTACGACAATCCGCAGGATCTGAGCGCCGATTCATGGACGCTGATGCGCTTCACCGAGCACGAAACCGACGCCGGTAACCTCGAATGGCTGATCCGCAAGGACGGCTGCATGCACTGCGCCGAGCCCGGTTGCCTGGCGGCGTGCCCCAGCCCCGGAGCAATCATCAAGCACGCCAACGGCATCGTCGATTTCGATCAGGACCACTGCATCGGCTGCGGTTATTGCATCACCGGTTGCCCGTTCAACATCCCGCGCATTTCGCAAAAAGATCACAAGGCCTACAAATGCACCCTGTGTTCGGACCGGGTGGCGGTGGGGCTGGAACCGGCCTGCGTGAAAACCTGCCCGACCGGCGCCATCGTGTTCGGCACCAAGGACGACATGAAGACCCACGCTGCCGAACGCATCGTCGACCTGAAAAGCCGTGGTTTCGACAACGCTGGCCTGTATGACCCGGCAGGCGTCGGCGGCACCCACGTCATGTACGTGCTGCACCACGCCGACACCCCGAAAATTTACGCCGGTCTGCCGGACAATCCCGAGATCAGTCCGCTGGTGGGCCTGTGGAAAGGCATCAGCAAACCGCTGGCGTTGCTGGCCATGGGCGCGGCGGTGCTGGCCGGGTTCTTCCATTACGTGCGGATCGGCCCGAACCGGGTCGAGGAAGATGAACATCCCGAACCGCCCGACACCTCGGTGCACGTCGTCGATCCGGCGGTGCACACCTTCGACCCACGCGAGGAGGGCCGGCCATGAGCAACAAGACGATCCTGCGCTACACCGCCAACCAGCGCACCAATCACTGGCTGGTGGCGATTCTGTTCTTCATGGCCGGGCTGTCGGGGCTGGCGCTGTTTCATCCGTCGATGTTCTGGCTGACCCACCTGTTTGGCGGCGGGCCGTGGACGCGGATCCTGCACCCGTTCATGGGCGTGCTGATGTTCGTGTTCTTCCTTGGCCTGGTGTTTCGTTTCTGGCGCTCGAACTTCTTCATCGACAACGACTGGAAGTGGCTGCGACGCATTGACCGGGTGCTGGTCAACGACGAGGAAACCGTGCCGGCGGTGGGCAAGTACAACGCCGGGCAAAAGCTGCTGTTCTGGACTTTACTGCTGTGCATGCTCGGATTGCTGTTCACGGGGCTGGTGATCTGGCGCGCGTATTTCAGTCATTACTTCGGCATCACCACGATCCGCTGGGCGATGTTGCTGCACGCACTGGCGGGATTTGTGCTGATCCTGAGCATCATCGTTCACATCTATGCCGGGATCTGGATCAAGGGCTCGGTGGACGCGATGATGCACGGCTGGGTCAGCCGCGCCTGGGCCAGGAAACACCATGCACTCTGGTATCGCGAGGTGGAAAGCCAAGATCCGCCAGAGCGGCCGGTCACGAAAAAGGGCTGACGTTTGCCAACCATCCTTGAACCCGGAGAAATCGAAGCGGCGGCCAGTTCGCCGCCGTTTCTGCACCTGCCGCCGCACAACCTGTTCATGCTGCGGGCCCAGCGTCTGGAACGCTTGGCCGAAGAGCATCCGCTGGCCGATTACCTGCGCTTGATCGCCGGTTTGTGCCATGTCCAGCAGCAGATCCTCGATGATCCGCCCTCGACCGCGCCGCTTGATGAACAGCGGCTGGAAGTCTGTCGGCAACACGGGATGCCACCGTTCGCCGCCGACACTTTGATTCGCGAGGACACCTGGCAGCTGTATCTCGAGGCCTTGCTCCAGCGCTATGTCGCCCCCGAACAACCGGCAGTGGTCGAAGCCGTGAACACGCTGCGCATCGCCAGCCCCGGTCATCTACGGGCGTGGGCCGTGGCGCTGGTGAGCGGCCAGTATTCGCTGGTGCCGGCGGCGCTGGTGCCGTTTCTCGGGGCGGCGCTGCAAGCGGCGTGGAGTCACTGGCTGCTCAGCGTTCCAAACCTGCAACTGACGCCCGGCGATAGCCTCAGCCAGTGCCCGGCCTGCGGCTCGCCGGCCATGGCCGGAGTGATCCGCCATCGTGGCAAGCACAACGGCCTGCGTTATCTGGTGTGTTCGCTGTGCGCCTGCGAATGGCATGTGGTGCGGGTCAAGTGCGTGTACTGCGAGCAGAGCAAAGGGCTTGAATACCTGAGCCTCGAGGATGACCGCCACGCCGCCAATCAGGCGCCGCTGCGCGCCGAAGTCTGTCCGGGCTGCAACAGCTACCTGAAGTTGCTGTATCTGGAAAACGACGGGGAGGGCGAGGCGCTGTCGGCGGATCTGGGCAGTCTGTTGCTCGACATGCGCCTGGCTCAGGACGGCTATCAGCGGCTGGCGCCCAATCTGCTGCTGGCGCCCGGCGACGAATAGGCCTCAACGATGGGGCAGTTCAACCCGCGCGCGTAATCCACCACTGCGGCGATTGCGCAGACTCAGCTCGCCACCCTGTTCCCGAACGATCCCCCGCGCCGCCGAGAGACCGAGCCCGACCCCGCCGGTGTCACGGTTGCGCGAGGTCTCGAGACGGAAAAACGGATCGAACACCCGCTCCAGCGCGTCCTCGGGAATCCCCGGCCCCTCGTCAATGACCTCGATGCGGATCGATGCATCATCGCAACTCAGCACCACGCTCGGGCGCTGACCGTATTTCACCGCGTTATCCAGCAGATTGACGATGACCCGTTTGATGCCCAGCGGCCGGCCGTCATACACCACATGTGCCGGACCGATGAAACCGATGTCGAGGTGCTGATCGCGGTAGTCATCGACGATGGTTTGCAGCAACTCCGACAGATCGAACGCGGTGGATTGCTCCAGGTGAGTGTCTTCCCGGAAGAACGCCAGGGCGGCGTTGATCATCGATTGCATTTCCTCGATGTCACGGATCAGTTTGCCCTGATGGTCGAGGTCTTCCATGAATTCGCTGCGTAGACGCATCCGGGTCAGTGGGGCGCGCAAATCGTGGGAGATGGCGGCGAGCATGTGCGTGCGTTCGCCGATGAAATGCTGGATCTGCGCCTGCATCGTGTTGAAGGCGACGATGGCCTGACGGATTTCGTGCGGGCCTTCGAGATGGATCGGCGGCGCTTTCAGGTCCCCGCCGAAACGCCGCGCGGCATGGGCAAAGCGCTGTAACGGCTGGGCCAGTTGCCGTGTGGCGAGCCAGGCGACCAGCAGCGTGGCGACCAGTCCCAGGGCAACGATCACGGCAATCCGCACGTTCAGGCTCAGGCCCCAACTGCGCTCCGGCGGCGTGAAAGACAACCAGCTGTCGTCCGCCAACCGCACCAGCGCCATGTAATGCGCGCGAGGGCTGCCGGCGGGCCAGTCATCGGGGTTGAATACGTCGATTTGTCGGTCATCGCCAAGCAATTGCCGCAGTGCCGGCACTTTTCCGGCCTCGACCTGTTCGCCTTCCCCCGGCAGACCGAAGTCGACCCGACGGGGATTCCACACCACTTCAAGCATCGGGCTGCTGGCGGCACGGGCCAGTTGCGGGCGCAAGTTTGCCGGCGCTGCCTCGATCACCCGCGTGGTGGCGGCGATCTGTTCCAGCAATCCGGTGCGTTCAATCGGCGGCCGGGCCCAGATCCCCGCGACCTGAACGAACAGCGCATTGAGCAGCAGAGAAGCGAGCATCGCCGCGACGATCGTCAGGGCAATCCGCCGACTGAGGGTGTCGCGCCGCAGCATCCGGCCGATCATGAGCGGCTCACCTTGGCAGTGAACATGTAGCCGCCGTTGCGCACGGTGCGGATCAGGTCCGGGCGTTTGCTGTCCGGTTCGATCTTGCGACGCAGCCGGCTGATCTGCACGTCGATGCTGCGGTCATAGGCGTCGTGGCCCTGGCCGTGGGTCAGGTCGATCAGTTGTTCGCGGGTCAGGATGCGTTGCGGATGTTCGAGCAACACCAGCAACAGGTCGAATTCGCCGGCGGACATCGGAATCATCACGCCTTCAGGCGAGCGCAGTTCGCGGCAGGTGATGTCCAGATGCCAACCGGCGAAGGCCATGACCGGGCGTGAAGGCTCGGCGCCGGACGGCGTGTTCTCACCGACCCGGCGTTGCAGCGCGCGTACCCGGGCCAGCAACTCCTGCGGGGCGAAGGGCTTGGTCAGGTAGTCGTCGGCGCCCAATTCCAGGCCGACGATCCGGTCGCTCAGCTCGGCCATGGCCGTGAGCATGATGATCGGGATGCCCATCTGCGCCCGGACCTTCTGGCACAGGCTAAGGCCGCCTTCGCCGGGCAGCATCAGGTCGAGGATGATCGTGTCCGGCCGCGCCTGCGCAATGGCCGCCCACATGGCCTCGCCATGGGCGGCGACATCGACCTGATAACCGTGCTGAACGAAGAACTTCTTCAGCAAGGACAGAATTTCCCCGTCGTCATCGACGATCAGCAATCTGCTCACGTTTGCGCAATCCATGAACCCAAAAAGAAGCGCATCTAAAACCATTTCGATGCGCCGGTCATATATTTCAATCCTGCAACATTCCTTCAGCGCGGACATCAGCCGGACATCGTCGGGCAAACATCCGCAGGCACTCTGCACGCCTTCCAACCAAGGGGGCTCAACATGAAGGACATGAACAGCGGCTACATCACCCGGGACCATGGCGCCGTGCGCCCGTTGATCCTGACCCAGCGCACCACCGCACCGGGCCCGGACACGCCGATCCTGTTCCAGGAAACGTGCCTGGGGCTGGCCAACGATCAGAGCCAGTTGATCCTGCGCCGCTATTTCGAACGATTCAGCCCGACCGAAGCCCATTGGGTCGAATACCTGCACACGATTCCTACCGCCGAATTCATCCAATGGATCATGACCCACGGCCAGTTGCGCATCGAATGCTCAGACAACACCCCGCACAACCACGTCCACGCCTGAAAAAGGAAACACCCTCGATGAGTAACCATCGCTCACTGGCCGTGTTGTTTGCCGCCACCCTCAGCCTGTCGGCGTGCAGCAGCAAGAAGCTTCCGGCGGAGCCGCAGGCCGGGTTTCTACGGGATTACAGCGTGCTCAAGGAAGGGCAGACCGCTTCGGGGCAGAAGATTCTGAGCTGGGTCAGCCCGACATTGGCCAGAGGCCGTTACACCCAGGTTTACCTGGCGCCGAGCGAGTTCTATCCACGGCCCCAGCCTTCGTCGCGCATTCCTCAAAGTACCTTGTCGGGCGTGACGCATTATTACGACGCAGCCCTCAGGCTGGAGCTGGGCAAGGTGCTGCCGCTGGTGTCGAAACCCGGCCCGAACACGCTGATCGTCAAACCGGCCATCACCCAGGTCGCCGCCAGCACTCAGGGTTTGCGCTTTTATGAATGGCTGCCGGTGACGCTGGTCGCGGCCGGTGTGAGCACCGCTACAGGCATTCGTGACCGGGACAGTGAGATCGCCACGGAAGTGTCCTTCGAGGACGGTTCGACCGGGGAGGTCGTGGCCGAGGTGGTGCGCAAGGGCAAGGGCGTGCCGCTGGAGAACGACAAACAGGTCATGACGCCCGATAACGTCAAGGCCGTACTCGATGGCTGGGCCACGGACCTGAGTCAAACCTATGTGCCGGTTCAGAGGGCCGCGCTGCGCTAGAAGCAGGGTGGTCTAACATCATCAGGCGTATTTCGATTTCGGGAGTGCCTGATGTCCGTAAGTGTTGCCCTGCGGTTACCGTCGATTGACAGCCTGTTGCGCCACCCGGCGTGCCAGCCATTGGCCGAGCGTTATGGGCGTGAGGCGCTGTTGACGGGGTTTCGCCAGTTACTGGATGACTTGCGCGAAGCCGTGGTGGCGGGGCAACTGACCGCCGTTGAAATCAGCCCTGAAGCGCTGGCCGGGAGAGTCGCCGAACGTCTGGCGCTGAAGCAGCGCAGCCAGGTGCGCCGGGTGTTCAATCTGACCGGCACCGTGCTGCACACCAACCTCGGCCGGGCCTTGTTGCCCGAAGAAGCCATTGAAGCGGTGCAACTGGCGGCGCGCTATCCCTTGAATCTGGAGTTCGATCTGGCCAGCGGCAAGCGCGGTGACCGCGACGACCTGATCGAAGGCCTGATCCGCGAACTGACCGGCGCCGAAGCCGTGACCGTGGTCAACAACAATGCCGCCGCCGTGCTGCTGACCCTCAACAGCCTCGGCGCGCGCAAGGAAGGCATCATTTCCCGGGGCGAGCTGATCGAGATCGGCGGCGCGTTCCGCATCCCCGACATCATGAGCCGCGCCGGCGTGCGCCTGCACGAGGTCGGCACCACCAATCGCACCCACGCCCGCGACTACGAGGCGGCAATCAGCCCACGCAGTGGCCTGATCATGCGCGTGCACGCGAGCAACTACAGCATCGAAGGTTTCACCGCCCGGGTGCCGACCTCCGAACTGGCGGCGTTGGCCCATCGGCATGACCTGCCGCTGCTGGAAGACCTTGGCAGCGGCAGCCTGCTGGACCTGACCCGCTGGGGCCTGCCGGCGGAGCCTACGGTGCGTCAGGCGCTGCTCGATGGCGCCGACATCGTCACCTTCAGCGGCGACAAATTGCTCGGTGGGCCGCAGGCGGGAGTGATTGTCGGGCGCAAGGACTTGATCGCGAAGATCAAGAAAAACCCGCTGAAACGCGCGTTGCGGGTCGATAAACTGACCCTGGCCGCACTCGAAGCGGTGCTCGGACTCTATCGCGACCCGGATCGTCTGGCCGAGCGCTTGCCGAGCCTGCGCCTGCTGACCCGCCCGCAAGCCGAGATTCTGGTCCAGGCCGAACGCCTGCAACCGGCCTTGGCCGAACTGCTGGGCGAGGGCTGGACCGTCACGGCGGAGCCTGCGTTGGGCATGATCGGCAGCGGCAGCCAACCGGTGGCGCGTCTGCCAAGCGCAGCATTGTGTCTGCGCCCGCAAGTATCGAAACGCCTGCGCGGCCGTTGCCTGCTGAATCTGGAAGCCGCGCTGCGCGCCTTGCCGATCCCGGTGCTCGGACGCATTGATGACGATGCGTTGTGGCTAGATCTGCGGCAACTCGACGATGAACCGGCGTGGCAAGCGCAACTCGGGCAGTTGCCAACGTGATCGTCGGCACGGCAGGGCACATCGACCACGGCAAGACGTCGCTGCTTGAAGCGCTGACCGGGCAGACCGGCGACCGCCGCCCGCAGGAGCGCGAACGCGGGATGACCATCGACCTCGGTTATCTGTACGCAGAACTGGCGCCCGGCGCCGGACTGACCGGTTTCATCGACGTGCCGGGCCACGAGAAATTCACCCACAACATGCTCGCCGGCGCGCAAGGCATCGATCTGGTGTTGCTGGTGGTGGCGGCGGATGACGGCGTGATGCCGCAGACCCGCGAACATCTGGCGATTGTCGAGCTGCTGGGCATTCCACGGGCGTTGGTGGCAATCACCAAGTGCGACCGGGTCGAGGCGGGCAGGGTGGAAGAGGTTCGCCGGCAAGTTGAAAGCCTGCTGTCATCCGGGCCCTATGCCGGGGCGCCGTTGCTGACGGTTTCCAGCGTGACAGGCGAGGGCGTCGACGCGCTGCGCGAAGCGTTGCAGCAAATAGAAAGCGAGGAGCGCAGTCGCGAAGGCGGATTTCGCCTGGCCATCGACCGGGCGTTCAGCGTCGCCGGCGCCGGTATCGTGGTGACGGGGACGGCGCTTTCGGGCTCGGTCGCCGTGGGGGACAAGCTCAGCCTCGGCCCGGCGGGCAAAACCGTGCGGGTCAGGGGCCTGCATGCGCAGAATCAAGCCGCCGAACAAGCCTTCGCCGGCCAGCGCGTGGCCCTGAACATCAGCGCGGATCGTCTGGAACTCGGGCAGATCCATCGCGGCCAATGGTTGCTCGCCGAATGGCTGCACGCACCGACCCAGCGGCTGGACATCGAATTCCGGCTGCTGCCGGGCGAGCGGGTTTTCCAGCACTTCCAGCCAGTGCACCTGCATCTCGGCACGCAGGACGTGATCGCCCGGGTCGCCTTGCTGGAAGGCTCAAGCCTGGCACCCGGCGAGCGCATGTTTGCGCAACTGCTGACGAACGTTCCGGTGCACGGCGTCCACGGTGATCCGCTGATCCTGCGTGACGCCAGCGCCCAGCGAACGCTCGGCGGCGGGCGTGTGCTCGATCCCTTCGCCCCGGCCCGCCAACGGCGCAGCCCGGAACGGCTGGCGCAACTGCGTGTGCTGGCGATCAGCTCGGAGCTGGAACAGGCCTTGCCGACGCTGCTGGAATACAGCGAAAGCGGCCTCGATCCGCAGCGCCTGGAACGCCAGTTCAATCGTCCGCGTGACGGCTGGACGCTGCCGGACAATGTCCGCCTGATCGAAACCCGTCAGGGGCCGGTGCTGTTCAATGCGCAGCGCTGGGGCATGCTCAAGTTCACCCTGCTGGAACAACTGGCGCGCTTTCATGAGCTGGAGCCCGACCAGATGGGCCCGGATCGCGACCGTCTGCGGCGTTTCAGCGGTTTGAGCCTCGAACGCGCGACCTTTATCAGCCTGCTGGAAGAACTGCTCGGCGCCGGCTCGCTGACCGCCAGCGGCCCGTGGCTGCATTTGCCCGACCATCAAGTGCGCCTGAGCGCCGACGATCAAACCCTGTGGCAGGCGCTGCAGCCATTGTTCGAGCAGTCTGGTTTCGATCCGCCGTGGGTACGCGACGTGGCGAAAGTCGTCGGTCAGGAAGACGCGATCGTGCGTTTGCTGCTGCGCAAACTGGCGCGCCTCGGCGTGATGCATCAAGTGGTGCGCGACCTGTTTGTCACCGACATCACGCTGCGACAAATGGCGGCAGTCCTGCTGCGCCTGGCCGAAGAAAATCCGCAGATCGAAGTCACGGCATTCCGCGATGCGCTAGGCTTGGGACGCAAGCGCAGTATTCAGATCCTCGAATACTTCGATCGGCTGGGCCTGACCCGGCGCGCCGGCGAAGGCCGGCAAATCCGCATCGACAGTGCGCTGGCCAACCCCGGCGCCGACTGAGTTCAAGGAAGGCAATCGCGCCCGGTGGCGCGGCCGGGCTTCAAACCCGGTTGGGGACGGCATCCGTTCCCGGGCAGGTTCGACTCCGGCTGCCTTCCGCCAATTTCCCCTTCAAAACCCCAGCGGGTACTGGATCACCAGGTAGATCCGGTCGATGTCATCGCCCGCCTGAGCGCTGTTGGCCCGGTGCGAAACGTGGGACAGCTGCAGCGACAGATCCTTGGCCGCGCCGGACTGGACGATGTAGCGCAGATCGATGTCGCGTTCCCAGTGTTTGCCGCCGTCCCCTTGCTGCGGCTGGTACTGACCGCTGTCCGCGTCGAACGGGTTATAGGCGCCGCCCTTGGGCGCGTGGGTGCCGTCGATGTGGCTGCCAGCGACGTAGCGGGTCATGAAATTCAGCCCGGGAATGCCGAAGGCGCCGAGATCCAGGTCGTAACGCGCTTGCCAGGAGCGCTCGTGGGCGCCGTTGAAGTCGGCGTATTTGATCGAGTTGGCCAGGTAGATCGAGTCGCCACCGACGAAATCGAACGGCGTGTCGCCATTGATGCGTTGCCAGCCAAGCATCACCGCGTGGGCACCGAAGGTGTATTTGCCCGAGAGGCTGAACGCGGTGTTGTCGATGTCGCCGGCCAGTGCCTGACCGGTGTCGCGGGTGTGGTAGACGTTGGCGTCGAGCAGCAGACCGGACTGTTTGAAATGCAGGTTGGCGTAGTACTGGCGCCAGGTGTCGCTCAGGTCGGACGCATACAGCGAGCCGCCCACCGGGCTGTCGCTGAACAGGTCGGTGCCGACAAAGCTGATGCTTTCGCCTTGGGTACTGGCGCCATAGCCCTGAAAGTCGCCTCTGCCGGAAGAGCTGTCCTGATTCTTGAACGCCGTGAAACGCCCGGCCACAACGCGCGCGTTTTCGATCTCGCGGCTGTCGAGCAGAAACCCCGTGGCGTATTCCGGTTGCAGGCGTTTGTCCGAAGTGTCGAACACCGGCGTTTCCACGGTCATTTCACCGAAGGCGAGGGTGGTTTTCGAGGCCTTGAGCTTCAGCGCACCACCCGCGCTGGAGTATTCGCTTTCGCTACGGCCATCACTGTCCACCGGCAACAGTCCCGTGCCGGAATGCCCCTTGCCGCCATCGAGTTTCAAACCATAAAAGGCATGAGCATCGAGGCCAAAGCCGACGGTTCCCTCCGTGAAACCGGATGCGAAAGTGCCGATAAACCCCTGAGCCCATTCCTGTTTGTAGTTTTTCCCGGCGGGCGAGGGCGAGCGGTAGTCGTTGCTCAGGTAGAAATTGCGGCTGAGCACTTCGGTCTTGGCGTCGTCGAGAAATCCGCTGGCGAATGCCGAGTCGGCCATTGCGCAATACAACAGTGCCAGGGCGAAACGCGGTTGCATGAAACCTTTCATGTGTCAGTGACCGGCCGTGATGGAAGTCGCCGGATACTGAAGCAAACCGTCGCGCCGCGATTGAGCGGATGTGCTGAGTCAGCGTCCTCAGGTCACCCGGCCTTTTCGCTGTCTGGAAGGATCGACAACAGCGGCTCTTGATGTTTGCAGAAGACTGGCGAAGGCCGCCTTGTCGATCGGGCGACTCATGTAATAACCCTGGACTTCGTTGCATTGATCCTTGCCCAGAATGTCCAGTTGTTCCTCGGTTTCGACGCCTTCGGCGGTCACGGTCAGCCCCATCGCTTTACCCAGTCCGATGATGGCCTGCACCACCGCCCGATCATTGGCGCCGGTGCTGATGGAAGCAATGAAGCGTTTGTCGATCTTGATGCCATCGAACGGGTAGGCCCGCAGATAGCCAAGGGAGGAATAACCGGTGCCGAAGTCATCCATGTTCAGGCGCACGCCCAGTTCCTTGAGCGCAGTCATGGTGGTCAACGCGCCGTCCGTGTCGTTGAGCATTACGTTCTCGGTGATTTCCAGCTCCAGCCGGCTGGCCGGGAAGCGAGTACCCACCAGCACTTCGCGTACATCTTCGACCACATCGCTGATCGCAAACTGCGCAGGTGACAGGTTGACCGATAGGAGAATGTCCGCCGGCCAGGTCAGTGCGGTTTCACAAGCCTCACGCAGGACCCAGCGACCCAAGGGAACAATCAGGTCTGTCTGTTCGGCCAGCGGAATGAACAAATCCGGCCCGAGCAACCCTTTTGCAGGATGCTGCCAGCGCACCAGTGCCTCGACCGAGACGATTTCCTTGCCATCGACCTTGTATCGGGGTTGATAGTGCAGCACGAACTCGTTGTTCGTCAGGGCCCTTCGAAGGTCGTCCTCCATCTGCCGACGGGTCTGGATCTGATCGCTCATGTGCGCTTCGAAATAGCACCAGGTGTTTTTGCCTTCGGATTTGGCCTGGTACAGCGCAATGTCCGCGCAACGGATCAGCTCACTGGCCACGTACCCGTGACGCCGGCTCAGGGCGATTCCGACGCTGGCGCCGATGTGCAACGGTTGCTGTTCGAAGTGGATGGGCTGATGCAGGCTGCCGATCAGGCGTGTGCAGAATCTGTCGATCTCCTGATGCGTGTCCATGCCGCAGAGCACAACGACGAACTCGTCACCGCCCAGACGGGCGACGATATCGTGGTCACGCGTGCATTCGCGCAGTCGGCCGGCAACCTCCTGCAAAACAGCATCGCCGGCGGGGTGGCCGAGCGAATCGTTGATCGGCTTGAAATTGTCCAGGTCAATCATCAACAGCGACACCGGCGGGGCGTGCTCCTTGAGCAGCAGAGCGTCGTCCAGATAGCGCGACAATTTGTTGCGATTGGGCAATCCCGTCAGCGCGTCATGCAAGGACAGGTGCTGGATCTGCGCATGGGCGGCGACTTCATCGGTGATGTCGCTGGCCGTGCCGCGATAGCCGACCACTGCCCCTCTTTCCACGATGGGCCTGGCCGAGAGGCGGCAGTGGCGCTGTTGTTCCTTGCGGTCACGGTAGGTGCAGCGCAGGTCGCTGGCGTTGCTCTCTTCGTCGAGTTTCTTCAGC
Source organism: Pseudomonas sp. RIT778 (assembly GCF_019718735.1). NCBI lineage: Bacteria > Pseudomonadati > Pseudomonadota > Gammaproteobacteria > Pseudomonadales > Pseudomonadaceae > Pseudomonas > Pseudomonas sp. RIT778. Next base: position 63,079 of record NZ_JAIHBA010000006.1, on the reverse strand, counting down.
CACAGATCCAGCGGAGTGGTGTCGCAGACAAGCAAGTGCCCGATGTGTTTCCCGATCCACTGGGCCTGCGGATAACCGGTGACTGCACTGAACCGGGTCGACAGATAGGTGATGGACAACGCTTCATCCACTTCCCAGATCCAGTCGGACGCCGCTTCGGCCACCGCCCGGAAGCGCTCCTCGCTGGCTTCCAGTGCGCGGTTGGACGCCAGCAGTGCCTGATTCGAGGCCTGCATCGCTTCAAAGCTGTTATCGACATAGCGCGAGGAACGCAACGCATGGCGAAAGAACCAGGCTGTCAGCGCCATCAACACAATCAAAGCAGAGCCGAGGGTGGGCAACAACGACCACAGCAGATGCAGGCCCGGTCGCTCCAGATCCGCAACGAGGCTGTATCCGGTGCTGTCCAGCGGGACGCGGGGCTGGCCCGGGTCGATGCTGTCGTCCGGAGCCAGCGACAGATTGTTCAGCCCGTACCCGCTGCCGATCTTGCGCAACTTGGTGGGCGTCAGCTTGTCGACGAATACCAGCACCGAGGTCTTTTGTGGTTCGCCCACCGGGCGCTCATCGTTGGGAAGGATCGCCGCCGCGGTGACCAGCGCCGGCCAGTCTTCGAACAATGAATAAGTACTGACGGGCTTGGTCAGGTCGGGCTGACTCTGCACTTGCTCAACCAGACTGTTCGCCGAAAGCTGAAGGAACTGGGGCATTTGCGCATCGAGCATTTGCCCGCGAACGACGGCGTATTTGGTGCGTTCCCGATCCAGCACGAACAGACCGTCATAGCCGTCGCTGGTAAACAGGGTCTTGCCCATGTTCTGCTCGGTGTACGCCCAGTTCGTGTCGACCGTACCGCTCAAACGTTCATACGCTGTCGTCCAATAGGCGTAACTGGTGATGTAGTTCTTGGATGCGGTAATCCGGTTTTCCAGCGCCCGGGCCGAATAGAACCGCACGTCGTTGACGTCATCCTCATCCAGTTGAGTAGCAATGCCGAGCAACGCAGCGGTCGCCGCCATCACTCCGGCAATGAACAGCGCGCCCACTGCAATGGCCAGGCGCCGGGTAACAGAGCCTTGCAGGGTGGGTAACGACGTCGCACGGCTGGAGATGTCCATTTGCTCGTCCTTGATCCGGTACTTCTTCAATCTAGAACATCTTCAGCTTCGAGATGTTCAGAAGTTCGCCAAAGGTGTCTGACCACTCAGGCCCCGTTGCGCAAAAGCACAAGACTTCACGCTCAAAAGCCGGATAATGGCGGCCAATTTGTTTAGCCCGCTATTCTGGTAACCCGCATGGAAATCAAGGTCAATTTTCTCGACAACCTCCGACTCGAAGCCAAGTTCGATGACTTCACGGTGGTGGCCGACCAACCGATCCGTTACAAGGGCGATGGCTCTGCACCGGGTCCGTTCGACTATTTCCTGGCGTCGTCGGCCTTGTGCGCGGCTTACTTCGTAAAGTTGTACTGCAGCACCCGCAATATCCCGACCGAAAACATTCGTCTGTCGCAGAACAACATTGTCGATCCGGAAAACCGCTACAACCAGATCTTCAAGATCCAGGTCGAGCTGCCGGCGGACATCTCCGAGAAGGATCGCCAGGGCATCCTGCGCTCCATCGACCGTTGCACGGTGAAGAAGGTGGTGCAGGCCGGGCCGGAGTTCGTGATCGAGGAAGTCGAGAACCTCGACGCGGATGCCCAGGCGCTACTGATGCCGGCTTCCACGTCCGGCGCGGGCACCTGCATTGCCGGCAAGGACCTGCCGCTGGAACAGACCATCGCCAACATGTCGGGGATTCTGGCCGACCTGGGCATGAAGATCGAAATCGCTTCGTGGCGCAACATCGTGCCCAACGTCTGGTCGCTGCACATCCGCGATGCGCAGTCGCCGATGTGCTTCACCAACGGCAAGGGCGCGACCAAAGAGGGCGCGCTGGCCTCGGCGCTGGGCGAGTTCATCGAGCGGCTGAACTGCAACTTCTTCTATAACGATCAGTTCTGGGGCGAAGACATCGCCAATGCCGAGTTCGTGCATTACCCGGACGAGCGCTGGTTCAAGCCCGGCGCCAAAGACGAGTTGCCTGCGGAAATCCTCGACGAATATTGCCTGGGCATTTACAACCGCGACGGCGAACTGCGCGGCTCGCACCTGTACGACACCAACTCCGGCAACACCCAGCGCGGCATCTGCTCGCTGCCGTTCGTGCGCCAGTCGGACAACGAGGTGGTGTACTTCCCGTCCAACCTGATCGAAAACCTGTTTCTCAGCAACGGCATGAGCGCCGGCAACACCCTGGCTGAAGCCCAGGTACAGTGCCTGTCGGAGATCTTCGAGCGGGCGGTCAAACGCGAAATCCTCGAAGGCGAAATGGCCCTGCCGGACGTGCCGCAAGAGGTACTGGCGAAGTACCCGGGCATCCTCGCGGGGATCAAGGCGCTGGAAGAGCAGGGCTTCCCGGTGCTGGTCAAGGACGCGTCCCTGGGCGGTGAATTCCCGGTGATGTGCGTGACGCTGATGAACCCGCGCACCGGCGGCGTGTTCGCCTCGTTCGGCGCGCACCCGAGCTTCGAAGTGGCGCTGGAACGCAGCCTTACCGAGTTGCTGCAGGGCCGCAGCTTCGAAGGCCTCAACGATCTGCCGCAGCCGACCTTCTCGGGCCAGGCCGTGACCGAGCCGAACAACTTCGTCGAGCACTTCATCGATTCCAGCGGCGTGGTGTCGTGGCGTTTCTTCAGCGCCAAGGCCGACTTCGAATTCGTCGAGTGGGATTTCTCCGGCAACGGCGAAAACTCCAACGCCGAAGAAGCCGCGACGCTGTTCGGCATCCTCGAAGACATGGGCAAGGAAGTCTACATGGCGGTCTACGAGCACATCGGCGCCAAGGCTTGCCGCATTCTGGTACCGGACTATTCGGAGATCTATCCGGTAGAAGACCTGATCTGGGACAACACCAACAAAGCGCTGCAATTCCGTGCCGACATCCTCAACCTGCACAACCTGAGCAAAGTCGGTCTGCGCAACCTCGCCAAAGGCCTGGAACACAGCGAACTGGACGATTACACCGACATCACCACGCTGATCGGCATCGAGTTCGACGACAACACCCCATGGGGCAAGTTGACCATCCTCGAACTGCGCCTGCAGATCTACCTCGCCTTGCAGAAGTACGAGCAGGCCAAGGATCTGGTCGAAGCCTTCCTGCAATACAACGACAACACCGTCGAGCGCGGCTTGTTCTATCAAGCGGTCAACGTGGTGCTGGAAATGGAGCTGGACGAAGATCTGGAGCTGGAAGACTACGAAGCCAACTTCCGCCGCATGTTTGGCGACGAACGCATGGATGCGGCGATCGGTTCGGTCAACGGCAGCGTGCGCTTCTACGGTCTGACGCCGACCAGCATGAAGCTGGAAGGGCTGGATCGGCACCTGCGTCTGATCGAGAGCTACAAGAAACTGCACGCAGCGCGGGCCAACTTCGCGGGTTGATTCGTTTGGCGGCACCCACAAAAAAAGCACCTTCGGGTGCTTTTTTTGTGGTCGGCAAATGTTGGTGTCAGAGTGCGGCTTTCACCTGCAATCCAAACACCAATGCATTGTCGATGTCCTTCCCGGAAAACGCGCCCGGCTCGATGATGTACTGCATATTCGGGCGCAGCGTCAGCCAAGGCGTGGCCTGATAGCCGTAACCGAGTTCGATCAATTGCTCGGCGCTGTCCAGGTTTGGAAACGCTGCGCCATTGTCCAGCGCGGCGTCTTGCTGCACATCGCGGCTGCGCGGGTTCGGTACTGCGCGGCCGTAGCCGAGGGCAACGGTGTCGCGAGGGCGGCCTTCGAACGGTTTGTACAGCACCAGGCCGGTGCCGTACCACTTGCTGAACGGCGAGGCTGCTTCGCTGGCCGCCGAGTATTGGCCGAAGGCGTGCAGGCTGCGGCCTTCGGAGGTGTCCGAGGCCCAGACGGCCTGGTCGATCAGGACGTAGTGGCCGCCGCGTCCGGACACTTCCTTGTCACTGCCGATGCGTTTAACGTCGGAGCTGTCGTAGTAATAACCGACCTTGTACTCGCCGGGCAGTTTGCCTGCCTGCTTGTAGACCAGCTCGATCGGCACCACGGTGCCGGTGGTGTGTTTCGGGCCCAGGTGCCAGGCGCGGCTGGAGTTGCCGTTACTTTCCGGGTCGACGTTAAACGCGGCCACGCGCAGTTGCCAGGCAGGGGAGAGGTCATATTTCACCCGCACACCGAGGTGGGCGTTGGGGTAGTTGGTCCAGCCGCTGCCACCGGACATGTTCAGCGGATGGCCGCAGAAACCGGCGTTCATGAAGTTGCAGAGGATGCCGCTGTCGAGGCCGCCGAGGTCGTTGCCCATGGCCATGTAGCCGAGCTTGACGTTCAGCGCCGGGGTAAACAGGCTGCGCTCGTAGCTCAGCTCGGTCAGGCGGGTGTAGAGGCCGCCGTAGTTTTCCTGGATCGGCAGACGGTTGCCGACCAGATCTTCGGAGGCACTGTTGCCGCGTCGGTCGTTGATGCTCAACTGGATCTTGCCGGCGTTGTCGACGCCGTACAGTTTGCTCAGGTCGAACTGCGCACCGAGCTTGATGTTCTGCGAATAACGCGCCGAGCGATGCAGGCCGCCGTCGGCGTTGTAGGCGGTTTCGCCGGTATAGTCGCCGGTGAACTTGATGCCATCTTCATCGAGCTGATGACGCAGGCCGCCCCAGTCGCCGGTCAGGGTGTTGCGGGTGAACACGTTCGAATCGGTATCGGCGAGGGCGGGCAGGGCAGCGCCGCAGGTGAGACCGAACAGCATGCCGGTGAAGACCCCGGCGTGGGAAAAGCGAACAGCCAATGACATTGCTGAAATCCAGAGCGAAGGACATGAAACGACGCGGCACCCGAAGGTGCCGCGCACAAGTGAAGTGAAGGAGGGCGCTGCGGTTTACGGCAGGGCGTACGCCATCACGTAGTCGCCACGGTCGGTCGATTGACGAGCGCCACCAGCGGTGATGACCACGTATTGCTTGCCGGTTTTCGGCGATACATACGTCATCGGGCCGCCCTGGCTGCCGACTGGCAGACGCGCTTTCCAGACTTCTTCACCGTTGCCGCTGTTGAACGCGCGCAGGTAGAAGTCCTGGGTGCCGGCGATGAAGATCAGGCCGCCCTGGGTCGACAGCGTGCCGCCGAGGGTTGGCAGACCGATCTTGATCGGCAGGTGCATGCGGATGCCCAGCGGGCCGGTGTCTTCAACGGTGCCGACCGGAACTTGCCAGGCGACTTTCTGGGTTTTCATGTCGATGGCGGTCAGCGTACCGAACGGCGGGGCCTGGCACGGAATGCCGGCGACCGACAGGAAGCGGTTTTTGTTCACTGCGTAAGGCGTGCCTTTCAGCGGCACGGCGCCCATACCGGTGTTCAACGCTTCGCCACCAGAGGTTGCCTTGCCTGTGTTCTGCGACGGGATCATCTGAATCCACAGACCCAGGCGCATGTCGTTGACGAAGATGAAGCCGTGCACCGGGTCAGTCGAGATGCTGCCCCAGTTCATGCCGCCCAGCGAGCCCGGGAAACTCAGGGATTTGTCAGTACCCGGCGCGGTGTACAGCCCGTCGTAGCGCATCGACTTGAAGTCGATCCGGCACAGCAACTGGTCGTACGGCGTGGCGCCCCACATGTCCGATTCGGTCAGGTGCTGGGCACCGATCTGCGGCATGCCGACCGATTTCGGCTGGGTTGGCGAGTAGGGTTCGTTCGGGATGTTCGACGCCTTGACCGGTACTTCTTTAACGTCGGTCAGTGGTTTGCCGGTGGCACGGTCGAGCACGTAAATCTGCCCGGCCTTGGTGCCGATCACCACCGCCGGAACGGTTTTACCGTCCTTGGTGAAATCGATCAGGCTTGGCTGCATCGGCAGGTCGAAGTCCCAGAGATCGTTGTGCACGGTCTGGTAGACCCACTTTTCTTCGCCGCTGTTGGCGTCCAGCGCCAGGATCGAGGCGCCGTAGGTGTGATCCAGTTTGCTGCGCTCGACACCATAGATGTCGGTGGACGAGCTGCCCATCGGCAGGAAGATCGTGTTGGTCGCCGGGTCATAGGACATCGGCGCCCAGCTGTTCGGCGTGCTGCGCACATAAGTGCTGCCGTCTGCCGGTGCCTTTTTATCCTGCGGATTGCCCGGGTCGAATGCCCAGCGCATCGCGCCGGTCATCACGTCGAAACCACGGATCACGCCGCCCGGCATGTCGGTCTGCACGTTGTCGGCCACACGACCGCCAACCACCACGGTGGTGCCGGCCATCAGCGGCGCGGAGGACAATTGATAGTAGCTGTCCGGGACATCACCCAGACCGGCTTTCAGATCGACCTGGCCGTTGTTGCCGAAACCCTGGCAGAACTCGCCGGTGTCGGCATCGACCGCGATCAGGCGGGCGTCGATGGTGTTGGTCAGCAGACGGCGTGTGCAGTTGGCGGCGGGAGCGGCCGGGGTCTCGGTAACCGGCGAACTGGCCGGTTTGGCGACGGCGGCGCTGGCGTCGAAATACGCCATGCCACGGCAACGCTGCCAGACTTTGGATTGAGCGTTGATCGCGTTTTTCCAGAGTTCTTTGCCGGTATCGGCATCCAGCGCGATCAGGTTGTTGTGCGGGGTGCAGATGAAGACTTTGTTGCCGATCTGCAGCGGAGTCAGTTGGTCCTCGGCACCGTTGCCGTCGCTCTCGGCGATATCGCCGGTGTGGTAGGTCCACGCGACTTTCAACTTGTCGACGTTGCTGCGATTGATCTGGTCCAGCGCGGCGAAGCGGCTGCCACCCTCGGTATTACCGTAGTGCGCCCAGTCTTTCTGCGCCTTTTCCGGCTCGACCGGCGTCAGGCCCGGGCCAGTGCCGGTAGGGGCGACGGTCGGGTGCGCGACGAACATGTTGCCGGCAGCCACCGCCAGTCCAACCGCCAGAACAGCCGCAACGCCGTAAGCACCGCGACCTGCAACGTCACCATTGGCGCGTTTGAGCAGCGGATAGACCAGCGCGACCACCAGACCCACCGCGCTGAACATGAACAGGCGAGAGAACACCGGCCAGAACACCAGCCCTGCGTCGATGACTGCCCAGATCGCCGTCCCCAGCAGGAACGCCGCGAACAGCCAGGCACCGGAAGGCTTGCGGCGTGCGATCAGCAGACCGGAAATGGCCATCGCCAGACCACCCACCAGGAAGTACCAGGAGCCTCCCAGGCTGACCAATTTCACACCGCCAGCGGCCAGTGCCAGGCCGAGCAGGGCGATGATCACGCCCAGCCCGACCAGAATGAATGTTGATATGCCCGAGAGGCGTTGACTCTGCTTCACGTTGAATGTCCCGTTGAAATGAGGAGGGCATTATATAGTTAGGTAACTACCTAGTTAAATCACTAATTCAGAATGAAAGGGGTTTTGGCGCTAAATGGTGCGACGAATCGACGCTGGCCTTGTCATCGCGGATCCTCAGCGGCTATTGGAACGGTGGAAAAGTCTTTTATTTGCCAGCGGATATGGAATTTATGACAGGTTGATCAGGCTTGTTGGTTCCCGCCGCACAGAATCGGCGGGAACGGTATTGGCTGTGGGCGAGGTGAGGGCTTAGCTAACCATCACCTCATCCAGTGCCTGCTCAAGGGTGCTGACCGTACGCTCGATGTTGTACAGCTTTTCGAGTCCGAACAGACCGATGCGGAAGGTCTGGAAGTCAGCCGGTTCGTCGCATTGCAACGGCACCCCGGCGGCGATCTGCAAACCGTGGCTGGCAAATTTCTTACCGTTTTTGATATCGGCATCATCGGTGTAGCTCACCACGACGCCTGGGGCCTGAAAACCGGCTGCGGCCACGCTTTTGAAGCCTTTGCCGGTCAACATGGCGCGCACCCGATCGCCCAGAGCCTGTTGTTCGTCGCGGACCTTTTCGAAACCGTAGGCTTGCGTCTCTTTCATTACGTCGTTGAACCGCGCGAGGGAATCGCTGGGCATGGTCGCATGGTAGGCATGTCCGCCTTGTTCGTAGGCCTGCATGATCTGCAGCCACTTTTTCAGGTCGCAGGCGAAGCTGCTGCTTTGCGTCTGCTCGATGCGTTCGAGGGCCAGAGCACTGAACATCACCAGGGCGCAGCACGGGGAGGCGCTCCAGCCTTTTTGCGGTGCGCTGATCAGCAGGTCGACGGCGCACTTGTGCATATCAACCCAAAGCGTGCCGGAAGCGATGCAGTCCAGCACGAACAGCCCACCCACCGCATGCACGGCGTCGCCGACGGCCCGCAGGTACTCGTCGGGCAGGATAATTCCTGATGAGGTTTCAACGTGGGGGGCGAAGACAATCTGCGGCTTTTGCGCCGCAATGGCTGCCAGCACTTCGTCCAGTGGTGGCGGGGCGTAGGCAGCCTGGCGACCCGTTTCGACCGGTCGGGCTTTCAGTACCGTAGTGGCCGCCGGGATGTTGCCCGTCTCAAGGATCTGGCTCCAGCGATAGCTGAACCAGCCGTTGCGTATCACCAGACATTGCTGGCCGGTGGCGAACTGGCGCGCCACCGCTTCCATGCCGAATGTGCCGCTGCCCGGAACCACCGCAACCGCCTCGGCGCTGTAAACCTGTTTCAGGGTCTGGGAAATGTTCTTCATCACGGCCTGAAATGTCTGCGACATGTGGTTGAGCGAGCGGTCGGTGTAGACCACGGAGTACTCGATAAGCCCTTCAGGATCGATTCCGGGATATAGCTTTGACATGGGGTGGCTCCTTATGCGATTCCCTGGCAGTCAAAAGGTCTGGCGAACATCATTGGGAAGCAAGTCTAGGCAAAGGGCAGGGATGAGCTGATTGAATTACAGAAATGAAGATAGAGTGGTCACCAATGCCTCAATCGTTGTGTGAAAAATGAATCGTCCGCTGTTTATTTCTCTGGATGGGCCAAAAGGAACCGGCAAAACCACATTATTGGAAGCCGTCACGGCAGTACTGAGGGCCGACAACAAGAAAGTCATCCGGCTTTGCGAGAGAAAAAGCGATCCTTACCGGGGTGCCACCATGGCCCTCGTTAACGAACTCGCCAGAAATCCCTCCCGGGACCTGGAGTGGGCTGTGTGTCAGCGCTTTGCTGAGAGCCGCAGTTGGATCTCCCGGCACGTGCTGACTGAACAACCGCTGGACAGCATTATCCTGATCGATCGCTGGTATCCGTCTGACGCCGCGTTTCGCCATACCGTCTCGTTTGCAGAGATTCTCCAGTTGAATATCGAGCAAAACGTGCAGGTGCCAGACCTGCATGTCGGAGTCGTCACCACGCCGGATATTTCATGGGCCAGGGCAACGGCACGATCCAGAGGACTGGGCGGTACTGTGATTCAAAAGCACGCTGAGCATGTCGCGTGTACGGAGATGTTTGAGCAAGCGGCTGCGGATCACGGCTGGGTTTTGTGCCGTAATGAAGGAACGATCGAAGGCGCTACGATGCAGGTGGTTTCTGAGATCTATGAATTGTTTAGCTGATTGCCGAGGTGGGTCACCGAGGTTTCGGTAGGGATTGGTAAAGTTCCGCCCAGACACATCATTTAACATAATATACATTACACGTAACAAAGTATTACGGAGTCAGTACGGTTGCGCACACCATTTCAATCTCTGGCATCTCTCTCAAAGGACCTGATCCTTGATGCCTGCTGATCTCTCTATTTGAAATGTGCTGCTCTCAATCCTCGTCACGCGTCAGCTTTTCAATCAGCGCTCGATACTGCGGATACCGCGCTGTGAGTTTCCGCCGACTCCCCATTTCCATATCCGCGAAATCAAACCCTGGTGAAACCGCTTCGCTGATCAAACCAAATCCGTTCTCGCCATTCAGCAACCTGGAGGCTTTCCAGATTCCGCCCGGTACGTGCAATTGCAGTTGTTGTCCGGCCAGAACGTCGCTGCCCATCACCAGCGTCTGCAGCGAGCCGTCGGCATGAATCAGGCTGTACTCGATGGCATCGCCCATATGGAAATAATGCAGGATGTCTGACTGGTTGAAATGAAACTGGCCAACCGGTGATTCTTCGGTCAACAGGTAATAAATCGACGTCATCAAATAACGCGGCCCACCGGCGGTTTCGAGCATGTCCCGATGATCGGCCTGGTAGGTTCTGCGAAAGAAACCACCCTCGACGTGAGGCTCAAGGTCCAGTGACGCAATCAAGTTCGATGCAGTAATCGGGCGTGGATTCATGACCTGCTCCATCGTTTCAATACGATCTGTAATAACTCGACTAAACATCTATTTAGTGTAGTTAACTGTATTTCGACGATTTTAATCACTTTTATACACCCTTACCTGCCCGTATTCCTGTGGATTCACTCTTGCGTCAATTTCGGCTTGCCCCATTCGCCGACCCTTGCGATTGCAACGCCTCGGCCGTGACGGCAAAAGCGTTGCATATGCATCAAATCGAACAGGCGCTGCCACCGTGCTTTTCAAGGTAGCGCTGATGTTCTTCATCCGCCTTTTGAAATTCACCCAGTGGCAGGATCACCGTAGCCACTGGCTTGCCCAACTGGCCACTGGCGTCCAGCTGCTGCCTGGCGACAAGTGCCAGTCGGGACTGCTCGGTACTGTTGAAAAACAGCGCGGAACGGTATTTCGCCCCGACGTCCGCACCCTGCCGGTCGACTGACGTGGGATCATGCAGTGTCCAGAAGTGCTCGACGAGACGGCTGTAGGAAATGAGCCGGGGGTCGAAGTCGACTTGCACGACTTCGATCAGGGTGGCGTCACCCAAGTCTGACCGCGCGAACCCGACACGGGTGTCGAGCACACCCGGCAATGCCCGGAATGAAGCTTCCGCTCCCCAGAAACAGCCGGCACCCAATGTCGCCTGCTCTGACAGAACGTCGCCTGAAAAATCACTCATGCGCGGCCTCCTCACCCTTTTGATAGTGCAGGTGCAAATGCAATTGGGCGATATGCTCCGGGCCGATTCCACAGCATCCGCCGACAATGCTGGCCCCTGCGGCAACCCATGATTTCGACCAGTCCAGGTAGGACTCGGGGCCCAGATCGCGCCGAATTTCCAACAAATCGCTATTGGCCTCGGCTTTGGCACTGACAGGGGGGAAAGCATTGGCATAAACCCCCAGTTCGACAGGATGATCCAGGTTTTCAATCACAGCGCGTGCCTCAATCAAGGCCGCGGCCATCACTTCCGGCTGGCTGCAATTGAAGAGCACCGCTTTAGCCCCCAGTTCGGCCGCCACGCGAACCGCATCGGCAACGGCCTCGTTTGAGCGTAATCGCGGTTCCCGCCCCTCTTCGTCCAACAGCGTGAATGACACCCAGAGTGGCGCGGGATTCGTTCCGAGGGCTTCGACCACCGCCCGCACTTCAGCAATGGAGCTTTGCGTTTCGGCCAGCCACACATCGACGTGCGCCTGCAATCCAGCAATGAGTTCGCGGTGGATCGCTACTGAACGCTGATGATCGAACAGATCCGGCCGGTACGACCCCAACGCCGGCGGCAACGACCCGGCCACGGTGACCGCATCGGTACTTTCGCCGGCGGCCTGCCGCGCCAAGCGTCCGGCGCGCTCAGCCAGCGCTCTTCCCTGTTCGGCAAATCGCTCATCGCCAATGTGAAAAGGCACCACCGCATAGCTGTTGGTGGTGATGATCCGGGCGCCCGCTGTCACGAACGCCTGATGCGCCTGCAGCACATACTCGGGCGCTTCGATCAGCGCGAGGGCCGACCATTCCGGTTGACGGAACGGCGCGCCGATTCGCTTCAACTCCCGCCCCATGCCGCCATCGAGCACACGTACGTTCGCTCTGGTCATTGGGATGAACTCACTTGCTGCGCCTGCCCTGCAAACCACTGATCAACAGTAGAAGGGTTGGCTTGAACCCAGGCCTTGGCGGCGACGTCTGCTGGCTGTTTTTCCTTTTCGATCTTCTGGATCAGTCCGTTCAACTGTGCCGGGTCGATGGCGAAATTGTGCAGAAACTCGGCAATTTTCGGTGCGCGCTTTTGCAGTGCGGTGGAAGCCAGGACGTACACCTTGGCATCCGGGAAGGCGCAGGTGATGTGGCTCTTGTTCAGCCAGTCGGGATCGACGGTCGGGCTGACGAATTTCCAGCAGCCATCCGCCTTGTAAAGAGGATCTTCTTTTTTGTTGTCCTGGGCGTAGCCATCGAACGCGGGCTCTTCCAGACGACGCAGATCATAGGCCGAGAAAATCCAGTCAGGGGTATAGGCGTAGAACACCACGCCGCGTTGCGCCTTGTAAGCCGAGGCCAGTTTGGCGTAAGTCACCGAGGCTTCCGTCGAGACGGACTCGAATTTATCGGCGAAGCCGTAATCCTTGGCCTTGATCTGGCCGATATAGGTCGACTCCCAGCCCGCCGGCCCCACCAGCAGTTCGGCCTTGCCGCCGCCCAAAGGCTCGAAGAGCTTGGCCACTTCCGGTTTTTTCAGGTCGTAGATCGATTTGACGCCGTACTTGTCTTGCAGATAACCGGGAATGTAGAAGCCTTGTTCGCCGGTATAAGGGTGAGCATTGGGCACCAGTGAGCGGGTGCCGCCGGTGACGTACTTGGCCCACGCCGCCGACTGATTGGGCAGCCAGATGTCCGTCAGCACATCCACAGAACCGTCGCCCTTGGCCGCCGCACTGAACAGCACCGGCACGTCCCCGGCCAGATACGACACATCACCGTCCAGACGGGTTTTGATCACCTCACCCAAAATGTGTTGAATGGCGATAGCCCCCGTCCAGTTCTGCTCGCCAATGACAATTTTGTCCTTGGCCATCACGCTGGCCGGCACGATCAGGGACGCCAGCACTGCAGCCGCACTCAAGTTACGCAATAGATGTTTTGCCACGATAAGTCTCACTGTTCAGTTATGCAGATGGTCTTGCTTGCGCAAGCTCGATTGAATGATTCGATCGGGGATCAATGCACACAGCACGATCGCCACGCCGGCCAGCACGCCCTCGCCGCCCTTGATATTGCGCAACGCCGTCATGACGTCGTAACCCAGTCCTCCAGCGCCGATCAGGGCAGCAACCACCACCATCGACAGGCTCATGACAATGGTCTGATTAATCCCCAGCAACAGTGATCTTCGCGCCAGCGGCAGTTGCACCTTCACCAGGGTTTGCCAAGGGTTCGCTCCATGGGCGATTGCCGCTTCCACGGCATCCTTCGGGACTTCCTGAATGCCCAGGGACGTCAGACGAATCATCGGTGCCAGGGCAAAAATCACCGTCGCAATGACTGCCGGAGTCTTGCCCACCGAGAAGAACGCCACAGCGGGAATCAGGTAGACAAAGGTCGGCAGGGTCTGCATGACATCCAGCAAAGGCGTGAGCAGCCTGCGGGCAAACGGCCGCTTCGCCAGCAAAATGCCGGTGGGTACGCCGATCACCAGTGCGATCAGCACCGACGAACCAACCAGCGCCAGCGTGGCAATTGTCCGCTCCCAAAACCCGAACAGGCCGATATACAACAACGCTGCGCTGCTGGTGAGCGCCAGGGCCATGCCCGCCGAGCGCCAGGCCAGCAATACCAGCGCCAGCGCGCAAACCGGCCAAGGCAGCCAACCAAGCAGGGATTCGATTCCTTCAATGACCGTGCGAACCGCAACGATCACGCCGACAAAAGCGCTCTCGAATGTCACCTGTGACCAACCAATAAAATCATCCAGGCTCTGTGCAGTCAGTAACAGCGCCTGGCGGCTGGCCGGGAACTGCAAGAACGCCTGGGTGGTATCGGGCGTCAACACGCGCCAGATCACCAATGCCTGACTGACCAGCAGCACCGCCAGCGGCAACGCCCAACTCGAAACGGCGCGCCGCACCGGTTGACGGCTCAGCGAATACGCGGTGAAACGACTGGCCGCCAGCAAGGCCAATCCCACCACGACCGATATCCAGGATGCGCTCGCGATGCCCTGCACCGCAGTGGCCAGAGCCGCGAGTTCTGCGGCGAACCCGAGCCAGAACAACCCGCCTCGGCCCCGCGCCGCCAGCGCTGCCGGCCCGAGCAACAGGGCTTGCCAGCCGCGCAAGCCCGGCTGAACCGGTTGCTCCTTCGGTGCCGTTTCGGGAACCTGACGTACCGCGCCACCGGCATCGTGCAATACCGGTGCGGCTGGAAGGCAATCGCGGAAAAAATCCGCGACCTCAGCATCGGCCGGTGTCTCGAGCAGCTGTTTCGGGGTGCCCGACTGCACCAGACGTCCCTGGCGCAATACCGCTATCCGATCAGCGAGACGGACCGCTTCGGCAGGATCGTGGGTGACCAGCAACGTGGTAATCCCGCGCTCGCGTACCAAGGCCAGAAAGTGCCTTTGCAGGTCTCGCCGGATGGTCGGATCCAGCGCGCTGAAAGGCTCGTCCATCAGGAGAATATCCGGATCAGTCACCAATGCCCGCGCAAGACCGACCCTTTGCTGCATACCGCCGGACAACTCGTGGGGATAATGCTCGCCCCATCCCTCAAGGCCCATCGCCTGTAACTGTCGGGTGGCCGCTGCGTGCCGGACGGCCTCGGATTCGCCGCGCAACTCCAGAGGCAGCGCAACGTTGTCCAGCACCGTGCGATGGGGCAAAAGACCAAAATGCTGGAACACCATGCCGATTCGCCGCGAGCGCAAATCCCGCAACGCTTTGTGGCTCAGACCGCTGATAGCCTGACCTTCAATCAAGACCTCACCGCTGGTGGGTTCGATCAAACGATTGATATGGCGAAGCAAGGTCGATTTGCCGCTGCCGGAGGTGCCCATCAGGCACAGCACTTCGCCGCGCCGGACCTTCAAGCTGACATGGTTGACAGCCGGCAACGGCGATCCGCCCTTGCGCAGATAAGCTTTAGTGACGCCTCGCAGTTCCAGGACAACATCGCCCTCCTCGGCGCTATCGTCGGTGAGTGGGGCCAATCGTTCAGGCAAGCCGACCTGTACCGCTGCCAAAGAGGTTTTAATAAGTGTCACGAGGGCTCCCGGCAACGAACCGCTGACGGCCAGATATATGGCCGTTCAGGGTAGAAAAAATGGACAGGAGCCTCAGGCAATAACCGCGGACAGGGTTGGCCTGAGGCAAAAAAACGCCGCAAGCGAGGCGCTGCACGTTTTCTTTGCTAAAAGCTAAACGATCTTAAAAAGATTAAATAAATATCTTTTTGGAATGAGCTTAGGCTTTCCCGCCCGGTTTTCCGGAGGTGCTTTTCAAAGCGATCTGGTTTTGCTGCGTGCCGACCGCCGGACGTGCTGCGCACCGACAACGATCCTGTATCGCAGGCCCAGAGCCGTGCCGGTCAACGCTTGATCGACTCATCGACGGGCTGACATCCAGCAGCAGACTCAGCCCGGTTTTGATGGAGTGTTCCGCGCCTGTGCAGACGCTACCTCAGAGCCCCCTCACTGAGTGAGCGAACATCAAACGGCACGACCTTGATCCCTTTCCAAAGCCGCAAACCCGCGCTGCAGATCTTCAATCAAGTCGGCGACATCCTCCAGGCCGACGTGCAAGCGCAACACCGGATTCAATAAGCGATCCGCCGCACTGTCGCGATCGCCGGTATCGGCCACGGTGATCAGACTTTCAAAACCGCCCCAGGAAGCCCCCAATCCGAACAGTTGCAGCGCATCGATGAAACTTTCCACGTACGCGGCGTCCGTTTCACGCAATTCAAAGGACAGCAGGCCATTGCTGCCAGTGAAGTCCCGGCGCCACAAGGCATGGCCGGGATGATCGTGCAAGGCCGGATGGAACACCTGCTTCACCTGCGGGTGTGCCTGTAACCAGTGGGCGACTTCCAGAGCCTGACGCTCGTGCACTTGCAGTCGTGACGCGAGCGTTCGAGCGCCACGCAGCACCAGATACGCATCGTCAGGGCTGACGGTCGCTCCAAAGCTGTCGCTCATGGCCGCCAGTGCGGGCCATGCGTCTTCGGTCATGCAGACGCTGCCCATGACCACGTCACTGTGGCCGCTCAGGTATTTGGTCAGTGCCATGATCGAGATATCTGCACCGAGCGCCAAGGGACGGTACAGGTAACCGGAGCCCCAGGTATTGTCGACAGCCAGCAGGATACTTCGCGGCTTGCACAGGGCAGCCATGGCCGGCAAGTCGCACAGTTCATACAACAACGAGCCAGGCACTTCGGTGTAGACCATTCGGGTATTGGCTTGCAGCCGGGCCTCCAGGTCACGGCCGTCGGCCGCGAAATAGCTGACTTCAATGCCGAAGGGCTGAAGAAACTCCCGTGCCAGGCGTCGCACCGGCGCGTATACCGCGTCGGTGATCAGCACATGATCACCGGGTCGCAGATAAGCGAGAAACGTCTGTGCGATCGCTGCCAGCCCGGTACCGTACAAGCGCGTGCGATACCCACCCTCCAGCTCGGTGACCAGGTCTTCGAGGGCGAACGCCGTCGGATTGCCGCGCGCGCCATAACTCAGTACCCGCTCGCTATCACGACGAGCACGGGCGTCACGCATTTGCGCCAGGTTGTCGAACAACACCGTACTCAAGCGAGTCACCGGCACATTGACTGCGCGGCCACCGGCCCCCTGGGCCAGTGCCGAATGCACCAGCCGCGTATGCACGTGCGACCCCGGACGTGCCTGCACCTGCAACGGTTCGAGACTGGCGATTTCGTCGGCGTTCATCTGCGCCAGCAAACCGATTTCCCACGTCAGGTATTGACGCGCTGCGTCCTTGTTGCCGGAGTGGCGGTCATGGGTAAAGAACAGAAAATCAATACATTGCTCATCAGTGAGCGCGTCCGGACTTTCCTGCACGGCAAAACCGGCCGCACGCCAGGCATCAAGGCCGCCGTCCAGCAGCCGTACCTGCGCGCGCTGAGCTTGTGGCAGTTCCTGTGAGGCGAGCGCAGCCAGTTGGGCAACCTCGGCCAACAGCACCAGCGGCCGCTGCTCGCCCGCCACGTGTTGTGCGAGCAAGGAGCGAATCGACCAGCGCGCCCCGGCAATGTGGCCCTTGCGATAAGTCATGCTCGGCCGCAGATCGATCAGCGCGACGGCGTCATCCTTCAGTGCATCGGAAAGTGCCTGCGCCGTGATCAGGGGCAATGCCTCGTGGGCGACCCCATCGCTTTCCGGCAGCGACAGCGTGCTGCTCACACCCCCTGCCAGCACATAGGCTTCATGCCCCGCCTGACGCAGCCAGCTCGCGACAATCCGGGCGCGGACACCATCGCTGTCGATCAGCACCAGTCGCGCCTGGCGCACGCCGATATACAGATCGGTCGATTGAACCAACTGACCGCCTGGCGTGTGTTGCGCGCCCGGCAGACTGCCGGCGGCAAACTCTTCGGCGGTGCGCACATCACACAAAAACAGACTGCGATCAGCATCGCCGGCCCATTGCTCGACCTGTGCAGCCGTCACTGTCTCTGCGCCGGCTCTTTCGGCCAGTCGGGCAGCCGCCAGGCGCTGTGTGGTCAATGGCGCTGCGGTCACCGACTCGGCATAACGCCGGGTGCTGCCGTGCTCAAGCTCGAAGTCCTCCAGATACCAGCCTTGTGTGCCGTTTTCCAAGGCGTACACCGGGTTCTTCAATCCGAGGTTGATCAGGGTCTGCGCACCGATAATGCTGCGGGTACGACCGGCGCAATTGATCACGATCGGCGTGTCTTCGTCAGGCACCAGGTCATGGATGCGATACCCCAGTTCGCCATTGGGGCAGCACACGGAACCAGGAATGGTCATTTTGTAGTATTCATCGAACGGCCTGCCGTCGAGCAGCACCAGAGGCTCGCCTCGGGTTTGCCATTCGGCCAGTTGTTGCGCGGTGACATGGGGGGTGTGATTGACCTCTTCGACCAATTCGCCAAATGCCTTGGATGGCACATGCACGCCGGCAAACAACTGATGACCGGCGGCCTGCCACCCATCGGCACCGCCCTCAAGAATATGCACGCGGTCATACCCCAACGCCTGAAGGCGCCGCGCGGCACGCGTGGCAACATCGCCGCCGTTCTGGTCATGAATCACCAGTCGCACTTGAGGGTTGGGCGCCAGTCGCCGAACCTCCAGTTCCAGCCGGCTATAGGGCAGATTGACGGCAAAGAACGGATGGGCTTCGCCATACTGGCCATGTTCACGCACATCGAACAGGGCAATTTCCTGCCCGTCGAACAGCCACTGCTGCAATTGCGCTGGGGTTACGATCTGACTCATGGGGTTGCGCTCGAAAGAAAATTATTGAAGCGCCAGAGCGCGTTCACTGGCCGCCACGTCGCGGCCCTTGGCATACGCACGTTGAATGGCCGGGCGCGCCTTGAGGCGTTCGCGCCAGGCCCGAATGTGCGGAAAATCCTGCAGTTCCTGCCCCTGTCGCTGCGGCTGAATCCACGGGAATATCGCCATGTCGGCGATGGAATAATCACCGGCCACGCAGGGCACTTCGGACAACCGTCGCTCCAGCACGCCATACAAGCGCGCCGCCTCGCCCGCCAGCAGTTCCAGGGCAAACGCCTGCGGTTGCGGCGCCTTCTCCTTGAACAGCTGCAACTGACTCAGGTATGGCGTGACGTGCCCCACTTGCCAGAACAGCCATTCCTGCACCTTCTGACGTTCGGCAGTGCCCGCCGCTGGCAGGAATCGTCCGGCCTTGTCGGCCAGATAATTGAGGATGGCACCGGATTCGAACAGGCTCAGCGGTTCAATCAAGCCGTGAGGCGCATGATCGACAATCGCCGGAATCCGCCCGTTGGCGCTGATGCGCTGGAATGCCGCCTGCTTCTGTTCACCCTCACGGATGTTGACTGGCAGCACGCGGTACTCCAGCCCCAGTTCTTCCAGGAGAATGCCGACTTTCAAACCGTTGCCGGTCGGCCAGTAATACAGATCGATCATGCGTAGGCCTTGATCGACGGCGCCATTTGCGAGGCGTTGTAGTTGAGAATGCGCCCGTCGGCCTCAACGCCGTAACGCCCGTTGAGGGATTCCAGCGGCAAGCCGTACAAATGGATATGCAGGGTCGGCTGTTGGCCATCGACACGAATCCCGTGCAAGTCTTCACCCAAAAACGAGATTGAGGTGCCGGGCTGCACGATGACTTCCTTTTGCAGGTGCAACGTGGTGAAACCAGGCTCGCGGCCCTCATCGCTGCGGGTATAGACGTAGTTGATTTCCTGGCCTTCGATGGCACTGATGATTGCCCAGGTCTCGTGGTTGTGGGGGATGGTGCTTTTGCCCGGCAGCAGCGAGTTCAGGTACAGCGTCGGGGTGTCGCCGTCATCGTTGAGACGGTAGCGGAACGCGGTGCTGCCCTGCCCCGGCACCGGCGCCGGGAATTCATCGAAGTTGAACAGGTCGCGGCGTTCGGCGAGCGTTTCCAGCAGGCTGACGATTTCGTCCAGCGCAGCGCGGTCGACGCCCCGTTGATGGATGACGCGGACTTTCTTCAGGAAGTCCTCGATGACATCGGCACGGTTCACGGTACTCATTAATATCTCCTCGGGTCAGACGGACAGGCTGTAGCGGCTGAGGTTGGTCAACAGATAAGGATCATTGGCAAGCGCCGCGCGCCGACCCGGATCGCCCAGGGCGTGGCGCAAGAAGGTCTGGGTTCGTTCGCTAACGGGGTGCTGGAAAATCTGCGCGGCGCTGCCGTGCTCGACGATGACCCCGTTTTCGGTGAAATAGACGACATCGCTGATTTCCTCGGCAAACCGCATCTCGTGGGTCACCAGCACACAGGTCATGCCTTCCTCGGTCAGTTCGCGAATCACCGTCAGCACTTCGCCGACCGTTTCCGGATCGAGGGCCGAGGTCACTTCATCGAACAGGATCAATTCCGGGCGCATCGCCAGGGCACGGGCAATCGCCACGCGCTGTTGCTGACCGCCGGACAGTTGGCCGGGATAGGCATCGGCCTTGTGGTCCAGACGCACTTTGGCCAACAAGGCGCGCGCGTCTTTCTCGGCGTCGACCCGATTGCGCCCCAATACCTTGCGTGGCGCCACCACCAGGTTTTCCAGCACCGAGAGGTGCGGGAACAGGTTGTACTGCTGGAACACGAACCCCACGCGTTTGCGCAATTGGATGCGCTGCGCTTCCTGCGTCAGGGTGTGGACGTCGGTAGCGCCGACCCGGATGCTGCCGCGCTGGGGCTGCAACAACCCGGTGATGCAGCGCAGAATCGTCGACTTGCCGGAACCCGACGGGCCGATAATCGACACCGCCTGGCCGCGATGCACCTCCAGATCGATGCCCTTGAGTACCGGGTTGCCACTGAACGACAGGTGCAAATCCCGCAGGCGGATCAGCGGTTCGCCGCCGGTTTCAATAGAAGGCATAACGTCGCTCCAGGCGTCGGGTGAGTCGGGATATCGGGTAGCAATAGGCGAAGAACAGCGCGAGCAGGCTGAAGTAGATCACTACGGTAAAACCGGTCATGTTCACGGTATTGCTGGCGATCTGTGCGGTATCGATCACGTCATGCACGCCCACCAGCGAAGCCAGCGCCGTGCCCATGGTGATCACCGCGTACAGGTTCATCCACGGCGGCAGCATGCGTTTGAAACACTGCGGCAGGATGATCGAGCGGAAGATCTGCCCCCGCGTGAAAGCCAGCGAACGAGCAGCTTCCCATTGCGTGGCCGGGATCGACGCCACGGCACCACGAAAGATCTCCGCGACGTTGGCGCTGGCCGGCAGCGCGAGGCCGAGGGTGACCTTGACCCAGTCCGGAAACGCCACGTAAGTGCCGGCAAAACGGATCTCGAACGGAAACACGTAGGTGGTGAAATAGATCAGTACCAGCCAAGGAGCATTGCGAAACACCTGCACCCAGATTTGCGCCGGCAGACGCATCAGGCGCAACGGCGACAAGGCCAGAGCCCCTACCAGCAACCCCAGCAGCGAACCCAGCCCGATGGCCACCAGGCTGATCAGAATGTTCTGCGCGAAGCCCGCCGCCAGTGCCGGCGACCATTGCAGCAAGGCCTTGAGCACCGGGCTCTGCGCGCTGAAATACAGCAGCGCCAATGCGATGCCCGCCACTATCAACAGCTTGCCGAGGTGTCGGCGCGGCAGGGCCGTCATTGCAGTGACGGTCGATTCAGTGGCCATAACCGGGCATCCTCAGGCGCGCTTCGAGGTAGCGCCCCACGCAATTGACGATAAAGCTCAGCAGACCGAAAAAACTCAGGATCAGGATCATCAGTTCCAGCACGTTGTCACTCTGGGTCCAGATCATGATCGCCGCGTACGTGATGTCGCCCACGGCAATGGCCGACGCCACAGCGGTCATCTTCACCAGGTCGATCAGGTTGTTGATCAGCGAGGGCAGCGCAAAACGCAGGGCCAGCGGGAGCTGCACATTCCACAACAACTGCCGGCTGCTGAAAGCCAGCGAACTGGCCGCTTCCAGTGTCACCGCAGGCACCGCCTCGATGCCGGCGCGCAAGGCTTCGGCATGGAACGCGCCCTTGTGCAAAGAGATCACGATCACCACCCAGGCAAACGGTGTCAGCGGATTGGCCGCACCCACCGCCTGGGTCAGCAGCATGTTCAACACCAGGAAGGCGCAGTACAGCTGCACCAGCGTCGGCGTGTTGCGCGTGACTTCGACAAAGATTCGGGCCGGTGTCGCCAGCCACGACTTGCCCGATGTCAGCATCGCCGCCAGTGCGACACCGGCCAACAAACTGCCGACGATGGTGAACGCACACAGCAATGCGGTGGTAAGTGCGCCTTGCCCGAGTGTGCCGCGCTGGTACGCGTCCAGCAGAAAGCTGTAGTTCAGACCCAGCCCCGCCGTCCAGTGAACGAAAAGCTCCAGCCAGTGAGTCATGGCTCGCTCCGTAGCTGCGCGCAGGCTCGTGCGATTCGGCGTCCCGCTTCAACGACATTGTCAGTGGCCGTGGCGATGGACAGGCGGAACCACGGCGACAGACCATAAGCACTGCCCGCCACACCGGCAACGCCCTCCTCCAGCAGATAGTCGACGACATCGACGTCGCTGCTCATCCGCTGCCCGTCAGGGCGATATCGGCCGATCAAGCCGGCGCAGCGGACAAACACAAAGAAGCCGCCCTGTGGCTCAAGCACCTGCAGACCCTCCACCGGGCGCAGCGCGTCGAGCAGCAAATCCCGTCGCAGCTGATAGGCCTCGACCTGCGGCGGCAGAAACCCCAGGCCACCCTCCAGCGCCGCCAGCGCAGCAGCCTGGCCAACGGACGATGCGCCGGATGTGGATTGCGATTGCACCACGGTCATGGCCGTTGTCAGCGCCTGCGGCCCGGCGCCGAAGCCGACGCGCCAGCCGGTCATGGCATAGGTTTTCGAAACACCGCCGACCAGCAGGCAACGCTCTTGCAGATCTGGCGCAACGTTCAGCAGATTCAGCGCCGGACGGTCGTCGAAACGAATGTGTTCGTAGAGTTCATCCAGCAGGATCAGCAATTGCGGATGCCGCCTCAGTACGGTGGCAATCGCTCGCAATTCTGCCTCGGTATAAACCGCGCCGCTGGGATTGCCCGGCCCGTTGAGAATCAGCCAGCGGGTACGCTCGCCAATGCGCTGCTCCAGCTGCGCAGCCGTGAGTTTGCAGCCTTGCTCCAGCGGGCATTCGATGAACACCGGTTCGCCACCGTTGAACCGCACGCTGTCCGGAAACGACGGCCAGTACGGAACCGGAACCAGCACTTGATCGCCGTCGTCGAGGGTGGCAGCAAAGGCATTGAAGATGATCTGCTTGGCACCGTTGGCAATCACAATCGAGGGCAGCGGATAGCTCAGGTGGTTTTCCCGCTCGAGCTTGCGTTGCACCGCCAGGCGCAAGCCTTTGACGCCGGGCGTCGGGGTGTATTTGGTGGCGCCGGCGGCAATCGCTGCGCAAGCGGCCTGCTTGATGTGTTCGGGCGTGTCGAAATCCGGCTCGCCGGTGGTCAGGTCGAGAATGTCGCGACCGCCGTCACGCAGTTCGGTGGCGCGGGATTTGGCTGCCGCGTTGGCGGACAGCGAGACGCGTTGCACGCGTCTGGAGAGACGGAGCGTCATGAGCGGGACACCTCAATGACCTTGCCGGGATTGAGCAGGTTGTTCGGATCCAACGCCTGTTTGATACGGCGCATCAGATCCAGCTCCACCGGACTTTTGTAACGCGTCAGCATGTCGCGCTTGCGCTGGCCGATCCCGTGTTCCGCGCTGATGGAGCCGCCATGGGCGTGGGCACTGTCGTGCACCAGCAGACTCAGCGCGGCGTAATGGGCCATGTGTTCATCGACGGTCGAATGCAGCGGATGGGCGACGTTGTAATGCAGGTTGCCATCGCCCAGGTGGCCGAAGGTGAAGTGCCGCACGCCCGGAAAGTGCACCTGCAACAGGGCATCGGTGTGGGCGACGAAATCCACGACCCTGGAAATGGGTACCGAGATGTCGTGCTTCATATTGCGCCCGGCGCGCTTCTGCGCCTCGCTCATGTTCTCCCGCAGCAACCACAGGGCCTGACTCTGGGCCAGGCTTTCGGCAATCAGTGCATTGGCCAGCAAGCCTTGCTCGAAGGCTTCGCCCAGCACGCTTTCAAAGGCCTCGCGGGCTTGTGCTTCACCGCGATTGTCGGAGAGTTCGAGCAGCGCAAACCACGGCTGTACAGCGCCGAGAAAAGGTTGCGGGGCTTCAGGAAACTGCTCGCGCAGCAACGCCAGGCAATCGGCGTTGAGCAACTCGAATGCGGTAAGCCCGGCGCCGAAACCGGAGCGGGCATGGGAGAGAAATGCTACCGCTTGCACCAGCGAATCGAACGCGAGGAAGGCCGTGGATTGCGCCTTGGGCAGCGGGAACAGTTTCAGGGTTGCGGCAGTGATGATGCCCAGGGTGCCTTCGCTGCCGATGTACAAGTCGCGCAAGTCGTAGCCGGTATTGTCCTTGCGCAACCCACGCAGGCCATGCCAGATCTCGCCCTCGGCCGTTACCACTTCCAGCCCGAGGGTCAGCTCACGGGTGTTGCCATAACGCAGGACAGCCGTGCCGCCGGCGTTGGTGCCCAGATTGCCGCCGATCGTGCAACTGCCCTCGGCCCCCAGACTCAGGGGAAACAGCCGCCCTGCTTCCTCGGCGACCTGTTGCACGTGTTGCAGAATGCAGCCGGCCTCGACGGTCAGCGTGTCGTTGTCGGTGTCCACTGCGCGCACTCGATTCAAGCGATCGAGCAACAGCAACACCGAACGCCCGCTGGCATCCGGCGTCGCCGCGCCCATCAGGCCTGTGTTGCCGCCCTGAACCACGATTGGAGCGCGGGCAGCGACGCAAACCCGCACCACTGCCGCGACTTCTTCGGTATTGCCGGGGTGCACGGCTGCGATCACCGCGCCCACGTAGCGCCCCTGCTTGTCAGTCAGAAAAGCGCTCGCCTCTTCGCTGCGCTGCACATGACGCTCGCCCAGCAGTTGTTGCAACTGCGCAAACAAAACCTCACTCATGGCTGCGACGCCAGCGGTTGAGCGTTGCGATACTGCTCGTGCAGATCACGCAGGGCCTGGGACGGCGCCATGCCGGTGCGCTCGCCCAATGCAATCAGCCAGCCGCTGCGGTGCCAATCGCGCACGATGGCGTCGAGTTTCGCCTGAGTGTCGTGCTCGCCCTTGCGCAGCCAGATCACCGAGTTGGAGGGAATCAGATCATTGGGCAGCGGAATTTCATAACCGGCCCATTCGGCATCGCCGAGCAAGGCGTGCATGGTCGGGCTGACGTGCACCGCCGCCACACAGCCGTTGCCGCGCAGCGACAGCAACGATTCGGACTGGCTGCGGAACGCCTTGATCTGCGCACCGTAGGTTTCCTGCAACGGTTTGATGAAGTTGCTGCCCTGGGACACGCACACCGGCTTGTCCTTCAGGTCTGCCCACCGAGTGATGCCCGCGCCCTTGCGGATCAGCGCCGCCCCGCCCACTTCCTCGTAGGGCGTCGGCACATAGTCGAGAATCTGCGCACGCTCATCGGTGAACTGCATGTTGGCGATCAGGATGTCGACCTTGCCTTGCTGCAGAAACTGCACCCGGTTAGGCGCCAGCACCGACACCGTTTTCGCTTCCACACCCAGAGCCTTGGCTACACCCTTGGCGAGTTCGACGTTGTAACCCAGATGCTCGCCGGTCTTGGGATCTATGGTGCCGAACGGCGGGCCGCTGAGGATCACCCCGACGCTGATTTCGTGGCGTTGGCGGATCTTGTCCAGCGTGGCATCGGCCCGGACGGCACTGGTGCCGATGGCAACCAGGGCGCCGAGGCAAAACGTGGTCAGGGCTTTAGCGGAAAAATGACGTTTCATGCAGGGCTACCTTGGACGACCGTCGAGTGACACGACGGTCGGATGAGAACTCTGAGGGAGGAATTTCAGGCCCCGTTGGCTTGAAACTGTTTTTGCAGTTCGACCAGCGCCGGTGACGCGGGGGTGATGTGGTTGCGAGTCTGGGCTTCGATCAACCAGCCGCTGCGGTGCAGTTCCTTCACAATCGGGTCGAGCCTGGCCTGAGTGTCGTTTTCACCACGGCGTGTCCAGATCACCGAAGGCGCCGGATTGAGCTCCGGGGTGATGGCGCGGTAGCCTCGCCACTCGGCGCTGTCGGCGATTAACGGATTGATCAGGGTGGCGTCATGAACTGCCGCAACGCAGTTGTTGCCACGCAGAGCCAACAAGGACTCCGATGAACTTTTGAAAGCTTTCAACTCGACGCCCAGTTCAGTGAGCGGCTTGATGTAGCTGCTGCCCTGGGAAGTGCAGACCGGTTGCCCTTTCAAATCCTCCCAACGAGCGATCTTGCTGTCCTTCAGCACGGCGGCAGTACCGCCAACTCGATAAAACGGTGTGGGTACGAAACCGAGGATCTCACCGCGCTCCGCCGTCCATTCCATGTTGGCGATCAGCAAATCCACTTTGCCCTGTTGCAGGAATTGCACGCGGTTGGCTGGCAATACCGGCACCAGTTGCACCTCGGCGCTTAGCCGCCGACCCAGTTCCTCGGCCAGTTCGACGTTCAAACCACGCGGTTTCTGTGTGGCAGGATCAATCCCGCCAAAGGGGCCGCCTGACAACAACACGCCGACCACCAGCACATGACGTTGCTCGATCTTGTCCAGCGTCGCATCAGCCAGGGCAGCGGTGCTGGCGGCCAGCGATATGAAGGCGCCCAGCATCAGGGGCAAAAAACGTTTTGAAGGCGCGCGATCGGACAACATGGATTTCCCCTCGTGATTGATCGGCAAACCCCGATCCAGTGAGTGGGCATCCTGCTGACAGCACCGGCATAACGGAAATACAAATATCTAATATCGTTATAACTCAGGCGCCGTCACTTTTTTACCAAACGCATATAAGCCTGAACTTATTGACTCAAGAGAACATCAAGAGAAAAAACTTCCTTCCAATGCATAAAGATATGTAATGTTTAAGTTCGTCCCTTTGATATAAAACCTGCCTATGACGATCCTCGATCTCGAATTGCTGCGCACGTTCATTGCCGTGGTCGATCACCACAGCTTTGCCGAGGCCGGCGTGCAACTGGCCCGCACCCAGTCGTCGGTCACTCAGCACATGCAGCGCCTGGAGCAACAGGTCGGGGTCAACCTGTTCGAAAAGCGCGGGCGGCAAAAGCAGCTGACGGAAGCCGGACAGCAGTTGCTGCGCCATGCCCGGCAGATGCTTTCACTCAACGATGATGCGCTGAACTCCCTGCGCGAAAGCAGCTTGAGCGGCGTGTTGCGTATCGGCTCGCCCCATGACATCGCCGACACCATCCTGCCCCCGATCCTCAGTCACATCGCGCGTTCGGCTCCGCGCTTGCGCCTGGAGATCGATGTCGGCCGCAGCCCGTTTCTCATGGACGATCTGCAACGGGGCAAGATCGACATGGTGATCTCCACCCGCGAAGCACCCAATCTGGAAGGTTTTGCGTTGCGCACTTCGCCGGTATGGTGGATTTGCTCTGCGCAGTTCATTCATAACCCCGGCGAGACGTTGCCGCTGATTCTGGTCGACGAACCGAGTATCTATCGACGGTATGCCCTGGAGGCCCTGGAGCGCGCCAACATTCCCTGGCGTCAGGCTTATCTCGCATCGAACCTGATTGGCATCAAAGCGGCGACGCGCGCAGGTCTTGGCGTCACCGCCAGAAGCATGGAAATGTTGGGCCCGGATATGCGGGTACTGGGGGAAAGCGATGGCTTGCCCCGCTTGCCGGACGTCACCTACTACCTGTGGATCCGTTCGAATACGATCAATCCGCTGGTGCGCCGGGCCTATGAGTTGATTCGCAGCAGCCGCGGGCATTGAATACCGACGATGCACAGGGTGCTCGCGGCGATTCTTCCCGTCCCCGTCAAACAACGTTGCCGAAACGGAACGAGGCGCCATACGAGGATTTTTCTCGCAAGCATTGGCCAATCAGATGGCCGGGCTTCGCAGATTGACTGACGGTTGGCTGCTTCACCAGGGAACTGCCGGTGCCAGGCATCGTCCGAGCTTAAGCGTTTAAGCAAACTGCTCGCCACGAGGTTTCCGTTTGAAAGCTGCCATCGTCAAAAAATACCGCCTGATCATCAAGACCCTGGGCTACGTGGGCTGGTCTCTGTTCTGGTTGCTGCTGTGGGACATCGCCGTCACCGTCGACTTCATGCTGTTCCTAAACGCCAAGCTGAACCTGCCGCTGATGCCGCTGATGCCGCTGACCTTGCTGGGTTCGGCGTTGATCGTATTGATCAGTTTTCGCAACAGCAGCGCCTACAACCGCTGGTGGGAAGCGCGGACGTTGTGGGGGGCGATGATCAACAACTCCCGCAGCTTCGCCCGGCAGGTGCTGACGCTGCTGGACGACGCCGGCGGCGAGGTGAATCCGGTCAAATCCACTCTACTGCGCCGCCACGTCGCGTATGTGAACTGCCTCGCCGCGCATCTGCAAGGCCAGCCTTGTCCTGACGAGGTGCGGGCGTTTATTCCCGCCGAAGAGTTCGCCCGCAGTGGCACGACCAATAACTTTGCCAACGATATTCTCACCGGCTCCGCGACTTTGCTCGCCAAGGAATACAAGGCCGGGCATCTGGACAGTATTCGCCTGGCGCGGCTTGAGTCGACGCTGGTCGACCTGTCCAACAGTCAGGGCGGCATGGAGCGGATCGCCAATACTCCGCTGCCCTACCCTTACGTCTATTTTCCGCGGCTGTTTATTTCGCTGTTCTGCTTGATCGTGCCGGTGGGACTGGTCGAATCCCTGGGCTGGTTCACGCCGCTGGCGTCGACCGTGGTGGGATTCATGCTGCTGGCCATCGAACGCATCGGCACCGATCTGCAAAGCCCGTTTCGCCACAGCGAACACCAGATTCAAATGGAGGCACTGTGCGAAACCATTGAAAAGAACTTGCAGTCGATGCAACGTGATTCGTTGGGTGATGTGCGCAGGCTTGAAGAGCACGCGTAAGGCGCTGCTTTAGCAGCAGCGCGATAGCGGGTCTACCCTTTTCTTTATCAGGTGCAGAGCGACTATTGATGAGACGAGCGTGTGCGCTCCAGGCCAGCCTTGGTGTTTCAGTTCGCGATCCTCGGCGCCTTCTCTTCATCGTCGTAATGGCGGCAAAGAAATTCGCGAACCAGGACGGCAGTTCGTCTAGCGCTGGTCACCACAAAGAAATGTCCCTCACCCTTCAGAAGGCGAAGTTCTGAACGTCCAATTGTGCGGCGCAGGATATGGCCGTTGTACGCCTGTATTAACGGATCGCGGTCGCCGGCAAGAATCAGCGTGCGTTGAAGCAGCCGGGACAACCGAAGCAGGCTTGTCCATCCAATCAAGGCTGCGAGCTGGAAATAGTAGGTTCGCGGATTAACAGAGAGCATGCCTTTCATCACACCGAACCGCAGCAGCGTCTGAACTGAATGGCCGGATCTTTCTTGCTTGTGTGTTTTGGTGTTTTTACTCTTGCGGAAAAAATCCATAACGTCTGCAGGCTTCATCAACAGCAATGGGCCGGGAGAGGTCGCCGCGAGGATCAACCTGCGTACCCTGCTCGGGTAACGAAGAGCGAACTCCTGAGCCAATGCACCTCCCCAACTCACACCGAACACATCGACCTGCTCGATCCCCAATTGCTCAAGCATCCCGGCAATCACGTCGGCATGGCTTGGCAGGCGAAAGGGCCAACGGAGCATTTGCGACTTGCCGACTCCTGGCACGTCCAGCGTGATGGTCATGAAGTCGTCAAGTTCATTGCGCAGCGGATCGAAAGTACGAATCAAACCACCCAAACCATTGAGCAAAAGCAGCGGAGAGCCTTGACCGCAGATCGACACGTTCAACTGCAAGCCCTTCGTTGTCAGCCTGTGCGTTGTCATGATTTCTCCTTGTTGCACGTAATTGAAAGGCAGTGCAGGTGGGATCGCGACGTCTACCGTCGGATTTTTGCTTCTAGTTTCTTCAACCAAACCGTCCAATGATGGATGGGAGGTAAAGGGTCAACCCAAAGCCGTGTCGAGAAACATCATGACCCCGAAACCGAGCATCAACCCCAAGGTTGCAGGTGTCTCATGACCGTTGCGATGGGTCTCGGGAATGACCTCATGGGACACCACAAAAATCATCGCGCCCGCCGCCAGACCGAGCGCTATGGGATATCCCAATGCGAAGCTGCTCGAAATCCCCAAGCCGACGATCGCGCCTATGGGCTCCATCAACCCTGAGCCCACCGCAATAAGCGCAGCGCGAAGCGCTGAAATCCCGGTCACGCGTAACGCAAGGGCCACAGCCAGGCCTTCGGGAATGTCTTGAATGGCGATGGCAGTGGTTAGCGGCAATCCCACCTTCATGTCGCTATTGGCAAAGCTCACTCCAATGGCCATCCCCTCCGGCAGGTTATGCAGCGTGATTGCCAGAACAAACAGCCATACGCGATTGATGCGCTGCACCTCGGGCCCACGGCGACCGCTTTTCTCATGTTCGTGAGGCACGAAGCGATCCAGACCGATCATCAGCGCTACCCCCAATCCCAATCCTGCAACGACGACACAGGCTGCGAGCAGCTGGTTACCGCAGAGCTCCTGGGCGGCTTCGATACCCGGAAGAATGAGCGAAAACGAACTGGCGGCCAGCATCATCCCGGCAGCGAAGCCCAGCATGATGTCCTGCGTTCTGGCGGCGATATCACGTAACGCGATCGCTGCCACCGCACCTATGGCCGTCGCAGCGAAGCCTGACATGCCGCCTAGAAATGCAAAGTGCAGATTTTGTTTGTTGGCGCCGACAAAGGCACCATACCCGCTGATCAGCAAGTAAAGCGTCACGCCAATCAGAATTGACCAGAAGGCTAGCCCGCCCCATCCGGATTTTGAGAACCGAACAAACCGTGAGCGAAGTGTTGCGCCATATGAGGTCAACGGCTCGGACATCGCACCCTCCAGTTGTCTTGAGATGAACAAACCGCACGCCTTTTGTGCGGTCACGTCGTTAAGGTTGTGGTTCGCCTTGCACACCCGCCCCCAAGTCCGCACCCGTCATGTCCATGAGCAGCGCTTCATCCTCGGCGCTCAATTGCACAGTCGCGGTGCCCTCGCCTCCATCCACCGCCGGCGCTGGATTCTCTACGAACTCCCAGTCCTCCCCTTCGTTCCACGGCCCGCGGGGGTAGTGAACAGTGTCGTCGGCAACAGACATGAGCTGAATGACCTCAGTGATAATCCTCACCGGCGACCGCACGCAGATAGGCCACATCTGCCTCCCTTCTCAGGTCACGCCATTCGGAATCGGTCAACATACCCAACCGATGCATCTCATCAGACTGGCGCAATAGTTCCTCGTGATAGGCATCGGGACACTCCATCCGTAACGCTCGGTTCTCCAACGCACGATGCCAGGCATCCAGGGCTTTCAATCTGGATTCCTGCTCAAGCGTCAGTTGATTCTTGAAAGCATTCATTTCACTCCTCACTCCCCCCGAACATTTCCCGGTTGAGCAACAGTTTTCGAATTAGGTTCAAAAGGTCTGACGAAGCACAGCCTTTCGGTAATGTCGATGGAACGTTGCGCCAGGCCCCGTCCTCTATCGCAACACCAGCGAATCTGAGGATTTCATCATGATCGATCCAGCAACCGGTATGAAGGCAGGCGAGCGCTACACCATAGACAGTCTCGAACGCACGCGACATTTCCCGGGTTTCTTCCTCGACGGAAAATATTATCTTGGCCCGGAATTGATGACGGCCATAGGTTGGCTGGAAGGAAAGCAGTTTTATTACGATGAACTTGGTCCCACGGGTGAGCCGGTGTTTCCCGATCGGCTCGCCGGCACTGTCGAGGACCTCATCCTGACTCTCGCGGACGGTGCGCGTTTGCCCTTGAACGAAATGCCGTACAGGGCAGATGTCGAATCGCCTGCCAGTCCAAGCAGTCTTACTCCATCGCTATCACGGCATCGACCTGCTCCGGCAAGCGATCAACTCGGAGTCGAGGGCGTCCGGATGTCAGGTAAACATCCATATCCAATACTTCTGGCGGCAGGCGCCGCGCTAGTACTGGGAATAATGCTTGGAGTCAAACAAGCCAATCGCCTTCCTGCTCGAAAACCGAGATAGCCGTCCTTGCTGATTTTTTGGATAAGTGCTCTTTGAACGGTCGGAGACAGGAATGCATCCAGTGACACCAGACGGTCGCTACTTTGTTGTCAAAGGCCAGCTATGGCGATGTTCCAACCCGTCTTTGGATGAAGATGTGCGCCAGCGTCTTGTCGATGCGCTTATGGCCGCTCGACGAGAGGTCAAGAACGCTAAGAGTGCGCAAGACGGGTCGCAACTGAAGCGCGCTCGGGAAAAGGTACAGATGGCCAAAGTGGCCCTCGGGGAACGGGGGCCTGTCTGGTGGGCTGATGGAAGCCCTGACTTCAACCGGCGGCTGGTCGTCAACTCCCCTTATGCCGAATGGTTCAGCTCGCTCCAAGAGCCTGATTAACTCTCGGCGTAAGGTGCGATTCGGATGATGTTCCAGTGTTGCTCATGATCGACGAACCGAGGCATTGGATGCACCCAATACAACCGCTGGACCTCTGGCATTTGTACGACGTAGCCAAGTTAACGCTGCGGTAGACAGGGAAAGCGCTTATAAGCCTGGCCAGGCTCCACTGGCGCCGGCAGTGCCACTCTTGCACAGGCGAACGGTTGGATCTCACTCCAGGAGTAAGTTGAGACAAAGAGGCAAAGGACTGCCGCGACGGCCTCGGCAGTCCTCTGCTTCGGGCAAAACGCATAGCGCGAGCGCAGGCTTGGCATAAGGTGCCCAGCCCTTGACTCAACGCATGCTTAGAGAATTCTCGTCATCAGCGACGTGCAGTCCTTCCGCGAGTTACAACTGACCAGCATTGCGCGCAGCAACGGCAACGGTGGTCGGTGAATCGGAAAGCTTGACGAAGCGCCGAGTTGCACCATCCAGCGCATCGATGCAGCCCGCCTCGATGTCATAGACCCAGCCATGCAAATTCAAGCGTCCTTGCTCAAGCGCAAGCGCCACCGATGGATGGGTGCGCAGGTTCGCCAGTTGTGCGATCACGTTTTCACGAACGAGGCCATCGAGTTTGTCGCGTGGCGTATCGAACTCATGCGCCGCGTTGATCGCTTTCGCGGCGTCCGAGTGCCGAAGCCAGTTGGCAACTGCCGGAAGATGATCCAGACACGTGCAGCGTGAAATCGCGCCCATCGCTCCGCAATCCGAGTGGCCGCAGATCACAATGTCCCGTACCCCGAGCACTGCAACCGCATATTCGACGGTAGCCGAAACACCACCCGGTTCAGGACCATATGACGGCACAATGTTGCCGGCGTTGCGGATCACGAACAGCTCACCCGGCTCACGCTGTGTGAGCAGTTCAGGCACTACACGACTGTCCGAGCATGTGACAAACAACGCCTTTGGGTTTTGCTCTGTCGCAAGCTGCCTGAAAAGCTCGACGCGTTGTGGATACACCTCGCGCTGAAACCGCAGAAAGCCATCAATAATGTCACGCATAAAGCCCTCCAAAGCCTGATTCCGGATGCCGAGACGAGCACTCGATGCCTTCGCGCCTCAGTGGGGCGTCATTATCGCAGACGTCGCGTGCGAGTGCGCGACCTCACACCGCTTAAGCTTCGTTTCAAACCTGTCAGGACCAAAACCCTCTGTGCGGTTCAGCGGCCTCCCCCTCCAACATCGGCCCCAGCACGCTGACCTTGCGTTGCCCCTTGGCGAACACTTCGCGGCACGGCAGCGAGAACGTCGGGTTCTCCGGGTGGTCCCCCGTCAAACCCAGCAAGGCATGCTCCGACAAGGCATAGACCACCCGCCCGATCCCCGTCCAATACACGGCGCCGGCGCACATGCAGCAAGGTTCGGCACTGGTGTACAGCGTGCACAGTTCCAACTCCTGCGGCGACAGCCGTTTTGCCGCTGCCGCCGCTGCCACTAACTCGGCGTGCTGCGTCGGATCACCTTCCGGGGGCATCGAGTTGTTCCCCGCTTCGACAATCACCTTGCCGTTGCGGTCGGCCACCAATGCCGCGAACGGATGGCGACCGCGTTGCTTCGATGCCTCGGACAAGGCGATGGTCTGGCGCAGTAATTTCAGATCAAGCGCGCTGATGCCAGCCGGGATGAGTTCAGTCAATTGATTCATGGGTAACTCCAGGGCAGTGGAAAACAATAGTCAGTCGGCCAGTTCAGCCGATGTGGCGCCGATGATTTCGGTCGATTTTTTTTCATCGTTGAGCAGGACGTTGAGGACGATGGCGGTGATCGCTCCGAGGAAAATTCCACTGTCGAGCACCAGTTTCAGGGTCGGGCCGACGTGTTCGAACAGCGCCGGAAAGGACATCGGCAGCACCCCGACACTCACTGACACGGCGACGATAATGCCGTTGCGCGTACCCTCGAATTGCACCCGTGACAGTTCCTGAATCCCCGCCACCGTGGTCATGCCGAACATCACAATCGCGCAGCCACCGAGCACCGGCGTCGGCACCGCGGCGATCAACGCGCCGAGTTTCGGGAACAGGCCCATCAGCACCATGATTGCCCCGGCAGCGGCCACGACGAAGCGGCTTTTCACGTTGGAAAGCGCAATCAAACCGGTGTTCTGGGTGAAGGCGTTGTAAGGAAAGCTGTTGAACAAGCCACCGAGCATGGTCGACAAGCCGTCGGCGCGAAATGCGTTGCCGAGGGTGTGTTGCGTGGTCGGTTTTCCGGTCAATTTGCCGATCGCCAGGCAGTTGCCGGTGGTCTCGGCCATGATGACCAGCATCGCCAGGGTCATGATCAGAATCGGCACCGGCGCGAACTCCGGCGCGCCGAACGCCATCGGCGCACTCAGCTCAAACCACGCCGCTTCGCTGACCCGATTGAAGTGAGTCATGCCGCAAGCCGCTGCGATCAGGCTGCCGACAAACAGGCCAATCAGTACGCTGAGGTTGCCGATGAAACCTTTGAATTTGGCGTAGATCACCAGCGTCACGCTGACCGTGGCCAAACCGAGTAACAGGTTGGCGGGATTGGCAAAATCTGCCGCATCGGGATTGCCGCCGCCCAGCCAGATCGCCGCCGCCGGCATCAGCGAAATGCCGATAATGGTGATCAGGCTGCCAATCACCACCGGCGGAAAGAACCGCAGCAAGCGGCTGAACACCGGTGCCAGCGCTATGGTGAGAAAACCCGCCGCGATCACCGCGCCGAAAATCTGATTGAGGCCGAACTCCTTGCCGATCATGATCATCGGCGCCAGGGCAATGAACGAGCAGCCCTGAATCAGCGGCAGGCGGGCGCCGAACTTCCAGAAACCGAGGGTTTGAATCAGCGTCGCCACACCAGAGGTCAACAGGTTCGCGTTGATCAGCAACACCACCTGTGCCGAGGTCAGCCCCATCGCACTGCCAAGAATCAGCGGCACCGCCACCGCTCCCGCGTACATCACCAGAACATGCTGCAAGCCAAACGTGAACAACTGTCGCAGTGGCAAAACCTCGTCCACCGGATGAATGCGTTGTGTGGTCATTTCACACGCTCCTGAAAGTGCGGCATCTGTTGAGATAGCGGGCATGCTCGGGGCGTTTGAAAGGAGGATCCGCCCCGGAGATCGTTTTGACGCGGGGCCATATTTGAACGTTTATTGCGATGAAACAAATTAGCAACCATCGCTTTTTCC
Source organism: Pseudomonas sp. RIT778 (assembly GCF_019718735.1). Taxonomy (NCBI): domain Bacteria; kingdom Pseudomonadati; phylum Pseudomonadota; class Gammaproteobacteria; order Pseudomonadales; family Pseudomonadaceae; genus Pseudomonas; species Pseudomonas sp. RIT778. Next base: position 27,913 of record NZ_JAIHBA010000006.1, on the reverse strand, counting down.
GATGGCACGAATCTGGCATCTGCTAGCCACTCCAAACCTTCATTTCGAACCGGGAGTTCAACGCTTGCGCTTCTCACTCGATCAACTGCAGATGTTCGTCCAAGTGGTCAAAAGCGGATCGTTTTCCGCCGCCGGGCGCAAACTGGGCAAGACCCAATCGACCATCAGCGCAGCGATTGCCAACCTCGAAACCGACCTTGGCGTCGACCTGTTCGACCGCAGTAACCGCAGCCCTGCCCTCACCGCCAGCGGCCATAAATTGCTGGTGCAGGCCGAAGCCGTGCTCGAACGCTGCATGACCTTCGAAGCCCACGCCGACTGCCTCTCGGACAACGTAGAACCCAGCCTGACACTGGCCATTGAAACGCCGTACGGCCCGATCATGCCGGTGCTCAAAGCCTTCGAAGCAGCCTTCCCCTTTGTCGACCTGATCATTCGTCATCCGGTCCATGGCGACGTCAGCGAACTGGTCAGCAGCGGCGAAGCGGTGCTCGGTGTGGCGTTCTCACAGCCCGGCTACCCCAAGGAACTGGCGTTCCAGCAACTGGGCAAACTGATCATGCTGCACGTCTGCCATCCCCAGCACCCATTGGCGCAACTCGAAAACGTCACGTTCGAGGATCTGCACGTCCATCGCCGCCTGGCATTCAGCGCCCACGCGAGCAAACTGCCGAGCAGCGAATACCTGCGTTCGACCCAGTTGTGGCAGGCGGAAAGCTATCTGGCGTTAGTGGAAATGGTCCGCGCCGGACTCGGCTGGGCCACCCTGCCCCGCCAGCTCATTCAGCGTGAACTGGCCAAGGGTGAGCTGGTGGAACTGCAGCTCTCGGCGTATCCGCATACGGACTGGCAGATTGGTGTGGATTTGCTCTGGGCGCGGCAGCGGCCGCTGGGTAAGGCGGAGCGGTGGTTGAAGGAGAAATTGCAGGGCAACAAAGTGTATGAACTGGATCGCAACGGGCAGACCACCACGCTTTGAGATCAATGCAGATGGAACAAGTCGCCTTACGCCTGCCCGAAGCTTTACCAATCCCCTGCTTCAGATTTGCGATAAACCACCATCGACCATCAGCTCCACGCCGTTCACGTATCTGGCGTCGTCCGAGGCGAGAAACAGTGCTGCGCTGGCAATTTCTTCGGGTTGCGCCATGTAGCCCAATGGCGTGATTTGCTCGACGTGCTGGCGCAGCGCGGCGATGTCGCTCTCGCTCATTTTCAGCCCGTTGTCCATCAGCGGTGTGCGGGTGAAGCCAGGGCTCAACACGTTTGCGCGGATTTTGCGGTCCTTGAGCTCATTGGCCCACGTGCGTGCAAACGATCGCACCGCCGCCTTCGACGCGTTGTACAGACTCAATCCTTCCATGCCGTTGCTGGAGCAGATTGAGGCAGTCAAGACGATGGACGAAGCGTCTTTCATCAACGGAAGAAGCGTTTGAACGCTGAAGAAAACGCCTTTCACGTTCACGTCGAACATGGCGTAGTAAGCAGCCTCGCTGGTCTCTCCGAGCAGATTTTTCTCACAGATCCCGGCATTTGCGAACACGGCGTCCAGCCGATCGTCGCGCGTTTGGATTGTCGCTTTGAGCGTGTCGAGATCGGCCTGAAGCGAGACATCGGAAACCACCGCTACAGCTTTGTCGCCGAGTCTGGCAACTGCCGCCTCCAGCCTGTCCGCTGCCCGTCCAGTGATGTAAACGCGTTCGGCGCCCTCGGCGATCAAGGCTTGCGCGATGGAAAACCCGATCCCTGTGGAACCGCCTGTCACGACGGCAACCTGATCACTGAATTTACCTGACATGTCTGACTCCTCGGTCGTTGATGAAGGGAATGTCTGAAACGACCTGCGCATGGTGAGCGTCATCGAAGCGGCGCGGCACTGACACGAATGAACGTTGGCCGTGCAGTTTTGTAAGGCGAAAACGCAGGAGCGATTCCCTAAATTGGGACGCGGCGACCTGACCCGGGCAGGCGCGAAGCCTTGCCCTTCAGTCATCGTCAAACCTGAGTTTCCCTACAGGATGCCTGTCATGTCTCGAATCGAAATCGAAGTGCCCGAACCCCGGCGCTGGTTGATGTTTGCCATCTTGCTCGTCGGTGCGTTTCTGCCGCCCCTGGATTTTTTTATCGTCAACGTCGCCCTGCCCTCGATACAGGAGGATCTGGCGACAGGCTCCTCTGCCGAGCAGCTGGTGATTTCTTCCTATGCAACGCTCTATGCAGTGACGCTGATTACCGGCGGACGACTCGGCGATCTATACGGCCGCGGGCGGATGTTTTTCCTTGGCCTGTTGGGCTTCGCCGCCGCGTCGCTGATGTGCGGCCTGGCGGTTTCGCCGTGGATGCTCATCCTCGGACGCGCCTTGCAGGGCGTGACCGCCGCCGTAATGGCCCCTCAGGCACTTGCATCGGTGCAGGCGATTTTCCCGGCGACGGAAAGACCATTGGCATTGAGCATTTACGGGGCCGTATTTGGACTGGCGTCTGTGATCGGTCAGGCACTGGGCGGCTTTTTGATTGAGGTCGACGTGTTGGGCATGGGATGGCGCGCGATCTTCTTGGTCAACCTGCCGATCGCGTTGCTGGTGATTGCGTTTGGCTTCCCTGTGCTCAAAGAAACCCGTGCGCAGCACGCGAGCAAGCTGGATCTGGTGGGCACCGCGTTGTCGATGCTGACCCTGACCACCCTGGTCGTGCCATTGATTGAAGGCCGCGAGGCGGGATGGCCGTGGTGGGCATGGCTGTCGCTGGCCGCCAGCCCCTTGCTAGCGGTAGTGTTCTGGCGCTACGAGAGCTGTTTGCACCGGGCCGGAGGAACTCCCATCCTCGCCCCGGCCGTACTGAATGCACCGGGCCTGGGGCGAGCGCTTATGGTCGCGCTTTGCTTCTATTCAATCGGTGTGTTTTTTCTGATGTTCTCGATGTACATGCAAAGCGCATTGCATATGAGCGCACTGCACGCCGGCCTGATCTTTCTGCCGTTTGGCGCGGGATTTCTGCTCGGTCCCCTGTCGGTTCCGCTCCTCAGGCGCGTTCTCGGGGGCTACGTGAATCCGGTAGGCATGGGGCTGGAAGTAGTCGGATTACTATGGCTGGGCTGGCTCGTGTCAGTGACACCGGCTACCCTCGCCCCGCCCTTCACTTCTCTGACGGTCATCCTGTTCCTGATCGGTCTGGGACAAGGGCTCGGCCTGCCGACGTTGATGCGCATGGTCACGGGCCGGGTAGCGCCGGCGTATGCCGGGATGATCGCAGGCATTACCAGCGCCACGTTGCAGATCAGCACATCGCTGAGCGTCGCACTGATTGGCGGTGTGTTTTATACCTTGCTGGGAGAACCGGCGACGGCGGTCAGCATCACTCATGCGTTCACGATCGCTGTTCTGTGCATCGCCGTTTGCCTGGCCGTAGGGGCAGCGATAAGCCTGACGTTAGCGCGCGAGCCAGCGACGGTAGCGCAAGCCTCGGCTGTTCGCCCGACCTGAGTCGTGTTACCCCGCACCGATCATGCTGGAGGCAAGGTCAGCCAGGGCGCGCAGCCGGTCCATCTGACGCATGTCCTGGTGATACCCCATCCAGATATCCCGCCCTGGCGGTGGCTCGTGTTCATCCAGCAGTCGCAGTCCCGACACGGAGTCACCGAGGACGCGGGGCAAAACGGCAACGCCCAGCCCGTTCGCGCACATCTGTGCCTGAACTGTACGGCTGCTGCTGGTGAACACGGTGCGGGCCAGCGGATAGCGTTGCTGCAGCCATTGCACGTCCGGGTAATGAGACTGGGCGATGTTCATCAGGATCAGGCCAAGCCCTTCGCCGTCCGGCTGCGGCGCCGGGGCATGCAAAGCCGCGTATAGGCCGTACGACAGAGTTGTCAGCTTGCGGTGCACTATGTCGGGTTCGGTGAAAGGCACGATCCGGAAAGCGATGTCGGCATCCCGGCGGGCAAGGTCGAACAGTCGATGCCCGGCGATGACTTCGGGAACGATCAACGGGTAGCGGTGCACCAGTTCGCTGAGAACCGGCGACAAAACATGACAGGCGAACCAGTCGGCTGAGGATATCCGCAACAGGCCTTCAGGCTGATCGCCATGCCCCGCCAGACGCCGCTCGATGGCCAACGCGCTGTGCTCCATGTCCTGCGCCAGATCGAGAATCCTCTCGCCACTGTCCGTGAGCACCAGCCCTTGAGCGGTCCGCAGGAAAAAGGCTTGCCCACTGGTTTGTTCAAGCACCTGCAAGCGCCGTCCAACCGTCGGGTGACTGACCCCCAACTCCCTGGCGGCTCCGCCCAGCGAGCCGTTGCGGGCAATCGCCAGGAAGATCCGCATGTCACTCCAGTCCATGCCCTCGCCCCGTACAAAAATGAACATTGAGTGATCAGCTTATAGTTCAAGTAGATGGCTGTTCATGAATATCGATTCAATCAGCCGATCTGATCAGCCTCGCGACAATGACTTCAAACGCTCCACCAGCGCGGCTTCGAAAATGATGTACAGCCTCTCGGCATCGCCGGCACGCAAGGCCCCGCCGGTTTCCAGTCCCAGCACGAAACCATCCGCCCGCGCCCCTGCCTTGACAGCAATGATCATCGAGTCTGCCCGGACAATCTGCGCCAGCATCCGGTCCGCTTCTCGCTGAATCTTGTCGCCCAACACCACGCCTTCCACATCGCCACCCAATACGTTCAATTAGACATCCAGTACATGACCGCGATAACCGCTGAAACCCAGATGATGGTCAATACAATCGAGTAACCAGCCAGTTGCTTGTCCATTTTCACCACGGCATCAATAGAATCTGAATGATGGGTCAGGATCGTCCCGCTCGCAACGTCAGCTCGTCCCCTTCATCCATCGCGCTACAGGTAAAACGTACGATCTCCGATTCGTAACAGAACCCCTTTCAGCAACAAGGGTCAGCTCTCTTAATACACCTCGGAAATCTCTCCAATGTCCGCGCAACGCAGTCTCGTCATACTCGCTCGGGGCGGATACGCCGCTCGCGGAGTGCTTTATTTGATCATCGGCATATTTGCGTTATTGGCTGCCCATGATTCGACAAAACCCAAGGACAGTCACAAGAGTCTGGAAGCCTTGCTGAGCCAGCCGTTCGGCTATTTTCTGGTGGGCCTTGTGGTGGCGGGTCTGCTTGCGTTCGCAGCCTGGCGTGTCCTGCAAGCGATACGCGATGTCGATCATCACGGCACGCAGCTCAAAGGTCTGGTGATTCGTGCAGGCCTGTTTGCAGGAGGTCTGGTCAACGGTGCTCTGGCGTTTTTTGCATTGGGACTGCTTGTGAGTGGTAGCCGAAGTTCGAGCCATTCCGCAGAGCAGACCAAAGACTGGCTGGCGCATCTTTTGTCGTGGGAACACTCGAATTTATTGTTGTACCTGATTGCGCTCATTCCGCTGGGGGTTGGCGTTGCTCACATCATCAAAGGATGGAAGGCCTCGTTCGAGAAGTATTTTGAGGCCGACGAAGAGGTCATGCGCTATGTCCGTCCGGTGTCTCGCTTCGGTCTGATCGCTCGCGGCGTCGTGTTTATGGAGATTGCTTTGCTGCTGGCCGTCAGCGGTTCAGCCTATCAAGCCATGGACCCGCCTGGCATGAAGGAAGCGCTGGACGCGCTGCAGAATCTGCCCGCTGGATGGCTTCTTTTGATCGTAATGGCCCTGGGGCTGATTGCGTTCTCGGTTTACAGTTTCTCAGAAGCGTGTTGGCGCAAGATCAATATGGATGTGCTTCAGTAACTGAAGTCATGCCCCAACTCACGCTGCATCCATTCCAGAAAACGCCTCACCCGTGGAAACCCCGCATGCGCCTTCGGGAAAACCAGGTGGTGTGCGGTGATCGGGGCGCTCAACCCGGGAATGACTTCAACCAACTCGCCGCGCGCCAGGTAGTCCTGCGCCAGCAGCGTGCTTTCCAGTGCAAAACCAAGACCGTGGCTGGCGGCCTCGAGGGTCATGTAGGAGCGGTCAAAGCTCAAGGTATAGGGGCTTTCAGGGCGCGACAGCCCGTGTTGAGCAAACAGTTGCGGCCACTTGATCAGCGTCGCCTCCGACAGGATCAGGTTGCAGTCCAGCAAGTCGGCGACGGCGCGGATCGGGCGTTTTTCCAGAAGTTTGGGCGATGCGAGGACCGCGATTTTTTCGTTGCGCAACGTGCGCACTTCGAAACTTGGCCAGTTCGGCATGCCGTGGCGGATGTCCACGTCGATCTTGTCCCGACTGAAGTGCAGCGATTCATAGGAGCATGAGAGATTGAGCTGAATGTCGGGATGGCTCTCGCGAAACTGTTCCAGGCGCGGCATCAGCCACAGCAGGCCGAAGCTGGGTGATGAATGCAATCGCAGGCAGTCGAGGCTGACATCACTGGTCGCACGCTCCGTTGCCACCGCCAGGCTGTGCAGGATGCCGGATATCTCGGACAGGTATTGCTCGCCCACGGGCGTCAACGTCACTCCCCTCGCCGTTCTGAGGAACAGCTGTCGCCCGATCATCGCCTCGAGTTTGGCCAGTTGGTGACTGACTGCCGAGGGCGTCAGGTCCAGCACTTCGGCCGCACGTGCGACGTTGCCAAAGCGCGCAGTTTGCTCAAAGGCCTGAATGGCTTTCAGCGGTGGCAGGATCGGCGGTGCTTCGCCAGATGAACTCATGATGATGGTTATTCCGCTGCAAGTGGCTGAGGCCGGGCGTTCGGCTATTCAAACACCGCAATCGCATGTTGGCGAGTGCTGAATTTTTTTCAGCATCCAGTGAAGTTTGCGTTATTGCTCAGGGTCGTTACGGGAGACAAGCTGAGTCATCGGTTCTGCACGGACCGACTCAATAACAACAATCAGAGGTTTTCTCCCATGCTTCTTCAAGGCAAAGTCGCGATCATCACAGGTGCTGCCTCCGCACGTGGTATCGGCCGCGCGACAGCTACGACCTTCGCTCAACATGGCGCCCGGGTGGTGATTCTGGATCTGGACGCATCCGCTGCCCGCGATGCCGCTGCCTCTTTGGGCGAGGGTCATCTCGGCCTGGCTGCCAACGTCGCCGACGAGTCCCAGGTGCAGCAGGCTGTCGCCACCGTCATCGAACACTTTGGCCGGATCGACATACTGGTCAACAATGCCGGCATCACCCAACCCCTCAAGACCCTCGATATCCGCCCCGGTGATTACGACAAGGTGCTGGACGTCAGCCTGCGCGGTACGTTGCTGATGTCCCAGGCGGTGATTCCGCTCATGCGCCAGCAAGCCAGCGGCAGCATCGTGTGCATGTCTTCGGTTTCCGCGCAGCGCGGCGGCGGCATTTTTGGCGGGCCTCATTACAGCGCCGCCAAGGCCGGTGTGCTGGGTCTGGCCAAGGCCATGGCGCGTGAACTGGGGCCGGACAACGTACGCGTCAACTCCATTGCTCCCGGCCTGATTCACACCGACATTACTGGCGGCCTGATGCAGGACGAACGCCGCCACGCGATCATCGACGGCATTCCGCTGGGTCGTCTGGGCGAGGCGCAGGATGTGGCCAATGCGGCGCTGTTCCTGGCCAGCGACCTGTCCTCCTATCTGACCGGCATCACCCTGGATGTGAACGGCGGCATGCTAATTCACTGACACACGTGGCGGGCCTCGCGGCCCGTGCGGTTCTGGATCGATGATACGGCCGGGCATTCTTGCCCGGCGGTCAATAAAAACAAGAGATCAGACCATCATGACTACCCTGTCGCTCGAAGCCGTTTCGGCGGTGCGTTCCAACGCCTACCGTAAAACCGCATGGCGCCTGATGCCGTTCCTGATGCTGTGCTACCTGTGCGCCTACCTCGATCGCGTCAACGTCGGCTTTGCCAAACTGCAAATGATGAACGATCTGGCGCTCAGCGAAACAGTCTACGGGCTGGGTGCCGGCATGTTCTTCATCGGCTACTTTCTCTGCGAAGTGCCCAGCAACATCATCCTGCACAAGGTCGGCGCGCGAGTCTGGATCGCGCGCATCATGATCACCTGGGGCATTGTTTCCGCCCTCTTCGCCTTCGTCGAAACCGCCTGGCAGTTCTACGCCCTGCGCTTTCTGCTGGGCATTGCCGAAGCCGGCCTGGCGCCGGGTCTGCTGCTGTACCTCACCTACTGGTTTCCGTCCTACCGGCGCGCGCGCATGACGGTGTTGTGGTTCATCGCCATCCCGTTGTCGGGCATGGTCGGCGGTCCGCTCTCCGGGTGGATCATGAACCACTTCGCCGGTATGCACGGCTGGGCCGGCTGGCAATGGATGTTTGTGCTGGAGGCTGTGCCTACGGTGGTTGTCGGACTGCTGGTGCTCAGCTACCTCAAGGATGGCGTGCATCAGGCCAGTTGGCTCAACGACGACGAAAAAGCCCTGATCACGCGTGAGCTGGCGGAGGACGATCAGAAGAAGGTGACGCATGCGTCCGTGGGCGAATTCATTCGTGACCGTCGCCTCTGGCTGCTCGCGGGGATCTATTTCTGTGTGGTGATGGGGCAGTACGCAATCACCTTCTGGCTGCCGACCCTTGTGCGTAATGCCGGGGTCTCCGATCCGATGAAGATCGGCCTGCTGACCAGCCTGCCGTACCTCTGTGCCATCGCCGCCATGTTGCTGGTCGGACGCAGTGGCGACAAACATCGCGAACGCCGCTGGCACCTGATCGTGCCGATGATCGCCGGGGCCATCGGCCTGACCCTCGCGGCGCTGATGGGAGGCAATGTGATGCTGTCCATTCTCAGTCTGTGCCTGGCGGCTTCCGGCATCCTGTCAGCGACCTCGCTGTTCTGGATGCTCCCGACCACGCTGCTCGGCGGTGTCTCCGCTGCGGCAGGCATCGCCGCCGTCAACAGTTTCGCCAACCTTGCCGGCTTCTGCTCGCCCTACCTGATTGGCTGGATAACCACACTCACCGGCTCCAGCGCTATCGGCATGTATCTGATCACCGGCGTATTGCTGATCGGCGCCTCGCTGGTCCTGCGCATTCCCCCCGCTCTGGTCAATCGTTGATTTACAGGAGAATTCACCATGACTGCCAACCTTTCATTCACAACACCCCAGACGCTGGCCGAGCGCGCCCACAACATTCGCCGCCATGCCTTGCGCATGGGCCAGGTGCAAGGCCAGGGCTACGTCGGTCAGGCCCTCGGTGCCGCCGACCTGCTCGCGGTCGCCTACTTCCATGCGCTGAGCTATCGCCCCGAAGACCCGGCGTGGGAGCCGCGTGATCGGTTCTATCTGTCGATCGGTCACTACGCGATTGCGCTGTACGCGGCGCTGATCGAAGCCGAGATCATTCCGCTCGATGAGCTTGAAACCTACGGTTCGGATGACAGCCGATTGCCGATGTCGGGCATGGCCGCCTACACGCCGGGCATGGAAATCACCGGTGGTTCGCTGGGTCAGGGGCTGGGCATCGCCGTCGGGGCCTGCCTGGGTCTCAAGCGCAAGGGCTCGACATCGTTCGTCTACAACCTGCTGTCGGACGGCGAGCTGAACGAAGGTTCGACCTGGGAAGCCGTGATGTCGGCCTCGCACTGGAAGCTCGACAACCTGATCGCCATCGTCGACGTCAACAATCAGCAAGCGGACGGCCACTCCAGCGAGATCCTGTCGTTCGAACCCATCATGGATCGCTGGAAAGCGTTCGGATGGTTCACCCAGCGCGTCGACGGCAATGATCTGGACGCACTGGTCGAAGCCTTCGATGCCGCCCGCCACCACCCCGGCGCTCAGCCACGGGTGATCATCTGCGACACCACCATGGGCAAAGGTGTGCCCTTCCTCGAAAACCGCGAAAAGACCCATTTCATCCGTGTGGACGAACACGAATGGGATCTGGCACTGACCACGCTTGAAGAAGGAAAAAACCAATGAGCAACGCAGCCAACACACCGACCTCGACTGGCGAACCGATCAAGAAGCGCCTGACCACCTCGGCGATGATTGCCTCGATTGCCTCCGAAGGCCAAGCCACCCGCTCAGCACCTTTTGGCCATGCATTGACCGCACTGGCGGATCAGCGTCCGGACATCGTCGGCCTCTCTGCTGACCTTTCCAAGTACACCGACCTGCACATTTTCGCCAAGGCCCATCCCGAGCGCTTCTATCAGATGGGCATGGCCGAACAGTTGCTCATGAGTGCGGCCGCAGGCATGGCCCGCGAAGGCTTCGTACCGTTCGCCACCACGTATGCGGTGTTCGCCTCGCGTCGCGCCTATGACTTCATCTGCATGGCGATTGCCGAGGAAAACCTCAACGTCAAAATCGTTTGCGGATTGCCCGGCCTCACCACCGGTTACGGCCCCAGCCACCAGGCCACCGATGACCTGGCGATCTTCCGGGCGATGCCCAACCTGATGATCGTCGACCCTTGTGACGCACTGGAAATCGAACAGGCCGTGCCCGCCATCGCCGCGCATCAGGGGCCGGTCTACATGCGGCTGCTGCGCGGCAACGTGCCGCTGGTGCTGGATGAGTACGGGTATCAATTCGAGATCGGCAAGGCCAAGACCCTGCGCACCGGCAACGATGTCCTGATCATCTCGACCGGGTTGATGACCATGCGCGCATTGGAGGCCGCCAAGGCGCTGCAGACTGATGGCGTCGATGTCGCCGTGCTACACGTGCCGACGATCAAACCGCTGGATGAACAGACCATTCTCGCCGAGGCCCGCAAGTCTGGCCGGCTGGTGGTTACCGCAGAAAACAGCTCGATTATTGGCGGGCTGGGTGAAGCGGTTGCCGGGGTACTGCTGCGCAACGGCGTGACGCCGACGTTCAGGCAGATCGCGTTGCCCGACGCGTTCCTCGACGCCGGCGCACTGCCGACACTGCATGATCGCTACGGCATTTCCACCGAGGCCGTCTGCGCGCAAATCAAGTCCTGGCTTTGACCGCTGGCTGATAGGGGTGCTTACGGATTAGCGCCCCGATGAGGTGTATTCCCCCTGGCCGATCCGCCTGGCATCCCTTCGAACCGCCTGCGGCGGAACGCCAAACCCTCGCATGAATACTTCGCGCATGTGGCGACGGTCTCGAAACCCCGTTTCCTTCGCCACGCGGTCCAGACTGTGACGACTTTGCTCGATCATCACGCGAGCGGCCTCCAGACGCAGGCTTTCAACAGCCTTGGCCGGTGACTGGCCTGTCTCGGCGGTAAACACCCGGGTGAATTGTCTGGGACTCAAGTGCACGACGTCGGCAAGTTCCTCCACGCTGAGCGGGCGGTCCAGGTGCGTGCGCGCATACTCCAGCGCGCTTTGGATACGGTCCGACTTTGGAGCAAGCGTAAGCAGTTCCGAATGCTGGGACTGCCCACCCGAACGCCGTTGATGCATGACCAGTTTGTGCGCCACCGACCTGGCCACATCGGTGCCCAGATCCTTTTCCACCATGCCCAACGCCATGTCCAGCGCGGCTGTCATGCCTGCCGACGTCCAGACGGGACCGTCGACGATAAAGATCCGGTCTTCCTCGACCTCGATTCTTGGATGCAGCTCACGGAGCTTGTTCGCATAGGACCAGTGGGTGGTCGCCCTTCGATCGTCCAGAACCCCAGCCTGCGCCAGAACGAACGAGCCGGTGCACAAACCTGCTGTGCGTCGAGCTCCATCGACGAAGGCGCGCACGCAGGCCAGCACCTCTTCACCTGGCGGGTTCAAGGGGGTCAGCGTACCGGTAATCATCCAGGTGTCGGCCAATCCCGGGGCGCCCAGAGGCAGCGTGTCGATGTACATGCCCAACGAAGAACGCACTGTCCCACCGTCGATCGAGAAGTTCTGGATCTTGTAGATATCTTCCCCCGCAACGATGTTGGTGAACTCGAATACAGCCTGGGTTGCCAGGGACATCACCTGAAAACCCTCGGTAATCAGATAGCCGACGCGATGCATGACTGAACTCCTTTTTTAATGTCCTTAAACACTACCATATACGTCGTTTAAGACATCAGTCCCCTCCTTCATCATGGCTCCACAAACAACCCACGGAGCTTGATCATGACGCAACAATACAAAGGCACTGCGCTCATCACCGGCGCGTCCACCGGAATCGGCTCGATTTACGCCGAACACCTTGCCCGCCGGGGTTACGATCTCGTGCTGGTGGCGCGCAACCGCGAACGTCTGAACGCACTGGCCAGTCGTCTGACCAGCGAAACCCGGCAGAACATCGAAGTGTTGCAGGCCGATCTTGGCCGCCCCGAGGACCTCGCCAAGGTAGAACGCAAGTTGCGCGAGGACGCCAGCATCACCTTGCTGGTCAACAATGCCGGTATCGGCACCCATACCGGCCTGCTGGAGAGTGATGTCGAGCGGATGGCCGAGATGATCACGCTGAACGTCACCGCCCTTACCCGCCTGACCTACGCCGCGATTCCAGGTTTTGTCGCCCGTGAACAAGGCGCCGTGATCAATATTTCGTCGATCGTCAGCCTGGCGCCGGAGTTGCTCAACGGCGTGTACGGCGGCAGTAAAGCCTACGTCACCGCGTTTACCCAGTCCCTGCACAAGGAACTCTCGGATAAAGGCATCCGGATTCAGGCTGTCCTGCCAGGCGCAACCGCGACGGACTTCTGGCAAATCGGTGGATTGCCTGTCGAGCATCTGGATCCGGGCATCGTGATGTCGGCCCAGGACCTGGTCGCCGGCGCCCTGCAGGACTTCGACAACGGCGTGCTGATCTCAATCCCCTCGATGCACGACCTGCAAGGTTACGAGCGTTACGAAGCCAGCCGCCAGGCCTTGTTCTCCGGGCTCTCGAGCAACCGGCTCGCGCCGCGCTACAACGTCAACTGATCGCTATCAAAAGGATATGAATCATGAAACTCAGCGCTCACCGGCGGCACTTCCGGCATTGGCCGCGCTTTGGCCGAGGCATTTCACCAGCGCGGCAATCAGGTCATCATCGCGGGCCGTCGCCAGGCCCTGCTGGATGAGATTGCTCGGGCCAATCCGGGAATCGACACCGTCCAGCTGGACATCAATGACCCGCAGCAAATCAAGGCCGTCGCCCAGGAAGTCATAGAGGAGGACATCTGAAGGCGATGGACGACGAGCGCGCTGAGGACCAAATCAGCAGCAACGCGTCGTGCATTGCCGTCCGCCGTAACGGGCTTTTTGCCGCTCTTCGAAAAACTCTTTGTAGGTCATTACCGGCTCGCCTGGATGACTGGCGGTTCGGAGTGCCAGATCGACACCCATCTATTCTCGTTCGTGGGTAACGTCCACCAAGGGAATGGGCTCAATCGCCCAAGCGCGAACATGACGACGTTCGGGGCCGGGAACCGCGCACGCCATACGCCCCGTAAACGTGCGCGCAAGACGCTCTTCATCGATACGCCAGCCGCGCTGCTCCAGTGCCAGCACGCCTCTGCGAAAGGCAATCTGCAGTGCATCGGATTTCAATGAAACCTCTTGCTGAAACGAGTCCGGCACGCGCTCGGGCCGCACGTTTTTCAGCACAGCGTGATCTTGTTCGAAGATTCGGATATTGCTGGCAACGAACCGGCGATCCAGCAGTCGGGAGCGCAGGAATGTTCTGCCCATCATCCACCAGGTTCGCGTGCGATTGGCGTCAATCGGAACATGCGCCGAGACGATGTAGATCCTCCATCCATTCGGCAATTCAAGCTCCAGCGTTGTACACGGGCCAGACCAATGAAACCCCGGCACAGTGACCACACTGACAAACTCGGTGGACGATTTGCGCCGCAACAGCCCTTTGCGCGCAGGCCTGCGCATAAGCATTTGTGCGCTGCCGCTCCACATATCGCTTTCGACTTCAAACGATTCAATCTCGGGGTGATCCGGATCGCCGAAGGTTGAGCCATGAACAAACGGCGCATGCGCAAAATCAAGACCGTTTTCAATAATCCGGTCCCAACTGGCCTCCCAGTCAAAATGGCCCGATACCACCTGCACGGCAGGATCGTCGATCCAGTCAAGTGCGGGTAGCGGCGGACGCTCAGGCTCAGGCAGGTCTCCTAGAAATGCCCAGATCCAGCCGTAACGCTCCAGCGTCGGATAAGCGTCAACGCGGGCCTTGGCCGGAATTCGCAGGTCCGGCTGCGCAGGTATATGCGTGCAAACCCCATCCGCCCCAAATCGCCAGCCGTGATAGGGGCATTGCACACTGTTGCCCACCCTTCTGCCGCCCGACAACGATCCGCCGCGATGCACGCAAACATCCGAAAGCACGTGAGCGACGCCAGCGTCATCACGGAACGCAACAAAAGGCTGTCCGAGCAAACGAACCGGCATCAGTCCGTCAGTCAACTGCGACGATGGAAGAACGACGTACCAGAGGTTGGTGAGCATGAGTGCGTGCGACCTGTCAGGTTGGAAAGATAAAACAGAGACAACGTCAGCCCCTGAGATACAGCAGATTATCCCTTGCCGACTTCAAGAACGGCATATTTCGACTGAGCCCTTTTGTTAGCTTATTCAAACCACAGGGCACCGCATGTACCGGTGCCCTGGCGCCGCTCTGCCCTCCCTCCTCCTGCTGTTAGCAGCCCCCATCAGTCCTTTAAGGAGCTAGTTGGATGACAACACAATCTTCGAATACCTACGCCGTGGATTCGCATACGTTTCAACAGTTTTATATCAATGGTGGCTGGTGTTCGCCGGCAACGCCTGGCAGTTTGCCCGTGGTCAATCCGGCGACTGAAAGCGTAGTTGCAGAGGTTGCCAGCGGATCGGCCGAAGACGTTGATCGGGCCGTCGCTGCAGCGCGTGCGGCGTTTCCTCGCTGGTCTGCGACTTCCGCCGAAGCGCGCGCGGGTTTTCTTGGGAAGATTTACGACCTGATCCTTGAACGAAAAGAGTCGCTTGCGCAGTCGCTCTCTCTGGAAATGGGTGCTGCCATCGGTTTCGCCCGAGCGATGCAAGTGCCTTTGGCGGCCGAACACGTTCGGATTGCCCGTGATCTGCTGTCCACCTATCGCTTCCAGACGGTTGAAGGCGGCACGGCGATTGAACGCGAACCCATCGGCGTCTGCGGGCTCATCACCCCCTGGAACTGGCCGCTTTATCAAATCACCGCCAAGGTGGCTCCGGCAATTGCGGCCGGATGCACAGTGGTGCTGAAACCCAGCGAACTGTCACCGCTGAGCGCCCTTCTTTTCGCCCAACTGGTACATGACGCCGGCCTGCCACCGGGTGTCTTCAATCTGGTGAATGGCACGGGCTCCGAGGTCGGCGGCGCCATGGCTGCGCACCCGGATATCGATATGATTTCGATCACCGGTTCAAACCGTGCAGGCGCGCTGGTCGCACAGGCGGCCGCCCCTACGGTGAAACGCGTCACTCAGGAACTGGGCGGCAAGTCCCCCAACGTGCTGCTGCCCGATGCCGACTTCGCCAACGTCGTGCCACTGGGCGTGATGACGGCATTTCGCAATGTCGGGCAATCCTGCAGCGCCCCGACCAGAATGATCGTACCAAGGGACCGGCTGGCGGAAGTCGAGGCACTGGCCGCCGCAACCGCCAACGCGATCATCGTGGGGGATCCGCAATCGGAAGAGACGGTACTCGGTCCGATAGCCAATGAGGCTCAGTTCAAGCGTGTGCAAGCCATGATCGAATCGGGCCTGAGTGAAGGGGCCAAACTCGTCTGCGGCGGACCAGGACGGATGCCCGGTCATGAAACGGGCTTCTATGCCCGACCGACTGTATTTTCCGAGGTTGATTCGAACATGCGCATTGCCCAGGAGGAAATCTTCGGGCCCGTGCTGTGCATCATTGCCTATGAAACGCTCGATGAGGCTGTCGCGATCGCCAACGACACGGTGTATGGACTGAGCGCCCACGTTCAATCCCGCGACCTTGATCATGCACGTGCCGTTGCCTCACGCATCCGCGCAGGACAAGTGCTGCTCAACCACCCGGCCTGGAATCCCATGGCCCCGTTCGGTGGCTACAAACGATCGGGCAATGGTCGTGAATTTGGTGTCTACGGCTTTGAGGAATATCTGGAAACCAAAGCCATCGTCGGCTTTGGTGGCTAGCACACAATGGGGGACAGTCAGCTGTCCCCCCTGTTTGCGCCTGATGGATGTAGTGAGCTTCAGTGCCGCAACAACTTGCGCAACGGCACACCGTCCTTGAGCACTGGGGACTTGATAACGATGTAGCTGAAGTACTTGGAAATGCCGATGTTTTTATCCAGCAGGCTTTCAATCACTTCCTGATAGTGCTGAATACTGCGCGTCATGAAGCGCACCAGATAATCGTAGCCACCACTGATCAAATGGCACTCGAGCACCTCATCCACCAACCTAATGTTCGACTCGAACTTGGCGAAGTCTTCGCGCTTGTGGTCACTCAGGGTGATTTCGGTGAAGACCGTTACCGATTCGGTGATCTTCGCCAGGTTCAGGTGTGCCTTGTAGCTGGAAATGTACCCGGCCGATTCCAGCCGCTTGACCCGTTGCAGACAGGGGCTGGCCGACAATCCCACGGCGTCGGCCAGGCTGACATTGGTCATGCGCCCGTCCTTCTGCAACTCAACCAGGATACTGATGTCGATGCGGTCCAGTTTGACTAAACCTTCCATTGCGAACCTCTTGACTGCCATTTGTAGGACAATCTACTAGCAAAATCAGCGCCGTAAAGACAGCTGATGTTGTGCGACCAGGTCAGCCATGCTGTTGATGCAATAATCCGCAGCGCAGGGGGTCGGTTGTTTGCCCCGTTCGCGACCGATCAGACACACATCGGTCAGCGCCGGGCCGCGGGCGGCGGGTCGGGTTACCCGCAGAATGTGTACCGGCTTCAGCTCGTTGGCATTCAACCATTCCTCGTCCCGCAGCGGATCGCTGGCCAGCGAAATAAAGTCATCGGCCACAATCCCCAGATGCTCGCACAACACGGCGCGATCCTCGGCATCCCGGTCGCCCACCACCAACAGGCGATAAAACTTGCGCAAGTACAGCATCGCTCCCGGTGCGTCTTCGAACAATGACCAGTTGGCAGCAGAACGCGCGAAACTCATGCCCTCCTCCCAACTGGCTTTCAGGCTCCAGCGCTCGGCCAATTGGCGATGGGCAAAACACAGCAATCCACTGAAGCCCAGTTCGGCAAAGCGGGGATAGAGCCCCTGCACCACCTCGCGAAACTCGCCCAGCACCTGTTCCTTGTCCGGGCGCCCGCCCCGGCTGTCGAGCAACGGTTGCAACGCTGCCCAGACACCCGAGTCGCGGTCAACCAGGACTTCGTCGCAATCGATGAGCAGTGCTCGATAATCAGTCAGCCCCATGGTGTACACAGCCTCCGATGATGCGTTTCATCAATCAGTGCGCCAAAAAGGTTCAGCGACGCTGGCCAGCGACCGCGCCGCTGAACCCGGCGGACATCAGTTCAATACCCGTGCCAATGCAGCCTGCAGAATCTGCAACGCTTCGTCGATCTGCGCTTCGGTCGTCACCAGTGGCGCGAGGAAGCGCAAGACGTTGCGATAGACGCCGCACTTGATCACCAGCAAGCCACCTTTGCGCGCTTCATCGATCACACGCTGGTTCAGATCCGCATCCGGGGAGCGCGCTTCATCATTCTTGACCAGCTCGATGGCCAGCATGAAACCGGTGCCGCGTACGTCACCGATCTGCGGGTGACGGCGCTGCAACTGCAGCAGACCTTCACGCAGGCGCTTGCCCAATGCATCGCCACGTTCGAGCAGTTTCTCTTCTTCGTAAGCGTCGATCACCGCCAGGGCCGCGGCGCAGGACAGTGCATTGCCGCCGTAGGTGCCGCCGAGGCCTCCGGGCAACGGCGAATCCATGATTTCAGCTCTGCCGACCACGCCCGACAACGGCAGCCCCCCGGCCAGACTCTTGGCGACGGTGACCAGGTCAGGCTGGATGCCGGCGTGCTGGAAACCGAACCACTTGCCGGTGCGGCCGAATCCGGTCTGGATTTCATCGAGGATCAGCACGATGCCGTGCTTGTGGGTCAACTCGCGCAATGCCTGAAGGAACTGTGCCGGCGCCGCAAGGAAGCCACCGTCGCCCTGCACCGGTTCAATGATGATCGCCGCAACCCGCTCCGGCGCAACCTGAGTGGCGAGCAACTCGTCCAGCGCCTTGAGCGCCATTTCGCTGGTAACGCCGCGATAGGCATTTGGATATGGCGTGTGAAATACCTCCGGCGCGAATGGCCCGAAGTTCTGTTTGTAGGGCTGGCTCATGCCGGTCAGCGTGGTGCCGAGCAAGGTGCGTCCATGGAAACCGCCGCGGAAGGAGATCACCGCAGAGCGGTTGGTGTGAGCGCGGGCGATTTTCACCGCGTTCTCCACGGCTTCGGCGCCGGAGGTGAAGAACGCTGCTTTGTAATGTTCCTCGCCACCTATCATTTCGCACAAACGCTGGGCCAGATCCAGATACGGCTTGTAGGCCACCACCTGAAAGCAGGCGTGCGAGACTTTTTGCAATTGGGCCTGCACCGCTGCAACCACTTTGGGATGGTTATGGCCGATGTTCAGCACCCCGATGCCGCCGACGAAGTCCAGGTAACGCTGGCCGTCCACGTCCCACAATTCAGCCCCTTGGGCGCGATCAATCACCAGTGGATGAGCGGTGACCAGTCCGCGTGGCACGAACTGATCACGCTGACGGAGTAAATGAGGCGTTTGGTCGACTTGGCTGTTCATGGCATTTCCCTTCGTGAATCCGGCAGCCCGGAGTGAATGCAGGAGGTGGTTACAGAGGATCTTAAGATTAAGACTTGTGCGGAACGAACAACGCCGAACTTGCCCCCTGAGAAATCCGGATCGACTGTTTTCACCCTGCCAAACGGCAGATTCCTTCAGGCCGCCGAATCTGCCGGCCGCGTGCGTATATGAGGTGACGCGCAGTGTTCGCAGCGCTGCTTTCGACAGATCCTGCTCTGGCGTTGGGCGATCATGGGAGCACCTTCAACCTCCTCAGGAATTGACCATGGCCCTGCTCTACAAAGCTGACCCCGTGCGCGGCGAACGGTGGAAAGCACTGTTCGCCGAACATGCCCCGGACATCGAATGGCGCGCCTGGCCGGACATCGGCGATCCCACAGACATCAAGTACCTGGCGGCGTGGCAGGCGCCGGAAGATCTGCAGACGGTGCTGCCGAATCTGCAGGTGTTGTTTGCATTGTCGGCCGGCGTCGATCAACTGGATCTGAGCCGCATCCCGCCGAATCTTCCAGTGGTGCGCCTGCTCGATCCCGGGATCACTCAAGGCATGTGCGAGTACGCCAGTTTTGCCGTGCTCGCTTTGCACCGGGATATGTTGCGCTATCGCCAGCAGCAGATGGCGCGGTGCTGGCAGGCGCACCTGTTGCAGCCGGCGCATCAGCGTCGGGTGGGGGTGATGGGCCTCGGAACTCAGGCGCAGCAGATTCTCGCCACCTTGCAGCCCTTGGGCTTTGCCCTTAAGGGCTGGGCGCGCAGTGCGCATCGGATTGCCGGCGTCGAGTGCTTTGCCGGTCGCGAGCAACTGCCGGCGTTTCTGAGCCAGTGCGACATTGTGATGTGCGTATTACCGCTGACCGAGCAGACCCGTGGCATTCTCAATCGTGAGTTTTTTCGCCAATTACCGCGTGGCGCGGCACTGATCAACATGGGGCGCGGTGGGCATCTGGTGGAAGAAGACTTGCTCGAAGCGCTGGACAGCGGGCAACTCAGCGGCGCGGTGCTGGATGTGGTGCAGAACGAACCGGCGCCGGCGGATCATCCTTTCTGGGGCCACCCGCAGATTCTGCTGACGCCGCATATCGCGGCAATGACCCAGCCGGATAGTGCATTTGCTGTCCTGCTGGAAAATATCCGCCGCTTCGAACGCGGCGAGTCCATGAGCGGTCAGATCGACCGCAACAAAGGTTACTGATTCAGACCCTCTGCACGAGCGAGCAGGCTCACTCATGCAGAGGATGACGATGCTTCAGAGGAACTCGGCGATGGCCCTGCCGACATCCTGGGTCGAGCCCTTCCCGCCCAGGTCCGGGGTAATCGGTCCCTCGGCGATCACCCGCTCGATTGCCTGCAGGATCCCGTCGTGTGCTGCGCGATAACGCTCGTCACCGTTGCCCAGGAAATCGAGCATCAGCGCCCCGGACCAGATCATCGCAATCGGGTTGGCGATGTTCTGCCCATAGATGTCCGGCGCCGAACCATGCACCGGCTCGAACAGCGACGGAAAACGTCGCTGCGGATCAAGGTTGGCCGACGGCGCAATGCCGATGGTTCCGGCACACGCCGGCCCCAGGTCGGAGAGGATGTCGCCGAACAGGTTGGACGCCACCACCACATCGAACCGATCCGGTTGCAGAACGAACCGCGCGCACAAGATATCGATGTGCTGCTTGTCCCACGTCACTTCCGGGTACTGCGCAGCCATCAGCGCGGTGCGCTCGTCCCAATAAGGCATGCTGATCGAAATGCCGTTGGACTTGGTCGCTGCGGTCAACCGCTTGCGTGGCCGGGTCTGGGCCAGGTCGAAGGCAAACTTGAGAATCCGGTCGACACCCCGGCGAGTGAAGACCGATTCCTGCAGCACGAACTCATGCTCGGTGCCTTCGAACATCTTGCCGCCGACCGATGAATATTCACCTTCGGTGTTCTCGCGAATCACCACGAAATCGATGTCCCCCGGTTCGCGCCCGGCCAACGGGCATGGCACCCCGGGGAACAAGCGCACCGGGCGGATATTCACGTACTGGTCGAAGTCGCGACGGAATTTCAGCAGCGACCCCCACAGGGAAATATGGTCCGGCACTTTCTCCGGCCAGCCCACGGCGCCGAAGTAAATCGCGTCGAAGCCCTTGAGCTGTTCGAACCAGTCCTCGGGCATCATCTGCCCGTGTTCCAGGTAGTAATCGCAATGCGCCCAGTCGAGCACTTCAATGCTCAAGTCCAGCTGCCATTTTTTCGCGGCCTGCTCCAGAACCCGCAGCCCCTCGGGCAGCACTTCCTTGCCAATCCCGTCGCCGGCAATCGCGGCGATCTTGAAGACCTTGCTCATCAGTTATGGCTCCCCGTTGTTGTGAAGTTACAAGCCGCCGATGTGGAAGGCTTTGACTTCAAGGTATTCGTCAAGACCGTATTTGCTGCCTTCACGGCCCAGCCCCGATTGCTTGATGCCGCCGAACGGCGCGACCTCCATGGAGATGATTCCGGTGTTGAGGCCGACCATGCCGAATTCCAGCGCTTCGCCGAAACGCCATGAGCGACGCAAGTCTTGAGTGAAGTAATAAGCGCCAAGGCCAAACGGTGTGGCATTGGCCAGCGCCAAGGCTTCGGCTTCGTCGGTGAACCGCATCAGTGGCGCGACCGGTCCGAAGGTTTCTTCGTTGGCCAGGAGCATGCCGGCGTGGGCATCGCCAAGCACCGTCGGCTGCACAAATTGACTGTCGCCCTGCGGAACGCCGCCGCAAAGCAGCTGCGCACCCTGGCTCAAGGCATCATCGATGTGACGGGCCACCTTGCTCACGGCCGCCTTGTTGATCAGCGGGCCGATGGTCACGTTGTCCTGCAGGCCATTGCCGACCTTGAGCTTGCCGACTTCCTCGACCAGACGCTGGGCAAAACGCGGGTAAATGCCGTTCTGTACCAGAATCCGATTGGCGCAGACGCAGGTCTGCCCGGCGTTGCGAAACTTGCTCAGCATGATCCCGGTAATCGCCTGCTCAAGATCAGCGTCGTCAAACACAATGAACGGTGCGTTGCCGCCGAGTTCCAGGCTCAATCGCTTGATGTGTTCGGCACTCTGGCGCATCAGCAAACGGCCCACCGCTGTGGAACCGGTGAAAGAAATCTTGCGCACCGTCGGGTTGCCGGTCAGCTCTTCGCCAATCCCGGCGGGCATGCCGGTCAGCACATTGAACACCCCGGCCGGAATGCCGACGCGCTCAGCCAACACCGCCAATGCGAGCGCTGACAGCGGCGTCAGATCCGACGGTTTGACGATGATCGGGCACCCTGCCGCCAGGGCCGGTGCACACTTGCGGGTAATCATTGCGTTGGGGAAGTTCCAGGGCGTGATCGCCGCGCAGACACCCACCGGTTGCTTGAGGGTCAACAGTCGGCGGTCGCCGCTGGGCGCCGGCATGGTTTCGCCGTAAATCCGCCGCGCCTCTTCGGCAAACCATTTGACGAAACCCGCGCCGTAGCGGATTTCACCTTTGGCTTCATTCAGCGGCTTGCCTTGTTCGCAGGTCATGATCAGCGCCAGATCGTCGAGGTTGTCGATCATCGCCTGATACCAACGCTCCAGCAGCGCCGCACGTTCGGCGGCCGGTCGTGCTCGCCAGGCGGGCCAGGCCCGTTCGGCGGCATCGATGGCGCGTCGGGTTTCCACGCCTTGCATGGCGGGCACGCGGCCGATCAATTCGCCGCTGGCCGGGTCGACGACATCCAGGGTCGCGCGGTCATCTGCGCCGATCCACTGGCCGTTCACATAAGCGAGTTCTGCGAGAAGACCGGGGTCTTTCAAACGATTCTTGAGCATGGTCGAGTCCTGATCCGAGACAGATTCCAGTCTAGGGAGACTCGACGGATGAGGATGCTGAAAGCGCGTAGCGGACAGTGTCGGCTGCTGAAATTGGCGGTGGAACAGCAGAACTGCTGTTTTCTATCGTTTCAGCGAACCGAGCAAACCCTCCAGAAAGCGCTCCCCCGCCTCCATCTGACTGATCTCGATAAACTCGTCGGGCTTGTGCGCCTGCTCGATCGAACCTGGCCCGCAGACAACCACCGGCACATCCAGACGCTGCTTGAACAACCCGCCTTCCGTACCGAACGAAACCTTGGACGTCGCGGTATCCGGCGCCGCGAAATTTTTCAGGAACCGTACCGCTTCGACGCTCGGGTGGGTGTCCAGTCCGGGGTAGACGTTGACCGTTTCAATCTCGATGGCCGCCACGCTCGAGAGCTTCTGCGCCTCGCGCACGATCACCTCGGCACGCTCCTGCATCTGCGCGAGGATCTGTTCCAGATCATCGGCCGGCAAATTGCGCACTTCAAAATCCACCGTGCACAGATTCGGCACGATATTCAGCGCCCGGCCACCGCCGATCTGGCCCACGTGCACGGTGGTGTAAGGCACGTCGTAATCGGCATCCCGGGCGCCCTGCTCCTGCAGTTGACGCTGGGATTCACGCAACGCTGCAATGAAATCGCAGGCCACGTGGATTGCGTTGACCGAGCGCGGCGCCAGCGAAGAATGCGCCTCCAGCCCTCGACAATAGGTGCGATACGAGCCCTTGCCCTTGTGCCCCAGCACAAACTGCATGTTGGTCGGTTCGCCGATCAGGCACAGGAACGGCCGCACCGGCGCCAGGTGCAGCACATCGAGCAAACGCCGCACGCCAACGCAGCCGATTTCCTCGTCGTGTGACAGCGCCAGTTGCAGCGGACGGCTGAGGGAATGTTCGGCAGCCTCAAGCATGGCGTCGATGGCCAGCGCGATAAAGCCTTTCATGTCGCAACTGCCGCGCCCGTAAATCCGCCCGTTCTGCTCCGTCACCTGGAACGGTGGAACCGTCCACGCCTGCCCCGCTGCTGGCACCACGTCGGTGTGTCCGGACAGCAGAATGCCCGGTTGGTCTTTCGGACCGGTACTGGCAAACAGGTTGGCCTTCTTGCCGCTTTCGTCCTTGACGATCAGCGACTCTATGCCCTTGCTCAGCAGCAGCTCGCGAACGTACTCGATCAACGCCATGTTCGACTCCGATGACACGGTATCGAACGCAATCAATCGTTTGAGAATCTCCAGTACACGGGGTTTCATGAGGCTTTGC
This sequence comes from Pseudomonas sp. RIT778, assembly GCF_019718735.1. Lineage (NCBI taxonomy): Bacteria > Pseudomonadati > Pseudomonadota > Gammaproteobacteria > Pseudomonadales > Pseudomonadaceae > Pseudomonas > Pseudomonas sp. RIT778. The sequence continues at coordinate 4,152 of NZ_JAIHBA010000006.1, read as the reverse complement.
TCCGTTGTTCGGCCAAGGGGGCGAACCGGCTTATGGAAAAGGGTTCGATCAACGTGGAAGTGCTGCCGGTGCTGATCAACTCAGCCATGACGTCACCGACGCCCGGCCCCAACTGGAAGCCATGACCACAGAAGCCGAACGCGTAATACAGGCCATCGACCGTACCGCTTGGCCCCATGATCGGCAGCGAGTCCGGCAGATAGCTTTCGATGCCGCTCCAGACCCGGATGATGTTCAGATTGCCGACACCCGGCAGCAGTCGGCGCATTTGCCGGATCTGGTTGAGGATGCTGCGCGGCTCGACATAAGCGCGGCGATTGAGCATGTCCGGTTTGCTGCGATAGCCGCCGCCAATGATGATGTTGCCGCGCGGAATCTGCCGGAAATAAATGACTTCCTCAGGGATTTTGGTGAACACCCCAATCACCGTCGGCAAGGCGTATGGCACCGGTTCCGTCACCGCCATCTGCGGGCCATGGGTGTCCAGCGGAACCGGTTCGCCGAACTGCGCGGACAGTTTCTCGCCCCAGGCGCCGGCGGTGATCAGCAGTTGTGCGGCGCGATATTGCCGGCCATCGGTGGTGGTGACGCTGAACTCGCCTGCGGTTTTCTGCACCTGGGCCACTTCGGTCTGTTCTTCGATACGCGCACCGATCCGCCGCGCCGCCCGGGCAAATGCCGGCGCCGCCAGACGCGGGTTGGCGTGACCGTCATGCGGCGCGTAGGAGCCCCCCTTCACGTCCGGCCCCAGAAACGGAAAGCGCCGATGCAGTTCAGCGCCGCGATAGACCTGCAGATCCAGTTGCGCCGCTTCCGGTGCAGCGGCATACGCTTCGAGCTCGGCAATTTCGTCTTCGCGGTAACACACGCGCATGTGGCCGCTGGCGATGAACTCCAGATCGTCGTCAATCAGCTCCGGCAAGCGCTTCCACAGCGCAAACGAACGGTTGGCCAATTCCAGTTGCCCCAGATAACGGCCCTGACGCCGTACGTTACCGAAATTGACGCCGCTGGCGTATTGGCCAATCTGGTCGCGCTCGAGCAGGGTCACGGAGTGCCCACGCTGGCGCAGAAAAAACGCTGACGCCGCACCCATGATGCCGCCGCCGATAATCAATACATCACTTTTCTGCGGGTTCATGTCGGTTCCTCGATGATCACCATCGGCAACGGTTTGACGGGGGCCTGACCGCGTTGGCGGCCGACCTGCTGAACACTGACGCCGGCCGCGGCGGCAATCACTTCGGCGCCGGCCTGCGAGCAGTAGCGTCCCTGGCAACGGCCCATGCCGACCCGACTGAAGGCTTTGGCCCGATTGACTTCACACGCGCCCTTTTCACTGACCGTACGGCGCAGTTCGCCCGCGCTGATCATCTCGCAGCGACAGACGATCGCCGAATCCGGCAAGGCCCCGGCCTGTTCGGCGGGCCAGGGAAATGCCTGCGCCAGACCGAGGCGGAACTGATCCATCACCGCCAGTGCACGCCGTTGCTCTGCGCGCAAACCGGCATCCACCGGTTGTTGCTGATCCTCCAGCAGCGCCATCGCCACCAGACGTCCGGCATGTTCAGCCGCATCGGCACCGCGAATCTTTGCCCCGTCGCCGGCGGCATACACACCGCTGACCGAAGTGCGGCCCTCTTCATCAAGCGCCAGCCACCATTGGCCGGACGCTTCATCAAAACGCATGCGGCACCCGGCCAGATCGGCCAGCTGGGTTTCCGGACGCAAGTGATACCCCAGGGCCACGGCATCGCAATCGATGTCCAGGGTTTCGCCCTTGGCTGTGCGCACGCGCACGCCACTGACGCCGTGGGTGGCATCTCCCGATATGAGCTCCGGCTTGATCCCCAGATGCACCGGTATTTTCGCCTGATACAACTGCGCCAACAGTTTCATCCCGGTGAGCAACACCCCGGGCCGCGCGAGCATCTTCGGCAGTGCGACAATGCGTTTGCTCATCGGCGATGTATCAAGCACCGCAGCGACGTTGGCGCCGGCCTTCACGTACTGGCTGGCCACCAGATACAGCAGTGGACCACTGCCCATGAACACCACGCGATGGCCGATGGAAACCGCCTGCGACTTGAGCGCGATCTGCGCCCCGCCGAGGCTGTAGGTGCCCGCCAGCTGCCAGCCTTCAACGGGCATCAAACGGTCCGTGGCGCCGGTGCACAGGATCAACGCATCGAAGTCCACCGTCGTATGGTGACCCTGACTGACGCAGCTCAACTGCCTGGGCACCAGATTCCACACCAGCGTGTCGGGCCGGTAATCGATGTGTGGGCGCAAGCGCTCGAAACTCTCGTGCAGGTCGCGCGCCTTGGCCGCTTCAGTCCCGTACAGCGCGCGGTAGTCGCGGGTGAAACCTTCGGGTTGGCGCCGATAGATCTGGCCGCCGTCGCGGCGATTTTCATCGATCAGGACCGGTTTGAAGCCGGCCTTCACCAACGTCTCGGCGCAGCGAATCCCCGCAGGGCCGGCGCCGACGATAACTACCCGTGCAGTGGCCATGTCGCCTCCGGTTGTGTGGTGACGAGATCCAGCCCTTCACGGACTTCACTGGAGCACGCACGCAGACGTTCGCCGCTGCGCGTCCACACCCAGCAATCCTGGCAGGCACCCATCAGGCAGAACCCGGCACGTCGACCGGAATCGAATTCCGACTGGCGCAACGCATTGCCCTGAGTGAGCAATGCGACCATCAGTGTGTCGCCCTGCAACGCCTTGATGGGCACGCCATCCACGGTCAACCCGACGGTCACCCGGCCCTGCTCGGCCAGTCTCACAAAACGAGCACTCATGCATAGGCTCCCTGATTCAAGGTGGTCACGTCCCGCTGGGTTTTCAGCAGTTCGACGCTGTCGTGGTGGCAGAGAATTTCACTGCCACCGTCGATGATTCGGCGCTCGGGTGCAGTACGGTTGCACAGGCCATCGACGCGCACCGGGCAGCGATTGAGGAAGGTGCACAGCTCGGCGACATTGGCTTTGGGCCCGATGGGCGGCAGTTCACCGCAAGTCGTCCCGCAGGTTTCCAGCCAGCCCTGGCGCAGCTCCGGCACCGAGTGAATCAACAGATCGGTGTAAGGATGGTACGGTGCCTGCGCAAATGACTGGCGGCTGCCGGCCTGAACCTTGTGGCCGCTGTACATCACCACCACGTCATCGCACAGCGCGCGTACGGTGGAGATGTCATGACTGATGAACAGGTAGGACACGCCGAGCTGCTGACGCAAATCGCGGAGCAATTCAAGAATCGCTGCACCGACCACGGTGTCCAGCGCCGAGGTCACTTCATCGCAGAGGATCAGATCGGGTTTGGCCGCCAGGGCCCGCGCCAGGTTCACCCGCTGCTTTTGCCCGCCGGACAACTCGTTCGGACGACGTTCGGCCAGGGCTCGCGGCAGGCGCACCAGATCCAGCAATTCGCCGATGCGCTCGCGCAACGCCGCGCCTTTGAGGTTGAAATACATCTTCAGCGGCCGACTCAGAATCGTGCTGATGGTATGCATCGGATTGAGCGCCGTGTCGGCGTTCTGGAACACCATCTGGATCCGCCGGAATTGCTCGTCGGTGCGTTCGGACAGACAACCGCCCAGCGGTTGCCCGTCGAAGGTCAGCCCGCCCAATGCTGGCGTGAGCAAGCCGGCCACCACGCGGGCCAGCGTTGACTTGCCCGAACCCGACTCGCCGATCACGCCAATCGCCTGGCCCCGGCGCACGGTCAGATCAATATCTTCCAGTACACGAATGGCCGGCATGCCCTGGGTGTTCTTGTTGCCGTAACCGGCGGTCAGGCCGCGAATGGTCAGCAGCGGAGTTTCTTCGGCAATTCCGCAAGGTGGACGGATGGTCGTGTCCGGCCGCGCGGCCGCCAGCAGACTGCGCGTGTATTCATGACTCGGGCCTTTGAGCAGCGCCGCCGTGGCGCTTTGCTCGAAGATCTGGCCGCCATTGAGCACGACGATCTGATCGGCCATTTGCGCCACCACGGCCAGGTCATGGGACACATACACCGCTGTCGCGCCACGGTCACGTACCACGCGCTTGAACGCACGCAACACGTCGATCTGGGTCGTCACATCGAGCGCCGTGGTCGGCTCGTCGAGGATGACCAGCAACGGATCACTGATCAGCGCCATTGCCGCCA
>NZ_JAIHBA010000069.1:0-4519 GCF_019718735.1 Pseudomonas sp. RIT778 | reverse complement strand
GATTAGGGGAGGGCGGGCAGATTCAGGATCTGCGGTGCTGATCGTTCCCACGCTCTGCGTGGGAATGCCTCAATGGACGCTCTGCGTCCGCTTTGGGACGCGGAGCGTCCCGGGCTGCATTCCCACGCGGAGCGTGGGAACGATCGGAGTGGTGGCTCAGTCTTCTTTTTTCATGAGGCCGGCCAGGGCAGCAAACGGGTTGTGCGTCGCCTTGGCGATTTTCGGCGTACTCAGCGAGCCTTCGCCGAAATACTGCTGGTCGGTGTAGCGCGAGTGTTCGTTGTCGTGGCAGTACAGGCACAGCAGTTCCCAGTTGGAACCGTCCTGCGGGTTGTTGTCGTGGTTGTGGTCGCGGTGGTGCACGGTCAGCTCGCTCAGGCGCTTGCCGGAAAACTCACGGGCGCAGCGGCCGCACACATGCGGGTACATCTTCAGGGCCTTGTCGCGGTAGCCCATTTCCTTGTCGCGCTGGTTGTCGGCGAGGATGCGATCCAGCTTCGAAGTGTTGGTCGGGGTGGACGAACTCATGGGTTCACCTTTGTAGAAGACTAATGACGGTTATGAGGCAAGTTTAGCTCAGCCCTTGAGCTTCTCGGCAATCCAGATCGTGTGGCGCGTGCCCTTGTTGCCGTGGGCGAAGACCTGCACTTCCTCGGCCTTGAAACCGGCCTTCTTCAATTTGTCGGAAAACTGCCGGTCGGCGCTGGCCGACCACACCGCCAGCACGCCTTTGGGCCGCATCGCCTTGGCGCACGCGGCCAGGCCTGCGGCGGAATACAGCCAGCTGTTGGCCTTCTGGGTCAGGCCTTCGGGGCCATTGTCGACGTCGAGCATGATCGCGTCGAAACCGTTCGGCTCGCTTTGCAGCACCTTCGCCACGTCTTCCTGACGGATCACCGTGCGCGGATCGAGCAGCGGGCGCCCGGACTTTTCACCGAGCGGGCCGCGATTCCACTCGACCACACCGGGCACCAGCTCGGCGACCACCACTTCGGCGCTCTTGCCCAGATGCTTGAGCGCGGAGGCGAGGGTGAAGCCCATGCCCAGACCGCCGATCAGCACGCGCGAGTCCGGCCGGCCGGCGACCTTGCGGCACGGGATCTCGGCCAGCGCGTCTTCGGAGCCGTGCATGCGGGTGTTCATCAATTGGCCGCCGTCGCCGCCCTGGATCTTGATGACGAAATCCTCGCCATACTCGAACAGGCACAGGGCGCCACCGTTGTCAGGGATCGGCGTGGTGTCGAGCAGAACGAAACGTTTCATGGAAATCTCTACAGGGGGGAAGGCAAGCCGGCGCGTTGGGAGTAGCCTGAAGGCAGACTTCAGGCCAACGGAGCCCTTGATGAAGCGCACCATTCTAACGGTCATTACCCTGGCCGCGCTCTCGATAACTGCCGTACAGGCGCAACAGACGATTCCCGTCAGCCCGACACCGCAACCCGGCTCGCCCGGCACTGCGACGCCAACCCCGTATCCGCAGATCAGCCCGGTGCCGATTCCCAAGGCCGGCCCCGGCAGTGGCGGCCCGCCGCTGGTGCCGATCGAAATGCCCAGCCCGCCGACCAAGGATCAGCCATTGCCGGGCCTCGAACAGAACGACAGCAAACCCAAATCCCCGGGAGGCTAGATCTGCTGGGCGGCGAGTTGGCCGTCGGCCATGCGCAGGCGTTTGGAGAGGGAAACGGCGAGGGCGCGGATGATCTTGGCGGCGATCTTCGGTGCGTCGTTGAGCATTTTTTCCAGCGAATCCTTGCCGAGGTTGAGCAACTGACAGTTGCTCGCCGCCACGCAAGTCGCCGAGCGGCGCTCGCCGTCGAGCACGGCCATTTCACCGAACGCCCGGCCGCTGCGCAGGGTGGCCATGGTCACGACCTGGCCGTCGCCGCCGGTTTTCTGCACGGCCACCTGGCCGGTGTGGATGATGCACATGAAACTGCCGGCATCGCCTTCGCGAAAGATCGCCTCGCCTTCAGCCACGGTGCTGATGCTGAAGTAGCCCGAGGCAGCGGCAAAATCCGCCAGTTGCAATTGATCGAACAGGCCGCAGTCCATCAGCCAGTCGCGGATTTCGTTGTTCAGTAAGGTCGGTTCTGACATGTCGTCACAGTCTTTTTGTTTTCACGGTTTCCGCGCGTTGCACATTCCTTGTGGGAGCGGGCTTGCCCGCGAAGACGTAGTGTCAGTCAGCAAAAATGTTGAAGCTGACGGCCTCTTCGCGGGCAAGCCCGCTCCCACAGGGTTCTATGTGTATCGGCTCTTAATGTCTGGAATTAAGACCCAAGTGACCGGCGGAGTTCCTCAGGCAATGCCCAGAACCTTGAAAACAAATGCATATTCGAGCGCTACGTCACGTAATCCCTGATAACGCCCGCTCATGCCGCCGTGGCCGGCGCCCAGTTCGGTCTTGAGCAGCAATGGATTGTCATCGGTCTTGGTCGCGCGCAACTTCGCCACCCACTTGGCCGCTTCCCAATACTGCACGCGGCTGTCGTTGTAGCCGGCGATCACCAGTGTTGCGGGATACGCCTGTGCAGTGACGTTTTCGTACGGCGCATAGGCCTTGATCCGCTCGTAGACCTCCGGCTCTTCGGGATTGCCCCACTCGTCGTATTCAGTGACGGTCAGCGGCAGATCCGGGTCGAGCATGGTGTTGAGCACATCGACGAACGGCACTTCGGCAATCGCCACGCCGAACAGATCCGGACGCTGGTTGAGCACTGCGCCAATCAGCAGTCCACCGGCGCTGCCACCGCTGATCGCCAGTTGTGGCGCGGTGGTAATGCCGTTGAGGATCAGGAATTCGGCGCAGGCAATGAAGTCGCTGAAGGTGTTGTGCTTGTGTTCCTGCTTGCCGGCGCGATACCAGGCTTCGCCCAGCTCGCCGCCGCCCCGCACGTGGGCGATGGCGAACGCCATGCCGCGATCCAGCAGGCTCAGGCGGGCGTGGGAGAACCACGGGTCGAGGCTCGAACCGTAGGCGCCGTAACCGTACAGGTACAGCGGCACCGCTTTGCCGACCATTTCCCGTTTCATCACCAGACTGATCGGCACTTGGGTGCCGTCCGGCGCAGTCGCCCACAGGCGCTGGCTGACGTAGGCGTCGGCGTCGAACGGGCCGAGCACCGGGGTTTCCTTGAGGACGGTCTGTTCGCCGGTGGCGAGGATCAGTTGCCGAACCTGAGCCGGACGATTCAGCGCTTCATAGCGCAGGCGAATGCGGTCGCTTTCGAATTCAAGGCTGTTTTGCACATAGAGGCTGTAGGCCGCGTCCGGTAATTGCACGCGATAAGGCGCCAGACCGTGTGGGCGAACTTCGATGATCGGCAGCCCGCCTTCGCGCAGGCTCAGGGTCAGGGCTTCGGCGTTGAGGGTCACGCCATCGAGCATCACCGAATCGCTGTGCGGAATCAGGTTCTGCCAGTCGGCTTCGCTGGGTGCGATGCCGGTGTCCGGCGCCTGGTACAGGGCGAAGTTGATGCCGTCGCGGTTGGTGCGGATGAACCAGGTCCATTCGCCATCGAGCTTGCCGTGATCGACGTCGTATTCGTGATCCTCGACCCGTGGCGCCAGGCAAGTGAACGGCTGCTGCGGCTGATTGGCGTCCAGCGCCCAGACTTCACTGGTGGTCTTGCTGCCCAGGGACAACAGCAATTGCTGCTCGGAGCTGGCGCGGTAGCAATGCAGGAAGAAACGCCCGTCCGGCTCGTGGAAGACCTCTTCGGCGGCGGTGCCGTCCAGACGATAGCGGAACAGTTTGTGCGGACGATGGGTGTCGTCGAGCACGCCGAAGAACAGCGTGAGGCTGTCATTGGCCCAGGTCATGCTGCCGTCGCAGTCCTGGAATTCCAGTTCGCTGACGCGTTCGCTGGATAATTCCTTCACGAACAGCGTGTAAATCTCGTCGCCCGAGGCATCGACGCTGTAGGCCAGACGCTGGTGATCGGGGCTAATACTGAAGGCACCGAGGGAGAAAAAGCCGCCGTTGGCCAGTGCGTTCGGATCAAGCAGCAATTGTTCGCGGCTTTCATCGAGGGTCAGGCTGTCGTCGGCCGGGCGCGGGCAGCGGTAGTGACGGGCGTATTCGTCACCTGCTGTGGTGCGGGTGTAATACAGGTACGGGCCCCATGGCGACGGCAGGGACAGGTCGGTTTCGAGGATCCGGCCCTTGATCTCTTCGAACAGGGTTTCGCGCAGCTCGGCCTGATCGGCGGTCTGTGCCTGCTGGTAGTCGTTTTCAGCCTTGAGGTAGTCGAGCACCGCATCGGTGTCGCGTTCCTGCAGCCAGGCGTACGGGTCGTGACCGGCGGCCTTGTGGGCAATCGGGGCGCTGATGACGTTGGCGGATACGGGCATGGAAAGCTCTCGAAAATGTAACGGAATAGGGTTTCGCAACCTGTGGGAGATTCTATGTTGCAGGGGAACCCTGCAATCTTAGATTCGGTTGGTATTCGCTCTGATTTTTCATGAGGGCGAATGCCACCCGGCAAAGCTTACGGGCGAGGATGACCAAAGCCTGAGT
>NZ_JAIHBA010000068.1:0-5966 GCF_019718735.1 Pseudomonas sp. RIT778 | reverse complement strand
CAGCTCGGCGCCGAGCTGCCGTACCAGATCACCGTGGAAATCGAAGAGTTCAAGCAGCAGGGTGCGACGCTGCACATCCATGCGCTGATCCTCGTCGAACGTGACGGCCAGAAGAAAATCATCATTGGCGACAAGGGCGAGCGCATCAAGCGCATTGGCACCGAGGCGCGCAAGGACATGGAGCTGCTGTTCGACTCCAAGATCATGCTCAACCTGTGGGTCAAGGTGAAGGGCGGCTGGTCCGACGACGAGCGCGCGCTGCGTTCGCTGGGTTACGGCGACCTGTAACATCGGTTTTCTGCTACACCAGAGAACCCCCTGTGGGAGCGGGCTTGCTCGCGAATGCGCCGGATCAGTCGACATATACTTTGACTGACTCACCGCTTTCGCGAGCAAGCCCGCTCCCACAGTAGTTTTGGGGTGTGTGTAAAACTGCGTTTCGTCATCGAGAACTCAATGTCGCAAAGCCCACCTCCCGCCCAACCCGCCTACGTCCTGCACTCCCGCGCCTACCGCGAAACCAGCGCATTGGTGGATTTCCTCACGCCGCAAGGTCGACTGCGGGCGGTGTTGCGCAGTGCGCGGGGCAAGGCCGGGACGTTGGCGCGGCCATTCGTGCCGCTGGAAGTGGAGTTTCGCGGCAAGGGTGAGTTGAAGAATGTCGGGCGCATGGAAAGCGTCGGCAACGCAACCTGGATGGTCGGCGAGGCACTGTTCAGCGGCCTGTATCTCAATGAATTGCTGATTCGCCTGTTGCCCGCCGAAGATCCGCATCCTGCGGTGTTTGATCATTACGCCGCGACCTTGCTCGCATTGGCCGAAGGCCGGCCGCTGGAACCGTTGCTGCGTTCTTTCGAATGGCGGCTGCTCGACGACCTCGGTTACGGCTTCTCCCTGAACACCGACATCAATGACGAGCTTATCGCTGCGGACGGTCTCTACCGCTTGCAGGTGGATGCCGGACTCGAGCGGGTCTATCTGCTGCAGCCCGGTCTGTTCAACGGCACCGAACTATTGGCCATGGCCGAAGCCGACTGGTCGGCCCCCGGCGCTCTGTCCGCCGCCAAGCGCCTGATGCGTCAGGCACTTGCAGTCCATCTTGGCGGCCGTCCTCTCGTGAGTCGCGAACTGTTTCGCAAACCGTAGCCCCGTGTATGCTGTGCGCCGAATCTTTCCATTCAGGAGCGCATCCGTGACCACCAGCAATCGCATTCTTCTCGGCGTGAACATCGACCACGTCGCCACCCTGCGTCAGGCCCGTGGCACGCGCTATCCGGATCCGGTCAAAGCTGCGCTGGACGCGGAAGAGGCGGGCGCCGACGGCATCACCGTGCATCTGCGCGAAGACCGCCGGCACATTCAGGAGCGCGACGTGCTGTTGCTCAAGGATGTGCTGCAAACCCGCATGAACTTCGAAATGGGCGTCACCGAAGAAATGATGGCGTTCGCCGAGCGCATTCGTCCGGCGCACATCTGCCTGGTGCCGGAAACCCGTCAGGAGCTGACCACCGAAGGCGGTCTGGATGTGGCGGGGCAGGAAGAGCGGATCAGGGCGGCGGTCGAGCGTCTGTCGAAGATCGGCAGCGAGGTATCGCTGTTCATCGACGCCGACGAGCGGCAGATCGCTGCGTCGAAGCGCGTCGGCGCACCGGCCATCGAACTGCACACCGGGCGTTACGCCGATGCCGAAACGCCGACCGAAGTGGCGGAAGAGCTCAAGCGTGTGGCGGACGGCGTGGCCTTCGGTCTGGCCCAAGGCCTGATCGTGAATGCCGGCCATGGCCTGCACTATCACAACGTCGAGGCTGTGGCCGCGATCAAGGGCATCAACGAGCTGAACATCGGTCACGCGCTGGTGGCGCATGCGTTGTTCGTTGGCTTCAAGTCGGCGGTGTCGGAGATGAAGGCGTTGATTCTGGCGGCTGCCAAACACTAAGTTTCAACATCCTGTGGGAGCAAGTTTGCTCCCACAGTTGTTTTGGGGATGGGTTAAAGCGGGGCGGGCTCTTGAGCCGGTTTCGACTTGTCGATCCCCGGCACATGCAGATTGCCCTCTGCCACTTGATCGCCTTCAAGCTGCGGCTGGGTCACCCACGTCAGGATGTCGTAGTAGCGACGGATGTTCGCCACGAAATGCACCGGTTCGCCGCCGCGGGCGTAGCCATAACGGGTCTTGCTGTACCACTGTTTCTGCGACAGGCGCGGCAGGATCTTTTTCACATCCAGCCACTTGTCCGGGTTCAACCCTTCCTTGGCCGCCAGTTTGCGCGCGTCATCCAGATGACCGCTGCCGACGTTGTAGGCCGCCAGGGCAAACCAGGTGCGATCCGGTTCCTGGATCGACTCGTCGAGCTGATCCTTCATGTAGGCCAGGTACTTGGCGCCGCCCATGATGCTCTGCTTCGGATCGAGACGGTTGGAAACGCCCATGGCCTGAGCGGTGTTCTGGGTCAGCATCATCAGCCCGCGCACGCCGGTCTTCGAGGTGACCGCCGGTTGCCACAGCGATTCCTGATAACCGATCGCCGCCAGCAGGCGCCAGTCGACTTTCTCTTTCTTGGCGTAGGCCTTGAAGTGCTGTTCGTATTTGGGCAGCCGCTGCTGCAAATGCTGGGCGAAGGTGGTGGCGCCCATGTAGCCGAGGACGTCGACGTGGCCGTAATAACGGTCCTTCAGACGTTGCAGGGTGCCGTTCTTCTGCACCTTGTCCAGATAGCTGTTGATCTCGTTGAGCAGGCTGTTGTCTTCGCCAGCGGCCACGGCCCAGCTCTGGCTGCGCGCGTCACCGAGGTCGAAGGCCACGCGGATGTTGGTGAAGTACACCTGGTTCATCGCCACTTCGTTGGAATCGACCAGGGTCAGGTCGATCTGACCTTCATCGACCATGCGCAGCAGGTCGACCACTTCAACGGCGTCGGACTCTTCGTATTGAATGCCAGGATATTTCTGTTTCAGCTCCGCCAGTTGTTCGGCGTGGGTGCTGCCCTTGAGCACCATGATCTTCTTGCCCACCAGATCGCCGGCGTCGGTAGGACGAGATTGGCCGTTGCGATAGATGATCTGCGGGGTGACTTCGAGGTAGGAGCGGGAGAAGCGCACCTGTTTCTTGCGCTGTTCGCTGCTGACCAGACCGGCGGCCGCCAGTACCGGGCCGTTCGGCTTGCCGACCTGGTTGAACAGATCGTCGAGGTTGTCGGCGGTTTCGATCTTCAGCTCGACCCCCAAATCGTCGGCGAAGCGCTTCACCAGCTCGTATTCGAAGCCGGTTTCACCGCTGCGATCCTGAAAGTAGGTGGCGGGGCTGTTTCGGGTGACCACCCGCAGCACGCCATCCTCCTTTACGCGCTCGAGTGTGTTGGGTTTATCAACACAGCCACTGAGCATCAGGAAGAGTCCGGTAGCGATCAGCCATTTGGCGTACCGCGGACGCAAAGCCGTTGGGGAAAACATGTGCGCAGTATACGCAAAGGACAACGGGCGCCATATCTCGACAGTTGCGGGGTTGTCTGCTAGGGATCACAAAACCGCTCGAAACCCCGCAGGAATGGGCCCGAAAGGCATTTTGTGACAGAAAAAATAACCCGCGTTCCGACACCCCGTAAATTTGACCCTCAAGGCAGGAACACCACTCGACATCCGGGTGCAACCGTGCGTAGCGTTTCGGGTGATGTTGAGGGCGGTTTAGGCTAGAATGCACGGCCTCAAAGCACACCCCTTCCCGAGGCTGTCCCGAAGATGTTGATCCTGCGCGGCGCTCCTGCCCTTTCTGCCTTTCGCCACAGCAAACTCCTTGAGCAACTGAGCCAGAAGGTTCCGGCTGTCAGTGGCTTGTATGCTGAATTCGCTCACTTCGCCGAAGTCACCGGCGTCCTGACCGGCGACGAACAGCAGGTGCTTGCGCGCCTTCTGAAGTACGGTCCAAGCGTTCCGGTTCAAGAGCCGACCGGTCGTCTGTTCCTGGTGTTGCCGCGTTTCGGCACCATCTCGCCATGGTCGAGCAAGGCCAGCGACATCGCCCGCAACTGCGGCCTGAGCAAGATCCAGCGCCTGGAGCGCGGCATCGCGTTCTACGTCGCCGGCCAGTTCAGCGAAACCGAAGCGCAGCACATTGCAGACGTACTGCATGACCGCATGACTCAGATCGTTCTGGCCAACCTCGAGCAGGCCGCCGGTCTGTTCAGCCACGCCGAACCGAAGCCGCTGACCGCCATCGAAATCCTCGGCGGCGGTCGCGCCGCACTGGAAAAAGCCAACGTCGAACTGGGCCTGGCCCTGGCCGAAGACGAGATCGACTATCTGGTCAACGCCTTCAACGGTCTCAAGCGCAACCCGCACGACATCGAACTGATGATGTTCGCCCAGGCCAACTCCGAGCACTGCCGCCACAAGATCTTCAACGCCAGTTGGGATATTGACGGCGAGAGCCAGGAAAAAAGCCTGTTCGGCATGATCAAGAACACCTATCAGATGCACAGCGAAGGCGTGCTGTCCGCTTACAAGGACAACGCTTCGGTGATCGTCGGCAACGTCGCCGGCCGCTTCTTCCCGGATCCGGAAACCCGCCAGTACGGCGCGGTGCAGGAGCCGGTGCACATCCTGATGAAGGTCGAAACCCACAACCACCCGACCGCGATCGCTCCGTTCCCGGGCGCGTCCACCGGCTCCGGCGGCGAGATCCGCGACGAAGGTGCAACCGGTCGTGGTGCCAAACCGAAGGCCGGCCTGACCGGTTTCACCGTATCGAACCTGCAGATCCCGGGCTTCGAACAGCCGTGGGAAGTGCCGTACGGCAAGCCCGAGCGCATCGTCAACGCGCTGGACATCATGATCGAAGGCCCGCTGGGCGGCGCTGCGTTCAACAACGAATTTGGCCGTCCGGCCCTGACCGGCTACTTCCGTACCTTCGAACAATCGATCACCACCCCGCACGGTGACGAAGTTCGCGGTTACCACAAGCCGATCATGCTGGCTGGCGGCATGGGCAACATCCGTGAAGAGCACGTCAAGAAAGGCGAGATTCTGGTCGGCTCCAAGCTGATCGTCCTCGGCGGCCCGGCGATGTTGATCGGTCTGGGCGGTGGCGCTGCTTCCTCCATGGCCACCGGCACCAGCTCGGCGGATCTGGACTTCGCTTCCGTTCAGCGTGAAAACCCTGAAATGGAGCGTCGCTGCCAGGAAGTCATCGACCGTTGCTGGCAGCTGGGCGACAAGAACCCGATCAGCTTCATCCACGACGTGGGCGCGGGCGGTCTGTCCAACGCCTTCCCGGAACTGGTCAACGACGGCGACCGCGGTGGCCGTTTCGAACTGCGCAACATTCCAAACGACGAGCCGGGCATGGCCCCGCACGAAATCTGGTCCAACGAATCCCAGGAACGTTACGTTCTGGCGGTCGGCCCGGCCGATTTCGAGCGCTTCAAGGCGATCTGCGAACGTGAGCGTTGCCCGTTTGCCGTTGTCGGTGAAGCTACCGCCGAGCCGCAACTGACCGTGACCGACAGCCACTTCGGCAACAACCCGGTGGACATGCCACTGGAAGTGTTGCTGGGCAAGGCCCCGCGCATGCACCGTTCGGTGGTTCGCGAAGCCGAGCTGGGTGATGACTTCGATCCGTCGAACCTCGACATCGGCGAAAGCATCGAACGCGTCCTGCACCACCCGGCCGTGGCAAGCAAAAGCTTCCTGATCACCATCGGCGACCGCACCATCACCGGCCTTGTGGCCCGTGACCAGATGGTCGGCCCATGGCAGGTTCCGGTGGCCGACGTTGCCGTCACCGCCACCAGTTTCGACGTCTACACCGGTGAAGCGATGGCGATGGGCGAGCGCACTCCGCTGGCGCTGCTGGACGCTCCGGCGTCGGGCCGCATGGCCATCGGCGAAACCCTGACCAACATTGCCGCTTCGCGCATCAACAAGCTCTCCGACATCAAACTGTCGGCGAACTGGATGTCCGCTGCCGGCCA
>NZ_JAIHBA010000067.1:0-9536 GCF_019718735.1 Pseudomonas sp. RIT778 | reverse complement strand
TTCCCACGCGGACGGTTCGACGCCTCGACGTGGGAACGATCTAAATGAAAAACGGCCCGTAATGGGCCGTTTCTGTATTTCGACTAAGGCTTAAGCCCGCAACGTCCGCGTCATCCGCAACGCCAGCAAACTCCCGCCGACAATCACACCCGCCAGCAGATACAACGCCGCATCCGTCGACCCGGTGCTGTCCTTGACCCAACCCACAAGGTAAGGGCTCAGGAACCCGGCCATCTGCCCCATCGAGTTGATCAACGCCAGACCACCCGCCGCAGCACCCGCACTCAGCATGGCAGTCGGCACCGGCCAGAACATCGGCAAACCGGTCAGCGCGCCCATGGTCGCGATGGTCAGACCGAGGATCGCAATCGCCGGATTCGCCGCAAAGTTCACCGCAATCAGCAGGCCGACAGCACCCATCAACATCGGCACCACCAAATGCCAGCGACGTTCTTTACGCAAGTCCGCCGAACGCCCGACCACCAGCATGAACACCGCCGCCAGCAAGTAAGGAATCGCACTCAACCAGCCAATCACCAGGTTGTCGCTGAAGCCGAGGTTCTTGATGATCGACGGCAGCCAGAAGTTGATCGCGTACACGCCGCTCTGGATGCAGAAGTAGATCAGGCCGAAGGCCCAGATGGCCGGGTTCTTGAACACGGCGATCAGCGAATCGGAAGTGGTTTTCGGTTTGTTCGCCAGGTCTTCCGCCTGATCCGCTTCCAGCACCGAACGCTCATGCGGGGTCAGCCATTTGGCGTTGGCGAAGTTGTCGCTGAGCAGGAAGTAGGCGAGTGCGCCCAGTACCACGGTCGGAATGCCTTGCAGCAGGAACATCCACTGCCAGCCCGCGAGGCCACCCTGGCCGGCGGCGAAGTGATTGAGGATCCAGCCGGAAAACGGGCTGCCGAGCAGGCCCGACACCGGGATCGCCGACATGAACAGCGCCATGATCCGGCCACGGCGGAAGGTCGGGAACCACTGCGAGAGATAGAGCACAACGCCCGGGAAGAACCCGGCTTCAGCAGCGCCAGTGAACAGGCGCAGGGTGTAGAACTCGGTCGGTGTGGTGACGAACAGCAAGCAGGTCGACAGCGTGCCCCAGGTGATCATCATCAGCGCGATCCAGCGCCGTGGGCCGAACTTGGTCAGGGCCAGGTTGCTCGGTACGCCGCACAGCACGTAGCCGATGAAGAAGATACCGGCACCGAGGCCGTACACGGTTTCGCTGAATTTCAGCGCGTCGAGCATCTGCAGTTTGGCGAATCCAACGTTGACCCGGTCGAGGTAGTTGAACAGGTAGCAGATGAAGATGAAGGGGATCAAACGCAGGGTGATGCGTTTGTAGACGGCATTTTTATCGTCATCGATGGTCTGGGCGGCAGCGGCGCTCTGCGACATGGCGGCTCTCTCTTTATTATGATTTTTTGCGATGCAAAGGGTAACGTTGATCGCCCTGAGAGTCTCGGCCACCTTTGGCCGGATTGTCTTTGTGCCTGAGCACAGGGTTTGCCGCCAGACCCTGTGCGGGTGAACAACCGTCCGCGCCTGTTTTCAAGGATTCCAGCCCCTATGTTCGAACTCGATCACGACCTCGCCCAGGACATCGTCGACCGGGCCATGGCCATTTTGCCGTACAACGTCAACGTCATGGACAGCCAGGGCTTGATCCTCGGCAGTGGCGAGCCGGAGCGGATCAACACCCGCCACGAAGGCGCGCAACTGGTGCTGGCCAACGGTCGGGTGGTGGAGATCGACGCACAGACTGCCGTGCATTTGAAGGGCGTGCAGCCGGGGATCAATCTGCCGCTGCTGCTCGATCAGCGTTTGATCGGTGTGCTCGGCATCACCGGCGAGCCGGAGCAGCTGCGAACTTACGCCGAACTGGTGCGCATGACCGCCGAGATGCTGGTCGGCCAACGCAATCAGCAATCCGAGCAGCAATGGCGGCGGCAGCGTTGCGATGACTTGCTCGCGCTGCTGTTGAGTGAAGCGGGGGATTCGCCGCGTCTGGTGGATGAAGCTCAGCAACTCGGGCTCAAACCGCAACTGACGCGGGTGCCGTATCTGTTCGAGCTGGGCCTGGAACACGGGCCGGGGCAAACCGTCGAGGCGCTGAGTGCCTGGCTGATGTCGCGCTACCCCGACAGTTGGTGTGTGAGCTCCGCCAAGTCGTCGCTGCTCTGGTGCCGGCCGGCGAGTCAGAACGTCGAGCATGATCGCCTGCTGGAAAAACTCGATGGCCTGGGCTGGAACATCCTGCGCATTGCCGTCGGCGGGCAGGCCGATGGACTGACCGGCTTGCGGCGGTGCTATCGGCGGGTGGGCGATCTGCTCGCTTACGGCCGCGAGGTGTTGCCGCGCTCACGGCTGCTGACCCTCAATCGCTATCGCTTGCCGGTGATGCTCTGGCGCCATCGCAACGATGATGCGCTGGATGAACTGCTCAAACCGTTGCGCAAAGTGATCGCCAAGGACAGCAACGGCCAGTTGCTCGCGACCCTGCGCAGTTGGTGCGATCACGACGGGCAGAGCCAGGCCTGCGCCGATGCGTTGGGGATTCACCGCAACAGCCTGCGTTATCGCATGGAGCGGATTGCCGAGTTGAGCGGGGTCGATCCGCTGAGACTCGACGGGATGCTGGCGCTGTATCTAGGTGTGCAATTGCTGCCACAGACCGACGATTTGTCGAATTGAACAATAAACGCCTGCACGACTTGTGCAGCGGACAGGCGTCAACGCGCAAGGCGACTGGCAGCATGAGGGGCATTGGAACTGGAGAATTCGCATGAAAATCGTCATCGCCCCCGATTCGTTCAAGGACAGCCTGAGTGCCCAAGGCGTTGCAGAAGCCATCGCGCTGGGCCTGGCGCAGGTCTGGCCGCAGGCGACGCTGGTCAAATGCCCGATGGCCGACGGTGGCGAAGGCACGGTGGAGTCGATTCTCGCCGCGTGCGAAGGCGAACTGCGCCGCACCCGAGTGCGTGGCCCGTTGGGCGCGGCGGTTGAAGCGGCGTGGGGCTGGTTGCCGCACAACTACACCGCAATCATCGAAATGGCCGAGGCCAGCGGTCTGCAACTGGTCCCGCCGGGGCAGCGTGACGCGTGCATCAGCAGCACCTTCGGCACCGGTGAACTGATTCGCGCTGCGCTGGATGCCGGCGCACAACGCATCATTCTAGCCATCGGCGGCAGCGCCACCAACGACGGCGGCGCCGGTGCAATGCAGGCGCTTGGCGTGAAACTGCTGGATGCTCAAGGGCAATCGCTGGTGCCGGGCGGTCTGGCGCTGGCGCAACTCGTACGTCTGGATCTGAGCGAACTCGACCCACGTCTGGCGCAAGTCCGCTTCGATATCGCCGCCGACGTCAACAATCCGCTGTGCGGCCCCCACGGCGCCTCGGCGATTTTCGGCCCGCAGAAGGGCGCATCACCCGCGCAAGTTCAACAACTGGATCAGGCCCTCGGCCACTTCGCCGAACTCTGCGCGCAAGCGTTGGGCAAGGACGTACGCGATGAGCCGGGCAGCGGCGCGGCAGGCGGGTTGGGTTTCGCCGCCAAGGCGTTTCTCGGCGCGCGTTTCCAGGCCGGTGTCGAAGTGGTCGCCGAACTGGTCGGACTGGCCGATGCCGTGAAGGGCGCAGACCTGGTCATCACCGGCGAAGGACGCTTCGATGCCCAGACCCTGCGCGGCAAAACCCCGTTCGGCGTAGCGCGAATCGCCAAGCAGCAAGGTGTACCCGTGATCGTCATCGCCGGCACTTTGGGTGAGGGCTATCAGGAACTCTACGATCACGGCATCGACGCCGCCTTCGCCGTCACCAGCGGCCCGATGACCCTCGAACAGGCCTGCGCCGAAGCTCCACGTCTATTGCGCGAACGCGCCACCGATATAGCTCGCGTCTGGCGCCTGGCATCCCCGACCTGACCTGTCATCCATCATCGACCTGACCTGTCATCCATCATCTAAAACAACGGGTGTTTCACCGCTGAAACACCCGCAACACTTTGAAAAATATTTCGTCTTTCCCCGCAATCTTCCTCAAGCCTGGCCGATACAGAAGTCAGGCGCACACAAGACTTCCTAAAACAGTGACGCCGGACTGAAGCCCGCCCCATGGGCCAGTGATCACGGCATGGACGCTCGTAGTTTCAATCATCCGAGAGTCCTCCTATGTCCTTGCGTAATCTGAATATCGCGCCCCGTGCCTTCCTCGGTTTTGCCTTTATTGCCCTGCTGGTGATCGTGCTCGGCGTGTTCGCCGTCAATCGCATGTCGATCATCCGCCAGGCGTCGCTGGAGATGGAGTCGACGCAGTTGCCGAGCGTCACGCAACTCGCCGTGGTCACGGAAAACGTCCTGCGCCTGCGCATTCTGTCGTTCCGCATTCTGGTCAACCGCGACCCGGCCGGTTTGCAGGAAGCCCAGACCCGCATCGGCGTGCTGGTGGACAAGGTGCGCGCCGCCCAGGCCAGTTACGCGGCACTGCCGGCCAGTTCGGAAGAGCGCGCGCTGTATCAGACTTTCTCGACGACCCTCGACAACTACGTGCAGGCGCAGAACCAGATGATGGAGCTGTCGCGCCAGGACAAGCTCGACGAGATGCGTACCCTGATCAACACGAAGATCAAGGACGGCACCGACAAAATGGGCGAACAGCTCAACCAGCTGATTGCGATCAACGCCGCTGACGCCAAGACCGCCTCGACCCATGCGGACGAGTATTACAGCGGCGCTATCAGCGGCATCATCGCCGTGGCCGTGATTGCCGCGCTGTTGACAGTGCTGCTGGCCTGGCTGCTGACCCGCAGCATCGTCACCCCGCTGAACCGCGCCGTCGCTGCCGCGCAAACCATTGCCGGCGGCAACCTGACCAAAGCCATCGAAGTCGACGGCAAGGACGAACCGGCGCGCCTGCTTGAAGCCTTGGCCGCGATGCAGACCAACCTGCGCAAGACCATCGAACAGATCGCCGGCTCCGCCACGCAACTGGGCGCCGCTGCCGAAGAACTCAGCGCCGTGACCGAAGAAGCGTCCCGTGGCCTGCAACAGCAGAACGACGAAATCGAACAGGCCGCCACCGCCGTCAACGAAATGACCGCCGCGGTGGAAGAGGTCGCACGCAACGCGGTGTCGACTTCCGAAGCCTCAAACCAGTCGACCCACGCCGCCCGCGAAGGTCGCGATCAAGTGGTGAAAACCGTCGACGCGATCCAGACCATGACCCACGACGTGCAGAACACCGCGCAAATGATCGAAGGCCTGGCCGCTCAGGGCCGCGACATCGGCAAGGTGCTGGACGTGATCCGCGCCATCGCCGAACAGACCAACCTGCTGGCGCTCAACGCCGCCATCGAAGCCGCCCGTGCCGGTGAAGCGGGACGCGGATTCGCCGTGGTAGCGGACGAGGTTCGGGCCTTGGCTCATCGCACTGCGCAGTCGACCCAGGAAATCGAAAAAATGGTCGCCGGCATCCAGAACGGCACCGGCGAAGCGGTCGAGTCGATGCAGCAAAGCAACCAACGCACCCAGTCCACCCTGGAAATGGCCCGTGCCGCTGGCGTCGCGCTGGAGCAGATCACCCAATCGATTCACCAGATCAACGAACGCAACCTGGTGATCGCCAGTGCTTCTGAAGAGCAGGCGCAGGTGTCCCGCGAGGTCGATCGCAACCTGGTCAACATCCGCGACCTGGCCACTCAATCGGCCGCCGGCGCGAATCAAACCAGTGCCGCGACCCACGAACTGTCGCGTCTGGCGGTGGATTTGAATGCGATGGTGGCGCGCTTCGTGATTTGACCTAGGGTGAAGGCTGGAGACCGCGCAATCAGGAGACGTACATGCGCTATTCAGCCTTGACCCAACGAATCGCCGGGGAGGGAGCAGCGGCCTGGCGGATTCACGACCGAGCGCTGGAGTTACGCGCCGAGGGCATTGATGTGTTGCTGCTGTCCGTGGGTGATCCGGATTTCGATACGCCGCTGCCGATCATCCACGGCGCCATCGACAGCCTGCTGGCCGGCGATACCCATTATTCCGAAGTGCGCGGCCGGCTGGAGCTGCGCAAGCGGATTGCCGAGCGCCATCGGCGCAACAGCGGCCAGGATGTGGATGCCGAGCATGTGATCGTACTTCCCGGCGCGCAATGCGCGGTGTATTCGGTGGCGCAATGTCTGCTGGATCCGGGTGATGAAGTGATCGTCGCCGAGCCGATGTATGTAACTTATGAAGGCGTGTTTGGTGCTTGCGGCGCAACCGTGGTGCCGGTGCCGGTCCGCCCTGAGAACGGCTTTCGCGTCGATCCGGTGGATGTCGCGGCGCGGATCACTCCGAAGACGCGGGCCATGCTGCTCAACAGTCCCAACAATCCTTCCGGTGCCAGTCTGTCGCTGTTGATCTGGCAGGAGCTGGCGGCGTTGTGCATTCGCCACGACCTGTGGCTGATCAGCGATGAGGTCTACAGCGAATTGTTATACGAAGGCGAGCACGTCAGCCCGGCGAGTCTGCCGGGGATGGCCGAGCGCACCGCAACCATCAACAGCCTGTCCAAATCCCATGCGATGACCGGGTGGCGGATCGGCTGGATGATCGGACCGAAACCCTTGGCCGAGCATTTGGTGAATCTGTCGTTGAGCATGTTGTTCGGCCTGCCGGATTTTGTGCAGAAAGCGGCGCAGATCGCGCTGGAGAAAGATTTGCCGGAAGTGACGCAGATGCGCGAGGAATACCGGTTGCGTCGGGATCTGGTGTGCGAGCGCTTGCGCGGCTGTCCGGGGTTGTACCCGATCAAGCCGGATGGCGGGATGTTCGTGATGGTCGACGTGCGTCAGACCGGGCTCGGCGCGCAGGATTTTGCCGAGCGGTTGCTGGAGGGGTATGGGGTTTCGGTGCTGGCCGGTGAAGCGTTCGGGCCCAGTGCGGCGGGGCATATTCGCATCGGGCTGGTGGTGGATCGGGTGAAGCTGGCGGATGCGTGTTCAAGGATTGCCCTTTGTGCTGCGCAACTTCTGCAAGTGCGCAGCGCCTGAGGGTTTCCTCCTGATCGTTCCCACGCTCCGCGTGGGAATGCAGCCCGGGACGCTCCGTGTCCCTTCCAGAGCTGGAACGCGGAGCGTCCCTTGAGGCATTCCCACGCAGAGCGTGGGAACGATCATCAGTGGAGAGGATTCACCAAGTTGGCGGGTTTTTCCCCAGTCAACGCCGCCAACAGATTCTCCACCGCACACCGCGCCATCGCTTCGCGCGTCTCATGGGTCGCCGAGCCCATGTGCGGCGTCGCCACCACGTTGTTCAGCTGCAACAACGGCGAGTCGTGATTCAGCGGCTCGCGTTCAAACACATCCAGCCCCGCCGCGCGAATCCGGTTATGGCGCAAGGCGTCGATCATCGCCGCCTCATCCACAACTTTGCCCCGTGAGATGTTGATGAAAATGCTCTCCGGCCGCATCAACGCAAACTGCTCGGCACCAATCAAACCTTCAGTCTGCGCCGTCAACGGTAACGTCAGACAGATGAAATCCGCCTGTTGCAGCAAATCCTCCAGACTGCGGTACTGCGCATCGAAGCGTTCTTCCACCGCCGGTTTGCGCGACTGGCTGTGATAGATCACCGGCATCCCGAATCCGAAATGCCCACGCTGGGCCAGCGCCTCGCCGATGCGCCCCATGCCGATGATGCCCAGCGTCTTGCCATGCACATCGGTGCCGAAATGCGCCGGGCCGATGCTGCGATGCCAGTGACCGCCGCGCACCATGTTCGCCAGTTCCACCACGCGTCGGGCAGTGGCCAGGATCAGCGCGAAACCGGTGTCGGCGGTGGTTTCAGTGAGCACGTCCGGGGTGTTGGTCAGCATGACCTTGCGTCGGGTCAGGTAGTCAATGTCGTAGTTGTCGACGCCGACCGAGACGCTGGAAATCGCTTCAAGCTTCGGCGCCAGATCGAGCAGCGCCGCGTCCAGTTTCAGGCTTGCACCGAGCAACCCGTGGGCAAACGGCAGGGCGTCGCGAAGCTTCATCAGACCGTCGGCATCGAGGCTGTCGATCAGCGTCACGTCGACCTGTTCCTCAAGGCGCGCCATCAACGCCGGCGACAGTTTCTTGTACAGCACAACCTGTTTTTTCATCGCAGTCATCTCTCTATCAATTCAGGAGTGGGCCGGCA
This sequence comes from Pseudomonas sp. RIT778, assembly GCF_019718735.1. Taxonomy (NCBI): domain Bacteria; kingdom Pseudomonadati; phylum Pseudomonadota; class Gammaproteobacteria; order Pseudomonadales; family Pseudomonadaceae; genus Pseudomonas; species Pseudomonas sp. RIT778. The sequence continues at coordinate 1,375 of NZ_JAIHBA010000067.1, read as the reverse complement.
GCGGACGCGGTGCGACTGGCTTGGCCGTCACCCGGTCGCTCGCGCCGGGCTTGAGAAAAATCGTCAGCACCACCGAGAGCATCAGCGCGCCACTCATCAGCAGATACGAAGCGCCGGGCGAACCGGTAGAGCTGTTGAGGTAACCGACCAGATACGAGCCGCCGAACGAACCGAGAGCACCCATGCTGTTGATCAGCGCCATGGCGCCACCGGCAACGTTGGCCGGCAGGATCTCCGGCACGATGGCGAAGAACGGCCCGTACGGCGCGTACATGCACGCGCCGGCAATCACCAGCAGCGTGTACGACCACCAGAAATGTTCGGCGCCCAAAGCGTAGGAACCGTAGAACGCCACCGAGGCAATCAGCAGCGGCGGCCAGACGAAGCGTTTGCGCTTTTGCAGTTTGTCCGAGCCCCACGACACCAGCAGCATGCCGATTACCGCCGCCAGATACGGCAGGGCCGACAGCCAGCCGGCCTCGATCATGTCCATCTGCGCGCCGGCCTTGAGGATCGACGGCAGCCACAACACGAAGCCGTAGACGCCGATGCTCCAGCAGAAGAATTGCAGCGCCAGAATGATTACCTTCGGCGAACGGAAGGCTTCGGCGTAGTTCTTCACCGCTTTGATGCCGATCTGTTCGGCGGCGAGCGCGCTTTCCAGATCGTGCTTTTCCTGGTCGTTGAGCCACTTCGCCTGGGCCGGACGATCATCGGCCAGCTTCCACCAGATAAATGCCCAGAGCACCGCCGGCAGACCCTCGATGATGAACATCCAGCGCCAGCTGAAATGCTGCACCAGATAGCCCGAAACCACCGACATCCAGAGCATGGTTACCGGGTTGCCGAGGATCAGGAAGGTGTTGGCCCGCGAGCGTTCGGCGCGGGTGAACCAGTGACAGAGATAGACCAGCATCGCCGGCATCACCGCCGCTTCGACCACGCCGAGCATGAAGCGGATGACGATCAGCCAATAGGCGTTGGAGACCACGCCGGTCAGCGTGGCGAGCCCGCCCCAGAGGATCAGGCTGACGAAGATCAGCTTCTTGACGCTGTGCTTTTGCGCGTAGATCGCGCCGGGCACCTGGAAGAAAAAGTAACCGAGGAAGAACAGCGCGCCGAGCAGCGAGGACAGGCCCGGGGTGATCATCAGGTCGGCGGCCATCCCGGACGCGGCGGCGAATCCGTAATTGGCGCGGTCCAGGTACGCCAGGCTGTAGGTGATGAACACGATCGGCATGATGTACCACCAGCGGCGGGTGGCGAGGGTTGCGGTTTTCATGGTCTTGCTCCTGAGCTTGTTGTTTTTGTCGCAGCAGGGTTCAGATTTTGTAGTGGCTATGCGGGCCCATTCGCGAGCAAGCCCGCTCCCACA
>NZ_JAIHBA010000066.1:0-10842 GCF_019718735.1 Pseudomonas sp. RIT778 | reverse complement strand
GTTGCTGGGCTGGTTGCACGATGCGCCGCCCAGCGACTATCGGCGCTGGATCAGCCTCGGTCTGATTTTCTCGTTGATCGGCGATGTGCTGCTGGCGTGGCCGGGGGATTTGTTTGTCTTCGGTCTCGGCGCGTTTCTGGTCGCGCATCTGGCGTATCTCAAGGCCTATCTTAGCGATTGCCGGCGCCTGGCCCTGCTGCCGCTGATCCTGGCCCTTAGCGTGGGCGCCGTGCTGTTGGGCATATTGATCGGCAGCGGACTCGGCCCGTTGACCGTGCCGGTGATCGTCTACGGCACCGCCATCAGCGCCATGCTCTGGCGCGCACTGGCCCGACTCGGCAGCGGCGTACCGCAACGTTCGGCGCTGCTGGCGGCGGGCGGCGCGGTGGCGTTCGTGTTCTCCGACAGCGTGATCGGCATCAACCGGTTTGTCTCACCGTTCAATGCGGCGCCCTACATCATCATCCTCAGTTATTGGCTGGGGCAGTGGGGCATCGTCGCCTCGGCGTTCAAGCATCCGAATGAAGCTAAAGCCGATTTGCGATAAAAAGCGTCGAGCTCATTAGAAAATCGCATTAAAAACTGTCATTTCCGACAGTTAAATCCGCGTCCCCCTCAGCTTAAAGTGCAGTGAGAGACAGCAAACCGCCTGTCAATCGCCCGAGGGATCGACCATGAATAATCAGATAGAAAACGCCGATACGAACAACACCTTCAAATGCCAGATTGATAGCGGCGAGGCCTTCTACTTCCCAATCGTGAATTGCTTTCTCAGCAATTTTTTAAGGATTACGGGAGCGCAGGAGGAGTTTGAGCAGCAGATTGAGAATCTCGAATTCAACTTTGCTCCCGACATCCAAAGTGGCGAATACAAACTCAATGATCCGGGCGTCAACGTTGATGTCAGAACGGGCTGGGTGAACACTCGATATACCGCGACATCTTTGACCCTGAAACTCACGGTAGATCACTCCTCCAAGAGCATCTCCGGCGTATACGCCATCCAGACCGTGCAGGACTATGGAGGGGTAGTTGAACCAGGAATCGATGTGAACGGAAATTTCGCAGCCAATTACATTATCTCGTAAGTCTTGCCGCAATCTGGACCCGAGAAGGTTTCAGGCTAAGTTGATCGATTTTTGAACTTTAGCCTGACTCCGACCAGCACGGTTTATCAGACAACCCGCGCATCTGCGCGCCAGTTTGGCTAAAATGCCGGCCTTTTCATCGACACCGCCGGAACCGCCGTGAGCAAAGAACCCGATCGCATTTTCGCCCAGCCGATGGCCCAGGTGCCTGACTTCGCCTTCAACGAAGACGTGGTGCGGGTGTTCCCGGACATGATCAAGCGTTCGGTGCCGGGTTACCCGACCATCGTCGAGAACCTCGGCGTGCTCGCGGCGCAGTTCGCCCAGCCGAACAGCGTGCTCTACGACCTCGGCGCCTCCCTCGGTGCGGTGACCCAGGCCCTGCGCCGTCACGTGCGCACCGACGGTTGCCGGGTGATCGCGGTGGATAACTCTGCCGCCATGGTCGAGCGCTGCCGCGAGTACCTTAACGGTCAGGATTCGATGTTCCAGGAGTTGCTGCCGGTCGAGGTGATCGAAGGCGACATCCTCGCCCTCGATTTCAAACCGGCCTCGGTGGTGGCGCTGAACTTCACCCTGCAATTCATCGCACCGGAGCAGCGCACGGCGTTGCTGTCGCGCATTCGCCAATCGTTGCTGCCGGGCGGCGCGCTGATCCTGTCGGAGAAGCTGCGCTTCAACGATGCCGAGGAACACGCGCTGCTGACCGATCTGCACGTCGCGTTCAAACGCGCCAACGGCTACAGCGAACTGGAAATCGCCCAGAAGCGCAGCGCCATCGAAAACGTCATGAAGCCCGACAGCCTCGAAGAACACCGCGAGCGCCTGCTGGCCGCCGGGTTCTCGAAAGTCGTGCCGTGGTTCCAGTGTCTTAACTTTGCCTCGTTGATTGCCTTGCCATGATTGATCTGTCCCCCCTCGCCCGCCGTCTGGCCGGCACGCCGCTGGCCGAATGGGCCAACACCCTGCAAGTGCAGCTCGACAAGAAAATGGAGAAAGGCCACGGCGATCTGGAGCGCTGGCAAAGTGCGCTGGACGCCCTGCCGAAGATCCAGCCGACTGAAGTCGACCTGCTCGACGGCCTGAAACTCGACACCGATTGCGACGACGAAACCCGCGCACAAATGCGTACTGCCCTGATGGGCCTGTCGCCGTGGCGCAAAGGGCCGTTCGATCTGTTTGGCGTGCACGTCGACACCGAATGGCGCTCGGACTGGAAGTGGTCGCGGGTCGCTCCGCATCTGGATCTGAAGGGCAAACGCATCCTCGATGTCGGTTGCGGCAACGGCTACTACATGTGGCGCATGCTCGGCGCCGGTGCCGACAGTGTGATCGGCGTCGATCCGAACTGGCTGTTCTTCTGCCAGTTCCAGGCGGTGCAGCGTTATCTGTCAGAGCCGAATGCCTGGCACCTGCCGTTCCCGTTCGAAGACTTGCCGCCGAATCTGGAAGGCTTCGACACGGTATTTTCCATGGGCGTGTTCTACCACCGTCGCTCGCCGATCGAGCATTTGCTGGCGCTGAAAGATTGCCTGGTGAAGGGTGGCGAGCTGGTGCTGGAAACGCTGGTGGTCGAAGGCGACAAACATCAGGTGCTGGTGCCGGAAGACCGTTATGCGCAGATGCGTAATGTGTGGTTCTTGCCGTCGGTGCCGGCGCTGGAATTGTGGCTGCGTCGTGCGGGGTTCACGGATGTGAAGTGCGTGGATGTGAGCACCACCACTGTTGAAGAACAGCGCGGGACTGAATGGATGAAGTATCAGTCTTTGAGTGATTTCCTTGATCCGGAAGATCACAGCAAAACCGTTGAAGGGCTACCGGCGCCGATGCGGGCGGTGATTGTCGCGAAGAAGTAAATCTTCCAAACACCTAATAACACTGTGGGAGCGAGCTTGCTCGCGATAGCGGTTTGACAGTCAACATTTCTGTAACTGTCGGACCGAATCGCGAGCAAGCCCGCTCCCACATTGGTTTTGTGTTCAGTCTGCCGGTTTTGCGCGCCGCGCTCTGAAGAACTCGGTCAACACCGCCCCGCACTCCTCCGCCAACACCCCACCTTCATACAACACTCGATGGTTGAGAAAGCCCTGAGTGAAGAACTGCCCCTGACTCTGCACAATCCCGGCCTTGGGCTCCAGCGCGCCGTACACCACACGCGCAATCCGCGAATGCACGATCAGCCCGGCGCACATGCTGCACGGTTCCAGCGTCACGTAGAGCGTGCTGCCCGGCAGTCGATAGTTGCTCACAGCCTGAGCGGCGGCGCGGATCGCGACCATTTCCGCATGAGCACTGGGATCACTGGTGCTGATCGGGCAGTTGAAGCCACGACCGATAATCTCGCCATCCTGCACCAGCACCGCGCCCACCGGCACTTCGCCGAGGGCTGCGCCTTGTGCCGCGAGTTCCAGCGCCTCGCGTATGAAATCGCGATCACGGCTGCGGTCGATGATCGCCGCGGGGCGAATCTGGCGCATCACTTCACCTCGATGGCGGCCATCAGGCCGGTTTCCATGTGGTCGATCACGTGGCAGTGGAACATCCATACCCCCGGGTTATCCGCCACCAGCGCCACTTGCGCACGCTCGTTCTTGCCCAGCAGATAAGTGTCGGTGAAGTACGGCACGATCTTGTGCCGGTTCGACGCAATCACCTTGAAGCTCATGCCGTGCAGGTGGATCGGGTGCTGGTACTGGGTCATGTTCTTCAATTCGAAAATATAGCTCTGGCCCAGTTTCAGGCTGGCGATCGGCCGATCGGCGCAGGTCTTGTCGGTAATGTCCCAAGCCTTGCCGTTGATCTGCCACAGGCTCGGCGGCTTGCCGTTGTCGACATTCACCGACACCGAACCGACCCATTCGAAATTGAAGTTGAGTTTCTCGGCATTGGCCAGGTCCGGCTCGGCCACCGGGTTGGCCGGCAGTGCTTTCGGCCAGTCGGTCGGCGCGTCATTGTTGGCCACTGAGCGCAGGGTGCCGAGGCGAACCGGGCCGTTGCGCAGCGACAGCTCATCTCCGGCGGGCTGTGCCTTGATCGCCAGGCAGATGCGCATGCCCGGGCCCAACCAGTATTCCTTGCCCAACGGGCGCGGCTCGACCGGGTTGCCGTCCAGCGCATAGATCTGCGCTTCGACGCCGGGAATGTTGATGCGATAGGTCAGGGTGTTGTCGAGGTTGAGCAGGCGTACGCGGGTGATCTGCCCCGCCGGCAACTCGATCACCGGCGTAGGCACGCCGTTGATGGTCGACAGCCGCCCCGCCGTACCGCCACGGGCCGCTTCGCGCGGAATGCTGAACTCGACGAAGTTGCCCTCGTCATCGATGTGCCAGTTCTTCAGGCTCAGGGTCTTTTCGTACTTGAACCCGGTCGGCTCGCGCTCCTCGACAATCAACGGCCCGACCAGCCCGCGACCGAGTTCTTCGCTGCTGCTGACGTGCGGGTGATACCAGTAGCTGCCGGCGTCCGGCACACGGAATTTGTAATCGAAGTATTCGCCCGGCAGTACCGGCAATTGCGAAACGTACGGCACGCCATCCATCTCCAGCGGCAGGCGAATACCGTGCCAGTGAATGGTCGTCGCCACCGGCAGATGGTTGATGAACCGCACCCGCAACCATTCGCCCTGACGCACGCGCAACTCGGTACCCGGTGCCGACGGGCCAAACGCCCAGGCTTCGGTCTTGTGCCCCGGCACCAGCTCGACGTCCAGTGGTGCGGCGATCAGCTCATAGTCATGTCCCGCATCGGCATCGGCCATCTTGCCCAGCCAGTAACGCGACGCGCCCCCCGCTCCCACGCCAACGACAACAAGACCGGCCAGGCCACCGAGGATTTGGCGACGGGTAAAGGACATGAACTCAACTACCTCACGTATCTGCGGCGGGCCCGCAGGCCCGTAAAGGGCGAATACGATACACCTGCAATTGAGAAAGATTAAGTGAAGTGTTGTCGCATCCAATCCGGTATTGACGACAAAAAGAACCTCACTGTGCTCTTGAGCCTCAAGCGGGCGCGGTATTTCCTCCAGTGGTTGTACTTGCCCACTGCGCCATAAACTCGGCTACCCGGTCCTCGATGCGACTCTCGACGGTGCGTAGACGTAATAGCGAAATACCCGCCTTTTGCAGGATGCTGTCTTTCAAGGCATCCCGTTCGATTTGCATCGGTGTCGCGTGACTTCCTCCGTCGACCTCTATCACTCCGAGTGGTCTTTTACCGACTTTGAAATAGATCACGAAATCACAACTGGCGCGGTTGTCCATGAACTCCCTTTCTCTCGGGGTCAGCCACTCGTTGGCCGTCGAGACCAACTGGTTCAATTCGATCTGGCCGTGGGCCGCAATCCCGCGGTAGAGCTCCTGATCAAGGGTCTCTCGCAGTATCTGCGCCATGATCTGCTCGGACTTGTAGTCGGAATCGCTCCTTCGCAACTTGCTATTGAGCCGCTCCAGCGACTTGTCGTATTCCGTGTAGAGCAGATCGAAAGCCGATATCACGGGTGCGCGATGAAGTTGCGCTTCATCAGCGTAGTACTCCATATAACGCACCAACGCTGCGATGTGCCCATTGTTGGCCGTGAAAACGTCTTCGCCGGTGACCAGGGTGAAGCGCTTTTTGGCCCGCGATACCGCCACATTGATCATCCGGGGGTCGTCCACGAACGCTAGAAGTTTCGGTGTCGTGCTCTTTTTGTCCAGCACAGTGGAAAAGACGATCTCGTCGCACTCCCGCCCCTGGAATTTGTGAACGGTGTCTTTGACGAAATCCTCTGGCAAAAGAGTGCCAGACAACCTGGCCTGGTTCCTGAACGGGGCGATGAATCCTCTGCCGTCTTCGTCCTCCCAAGTACTTTCGCCCTCACCATCAAGCACTGCCAACAGTGAATCCAGTTCCCGGAGATTGGTTTTGTGCCGCGTGTGATTACCCTTTGCGGTCACCAGCAATGACAACGGCTTTTCCCCGCGATCTTCAGTCATCGGAACCAGTTGATCGTCGTAGAACTGCTGATTGCAGAACTTGATGATCTGCGGGTGACAGCGATAGTGCTCCTTCAATAGGGTCATCGGGATCGCACCTTCGAACACGCTGACACACGAATCCAGCAAACTGTACTTCTCGCAATCGTAGTGAGCCGCTGGTGCTGCCATGTCCAGCGTCGCCGGAATGTGTGCCAACTGCTTTCTGTCACCGACAACGATCAGATTCTTCGCACAGCCCAGAGCCAATACTCCAGGAACGATGTCTTGCTGCGAAGCCTCGTCAATGATGACGTAGTCGAGCACTGTGCCGGTTTTCAAGGAATTGACGATGGAATGCGTACCGCTTGAAATGATCGGATAGCGTTTTATGAATTCATCGAATCTGGCTTTCCGATAACTCTTGGCATCGAAGGGCTCAGTTTGCGGTACATGTCGGTGGAGATGCTGCTTCAAGTACTTCATCGAGGTACTCGTAAGTTCTTCAAGCAACACCTGATAATTACCCAGCCGCAACTTTTCCTGAAGCCCTGCCAGCGTCGCTTTTCTTTCCTGAAGCGCTTTGTCGTAGTAGTGAAGCTGCAGACCGTAGAAGACCGATTTGCGCTTGGCCCAGTCATCGAATGGTTTCATGCGCAGGATCTTGAAGTTGAACAGCATTTCTATCCTGTCCTTGATTCGCACGCGGTTGCCAGCGAGGTGCGTCAGGAATGCCATCAGGTCGGTGGACTTTTGCGGGGTCAGGTTATATTTGCCCAGGGGAATGGGATCCAGCACGCCACTTTCTTGCTGCCACTGCCGCAAATAACTGCGCTCGATCTCCAGTTCACTGACTTCAGTCCGCAGCCTGGCCATCGTGTTGCGGTCAGCCAGGTAGCCTTTGAGTTTCTGAAAGACACTCTGAATGTTCGCCATCTCAGGCGCCGCTTCAGGAGCAATTGTGGGTCGGGGACGAGGATTGGCAAAAAACGCTTCACGGTTTTCATTGCTGCCCAACTCGGCAACCAGATAACCGAGGCCTGACTTACCTAGCTTTTCACATACGTTGGACACTGCCGCATTGTTGTTCGATACCACCGCCACGGTTTTTCCACGCAACAGAATGTTGGCGACAATGTTCAGAATGGTTTGTGTCTTGCCGGTGCCGGGGGGCCCTTCGATCAAACTGATCTGAGAAGTGAAAGCCTGCTCCACTGCTTCAAGCTGACTCTCATTGAGACCAAATGGAAAAACAAGGTCTGCTACAGGCTCCTGACTTCCATTACGACCGGTGCAATAAGCGTGCAATGCGGTGCTCGCGCATGCAGAAATTGAATCGAACTGGCGCTGCACATTCTCGGCGATCACTTTATCCTTTTCCGATTCGGCCTGAATGACTCTCGCATCAGCTACAGAGCGGAAATACTGGAAAACCGAATCGTCTTTCATCTTCGTCGGTGTGGTGAATTCGATATCGGCGAGCTTGTAAGCGTACTTTTTGCCACCTGCGGAATACTGAACGACGGCATATTTCTCGCCGTAAATCACTGCACTCTCGACAGCACTTATCACTGAGCTGGATTTTTTCCTCAGTAGCAGGTGTTTCACTTCTCGAGTCGGAACAACCTCGCACTCGGCAAGCGGACTGGGCCAACTCTTGCCAGATGGATAGTGACAAGTCAGCGAGACGCCACCGCGCCCATCACCTTTTATCGTCCAGTCGCTGATCTGACGGGTCTTGTCTATTCCGTTCACGTAGATGGAAACCATATATCCCTTACGCAGCAGCGCTCACAGCCTGCCCACATCCTTGTCGTTGAAACCCGAATCCACCGATCCGGAGCAATTGACACTATTTTGCCACCACCCTTCATCCGTATACCAGCTTCCCGCCAGCGCACGCACCAAACAGAAATAAGCGTGTCCTGCTGAATTACAAGAGCGCCTTTCGGCGCCCTTGTAATTCAGCATATTTCCACTTGGTAGTCGCCAGATGGAACACTGCGAATACCTGAAAGACTTTGCGGCCCCTGAAAGGACGAGCGACCTATCACTCATAAACACCTTGTTTTTTCGGTGACGCAGCTTGTTACCGTTGGAATGCCAAGCAACCTGACAACCGGGGAGAACTTTCCGTAGAATGCCGGCGTGGCTATGGAACACCTTCCTTCTAAACCCTATGAACTAGGGGTTCCGCTCCCCACACCGCGCCTGCTCCCAGCAGGCGTTTTCATATCGGCTGTAGACACGATGCTGCAGCTCGCTCACGACGGCGACCCAGGGAGAAAATCAAGCATGAATCAGGAGCTGTTCCTGCGCCGCCGCAGCAAAGTTCACGTCCCGATGGGCACTGGTGGTGCCACGCGCGCTCAGGTCGCGTCGGCTGTCCGGGAAATCGCGGCGTTCCGCTGCGTACTGTCAGAGCCTCTGATTGAACAAATCGGCCTGTTGTCGGCGACAGAACTCAAGTCCTGGTTGCGTGACATTGTCAGAGTGCTTCGGCGCAGGAGTGGCGCTCATGTGCACCACCGGCCGTTTTACCCTGACTTTCCTGAGCAGGTTCTGACGGCCTCGGAGGCCGAGCTGTACCTCAACGCCGTCATGCATTACCACACGCTTCGACGTTTACCCGCGACTGAAGACTCTCGACCTCCAATGCTTGAAGGCAACTTCATTCCCTGGGTTATCGAACCGGGAAGCATCCCTGAGTTCGAGTCACTGCTCGAGCCGCTGGTTTCATCACGCACCTCGCTCTCCGAAGAGGAAGCGGCCGACGTCGTCTGGTTTATCCGCGAGTACAAAAGTGAAGTGTTCCGTCTGCTGCCTGAGGTCGTCCCGTTCCGGGAGATCCGGGCACAGGTTGGCGGCGCACTGATCCTGCATGTAGCTGGCGATGCACGGGTGGATGCATTTCTGGAGCAAAACGTCGAAACGGCGACTGACGTGCTACGACTGGCGATCGCCTTGAATGGAGGAGACGTGTCACTGGCAACCGCTACAACACGTTTCAAAGCGATGAAGCGCTCGATGCGCCGTCTGCTGTTGAGTCTGCTCGACCGAATACCCAACGCTACGGAAGACGTGATGCGGCATGCCGAGCGATGGAAACGCCTGGCTGAAGTACTTCATCCGGGCGATTACGCCGATAAATACCCAAGAGCGCTGGCCGCAATCACCGCAGCGCGTCGCAACGAAGCGCCTGCCTCATTTGGTTCACGCGTCGAAACATTGTTCGCCCAGCGCGATATTGCCGAGCTTGTGTCCGTGCTACTGAGCCGTCCCGGTGAGTTCGCACGACGGCTGGACGCGACCCTGCGGCGCGCGACGGAACCAGAGCCGGTTCTCGATGCGTTCGAGGCTGTTGCCCCACAAGTGTCCTCGCCTGTCCTGCTGCAGTTGCTGGCCCAGTCACGTGCGCCGCGCCCCCTGCCACTTCGGGCGTTCACACCGAAGGGTTCATTCGCCAAAGTCTATGGCATCAAGGATAACCGAGAGCTTCTCGCACCCGAGGTGCTGGCTCGTGCAGCGCGAATCTGCGAGGACGCTCTGGTAACGCGGTTTGCGACACTCCCGCCATTGGGTCGCTGTTACATCGATCCGGAATTACTCGAATACAGGGTACCGCTGGCACAACGCGCTTCTTCGAAATCGCTACGGACACTGGTGCGGGGCAGCCGATTGCCGATGCCTGACACACGTTTCATTCGTCTGTTCCTGTGGTGGAAAAACGGTCGTTCACGCACGGACATCGATTTGTCCGCCGCATTTTTCGATACCAACTTCGTGTTCAGAGAAACGGTTGCGTACTACAACCTGAGAGATTACGGCGGCTGCCACAGCGGCGACATCGTCGACGCACCCGAAGGGGCTTCGGAGTTCATCGACCTTGACCTTGAAGTCCTCGTCGAGAAGGGCATTCGCTACGTCGTCACGTCTATCAACTCATTCACCCAGCAGCCGTACTGCGATCTTCCAGAATGCTTCGCTGGCTGGATGGCACGCGCCGATACTGCATCGGGTGAAGTATTCGAGCCGCGAACCGTGTTCGATCGTATCGATATCGCCTCCGACACACAGATCTGTCTGCCATTTGTGATGGACTTGCAGGAGCGGCGCGTGATCTGGGCCGACCTGGGACTGACCTCATCTCCCCGGTGGAACAATGTCGGGAACAATCTCAGCGGGGTATCGTTGATGCTGCGGGCTTTGGTACATACACCACGGCCTGATCTGGAGACATTGTTCGATTTGCATGTACGAGCACGAGGCGAACGAGTGGCTTCGGCGCAGCAGGCACAAGCGGTGTTCGCACCTGATCAAGGGATAACGCCGTTCGATACGGATTTGATTCGGTCACAGTTCCTCTAATACCTGCGCCCTCCTCCGCACTTTCCGCCAAAAACAAAAATGCCAGTCAGATTAACTGACTGGCATTTTTTATAACCCCTTTTGCGCCTCTGCGAATCCAACCGCGAATTCTAGAGGGCGCGACGTAGGATCACTCCCACTCAATGGTCGCCGGCGGCTTGCTCGACACGTCGTAAGTAACGCGCGAAATACCTTCGATTTCATTGATGATGCGGCCGCTGACAGTTTCCAGCAGTTCGTAAGGCAGGTGTGCCCAACGTGCGGTCATGAAGTCGATGGTTTCCACGGCACGCAGGGCCACGACCCAGGCGTAACGACGGCCGTCGCCGACCACGCCAACCGATTTCACTGGCTGGAACACTACGAAGGCCTGGCTGACCTTGTGGTACCAGTCGGCCTTGCGCAGTTCTTCGATGAAGATGTGGTCGGCG
>NZ_JAIHBA010000065.1:0-12651 GCF_019718735.1 Pseudomonas sp. RIT778 | reverse complement strand
GTTTTTGCGGGGGGAGTTGGGGGTTGATGCGGGGGGATTTGCTTGAGGTTGATCGCAAAAAAACAGGCGCCTTTTCAGGCGCCTGTTTTTACGATCGGTCAACGCGACGGCGGCACCCGGATATCCCCCGCCCGGCACTGGGTTTTCACGCCCTTGCCGCAGGCGCCGAATTGCAGGTCCTTGCCCATGCACACGCGCACTTCCGAGAGTTCCGGGCCGTTGCAGATCACGGCGATGCCGTCTGACGGGATGCCCGGATTGCTCTTGCGGAATAGGTCGGCAATTTCCTGCGCTTCGAAGTAATAAGAGCTACTGAACGGTTGCAGCTCTTGCGGGATTTTCACCGCGGCCACGGCTTTGTCTGCTTCGTCCAGATAGCCCATCGCGCCGAGGCCGCTGCAGGTGCCGTGCTTGCTCCATTCGTGATCGAGGAGTTTTTTGGTCGGGAACAGCGTCAGGCCTTTGGCCGTTTCGGCGGCCGACAGGTTGGTCAGCGGCGGGCAGGACTCCGGCCAGCCGCCCTTGGCGTATTGCGGCCACAGGCCATGCAGGACAAAACCATAGCCCTTGCCGGTGCATTGCGGGTCGTCCTTGTGGGTCAGGCAAAAGGTCGGCGACCAGGACAACGTCAGCAAGTAGTAATCGAATACCCCCGCCACCGATTCCGCCTTGCTGGCGGACGACTGGCGTGCCGAACTCAGGCCGATGCTACCGACCGTCAGCGCAATCAGCGCCATAATTGTAAAAAGCTTTTTCATGTTCCCGTTCCTTGGGACGCGTGCGTCCGTGGTTTCTGTGGTCTGACCATCACTTGGCCAGACGCTGATTGAGTCATGCCCGTGTTGCAAGCGCATGACGCAGGGCAAAACCTGCATTACTTTGAAAGGACTACGATGATGTTGAAATCACCACAGGGAACCGACATGAGTAAAGCAGACGAACTCGCCGCGAAACTCAAACAAACCCGGCACACCCATGCTGACGAAATCACCTGCGCTGAACTGGAGATCGATTGCTGGCCGGCTCAGGTTTACGCCTTGTATCACCGCATCGAGGGCTGGTTGCAACCGGTCACCGAAGTCGGCCTGAAAATCCGGCGCAATCCTACCCATGTTTGCGAAACTTCGCCGGATGGCGAGACCCACGACTACGCCATCGACCAGTTGATCATCGAAGCCAACCATCACAGCCTGACGTTCGATCCTATCGCCCGTTTCACCGAAGACGGCTCGGGGCGCGTGCAAATCGTCCTGCCGGGGCGCGAAGCATCGCTGCTGCGCACGGTTGATGAACACGGCGAAAGCCATTGGTGGTTGCAGACGCTCGAGACCGGGCAACAGCTGGATGCGATTGCGTTGACGGAAAACAACCTGCTGTTGGTAGTCCAGGAAGGGCTCGGTCTGTAGGTTGAACCTGACACAACTGTAATCCGCGCCTCAGCCAGCTGAAAGCTGCCGCTGGTTAGCCTCCCCGTCATTAGTCAAACGGGGACTTCCAGCGCATGCCTTCCACCACCTCAAGACGCACCTTCGTCAAAGGCCTCGCCGCCAGCGGTCTGCTCGGCGGCCTCGGCCTGTGGCGCACGCCGGTCTGGGCCTTGAACAGCCCTGGCCAGGTGAACGAGTTAAGCGGCACCGACTTCGAGCTGTTCATCGGTGAAACCCCGGTCAACTTCACCGGCCAGCCCCGTACCGCCCTGACCATCAACGGCAGCCTGCCCGGCCCGCTGCTGCGCTGGCGCGAAGGCGACACCGTGACGCTGCGGGTGCGCAACCGGCTCAAGGACAGTACGTCGATCCACTGGCACGGCATTCTGCTGCCGGCCAACATGGACGGCGTGCCGGGCCTGAGTTTCAAGGGCATTGAGCCGGGTGGCGTGTATGTCTATCAGTTCAAGGTTCGCCAGCACGGCACTTATTGGTATCACAGCCATTCCGGCTTGCAGGAACAGGCCGGCGTCTATGGGCCGCTGGTGATCGACGCCCGGGAACCGGAGCCGTTCCAGTACGACCGCGACTACGTGGTGATGCTCAGCGACTGGACCGACGAAGACCCGGCCAGCCTGATGAAGACCCTGAAAAAGCAGTCCGACTACTACAACTGCCACAAGCGCACCGTCGGCGATTTCATCCATGACGTCGGCGAAAAAGGCTGGGGCGCCACCGTCGCCGATCGCACGATGTGGGCGCAGATGAAGATGAATCCCACCGACATCGCCGACGTCAGCGGTGCCACGTACACCTTCCTGATGAACGGCCACGCGCCCGATTCCAACTGGACCGGCCTGTTCCGCCCCGGCGAAAAGCTGCGGCTGCGGCTGATCAACGGCTCGGCCATGACCTACTTCGACGTGCGCATCCCCGGATTGAAAATGACCGTGGTCGCCGCCGACGGCCTGCACGTCAAACCGGTCAGCGTCGACGAGTTGCGCATCGCCGTGGCGGAAACCTATGACGTGATCGTCGAACCCGCCGCCGACGCCTACACCCTGTTCGCCCAGGCCATGGATCGCACCGGTTACGCCCGAGGCACCCTCGCCGCCCGCGCCGGATTGTCGGCCCCGGTACCGGCGCTGGACCCGCGCCCGCTGGTGACCATGGACGACATGGGTATGGGCGGCATGGATCATGGTTCGATGGACATGAGCGGCATGGATCACTCGAGCATGAACATGGGCCCGATGCAGTCGCACCCCGACAGCGAAAAGGACAACCCGCTGGTGGACATGCAAGCCATGACCACCGCCGCGAAACTCCACGACCCTGGCCTCGGCCTGCGCAACAATAGTCGCCGCGTGTTGACCTACGCCGACCTGCGCAGCACTTTCGAAGACCCGGACGGCCGCGACCCGAGCCGCACCATCGAGCTGCACCTCACCGGCCACATGGAGAAATTCGCCTGGTCGTTCAACGGCATCAAGTTCTCCGATGCCGAGCCGCTGCTGTTGAAGTACGGCGAGCGGATCCGCCTGGTGCTGGTCAACGACACGATGATGACCCACCCCATTCACCTGCACGGCATGTGGAGCGATCTGGAAGACGAAAACGGCGACTTCCAGGTGCGCAAACACACCATCGACATGCCGCCCGGCACCCGCCGCAGTTACCGCGTGACGGCTGATGCGCTCGGCCGTTGGGCCTATCACTGCCATCTCCTGTACCACATGGAAATGGGCATGTTCCGCGAAGTGCGGGTGGAAGAATGAGGACGCCGACCATGACTCGATTTGCCGCGTTTTCGTTGTCCCTTCTTTCGATGGCTCCGGCATTCGCCGCCAGCGACATGCAGGGCATGGATCACAGCCAGATGGCTGATATGCAAAGCATGGACGACGGCATGATGCAGCCCGCCGCGCCGACCGAAAGCCGCACGCCGATCCCGGCACTGACCGACGCCGATCGCGCCGCCGTGTTCACCAGCCACGCCGGGCATCAAGTGCACGACAGCGCCATCAACACTTACTTTCTCGCCGACAAACTCGAATGGCAGGACGCTGACGATGCCAGCACCCTGGCCTGGGATTTGTCCGGCTGGATCGGCGGCGACATCGATCGGCTGTGGCTGCGCTCCGAGGGCGAACGCAGCAACGGCAAGACCGAAGATGCGGAAATCCAGGCGCTGTGGGGCCACGCGATTTCGCCGTGGTGGGACGTGGTCAGCGGCGTGCGCCAGGACTTCAAACCCGGCGCTCCGCAAACCTGGGCCGCGTTCGGCCTGCAGGGCATGGCGCTGTACAACTTCGAAGCCGAAGCCACGGCGTTCCTGGGCGAAAACGGTCAGAGTGCGGTGCGGCTGGAGGGCGACTACGACATCCTGCTGACCAATCGCCTGATCCTGCAGCCGACCGCCGAACTCAACGTCTACGGCAAAAACGACCCGCAACGCGGGATTGGCTCGGGCCTCGCGAACACCGAAGCCGGGCTGCGCCTGCGCTATGAAATCCGCCGCGAATTCGCGCCCTACATCGGCGTGACCTGGAACCGCACCTACGGCCACACCGCCGATTACGCACGGGAAGAAGGCGAGGATCGCAGCGAAGCGCGACTCGTCCTCGGCGTGCGGCTGTGGTTCTAAATCCAATCAAAAAACAACCCAGAGGTCTTGCATGCGCACATTGAAAATCTCCCTCGTCCTCGCCAGCGGTTTGCTCTTCAGCTCCTTGGCCCAGGCCCATCCGAAACTGCTGTCGTCGACCCCGGCCGAAGGTGCCGACGGCGCGGCGCCCGGCAAGATCGAACTGCGGTTTTCGGAGGATCTGCTGACCCAGTTCTCCGGCGCCAAACTGGTCATGACCGAAATGCCGGGCATGGCCCACTCGCCCATGCCGATGAAGGCCAAAGTCAGCGCCGGCAGCGACCCGAAAACCATGCTCGTCACCCCGCTCTCGCCCTTGCCGGCCGGCACTTACAAGGTCGAATGGCGCGCGGTATCGTCGGACACGCACCCGATCACCGGCAACGTCACGTTCAAAGTGAAGTGAGCGATGGCTGAACTGATCAACATCCTCCTGCGTCTGGCGTTGTATGTGGATTTGCTGCTGTTGTTCGGGCTGGCGTTGTTCGGGCGGTACAGCGTTGACGCGGTGCTGCGGTTTCGGCCGATGCTGCGCGGGATGGCGTTGATCGGAGCACTGCTTTCAGTGGCGGGACTGGTGCTGATGACCCGCGCCATGAGTGGCGAAACGGAGTTCGCGGCGCTGTGGCCGCATCTGCAAATGATGGTGCTGGAAACCGACGTAGGGCTGGCGTGGGCGCTGCGGATGATTGCGCTGATTGCCGTGATGATCTGGCCGGGATTGTGGCTGGCATCGATGGCCGGCGCCGTCGCCCTCGCCTCCCTGGCCTGGAGCGGACACGGCGCGATGGATAACGCGTGGCACCTGCTCAGCGACATCCTGCACCTGCTGGCGGCGGGTGCGTGGCTGGGCGCCATGCTCGCGTTGATCTTGATGTCGCGGCTCGGCGCACTTCGCAGCGAGGCGCGCATTCGTTCGCTGGCCGATTCCGTCAAACGCTTCGAAGGCGTCGGCGCGGCGATTGTACTCATCCTCTCGGTCACCGGCGTGGCGAATTACCTGTTCATCGTCGGTCCGACACTGGGCGAAATCCTGCTCGGCACCTACGGCATTCTGCTGTCGATCAAAGTTGTGTTGTTCGGGGGCATGCTGGTGCTGGCCGCGTTGAACCGCTTCCACCTCGGGCCGTTGCTCGAACAATCGTTGCGCGCCGGGCAACATCAAGTGGCGGCCAATGCCTTGCGCCGCAGCGTGGCATTGGAGCTGATGATTGCGCTGTTGATCGTGGGACTGGTGGCGTGGCTGGGCACGTTGAGCCCGGAGCCGGGATGACACCCGGCAAACGCATTCACTACACTGGCCCGCACTCCCACTGCACAAGCCCGATCTCCATGACAATTCCAAAAAGCAAGATGATCTTCTGCGGCCTGCTGGCCATGGCCGGCGCCGCTCAGGCACAAGAACCGGCCTCGCACCTCGACACCGTTCAGCAACAAGGCCAGTTGCGCGTCTGCACCACCGGCGACTACAAGCCCTACACCTTCAAACGCCCGGACGGCGGATTCGAAGGCATCGACATCGCCATGGCGCAATCCCTGGCCGACAGCCTCGGCGTCAAGGTCGAATGGGTGCAGACCACCTGGAAAACCCTGATGCCGGACATGCAGGCCGGCAAATGCGACATCGGCGTCGGCGGCATCTCGGTAACCCTCGAACGCCAGAAAAAAGCCTTCTTCAGCAACACCCTCGACGTCGACGGCAAGATCCCGCTGGTGCGCTGTGCCGACCAGTCCAAATACCAGACCATCGACCAGATCAACCAGCCAAACGTGCGCCTGGTCGAACCCGCCGGCGGCACCAACGAAGCCTTCGTCCACGCGTTCCTGCCCAAGGCGCAACTTGCGTTGCACGACAACGTGACGATCTTCGAACAACTGCTCGACAACAAGGCCGACGTGATGATCACCGACGCCTCCGAAGCCCTCTACCAACAAAAACTCAAACCCGGCCTGTGCGCCGTCAACCCGAGCCAGTTCATGCAATACGGCGAAAAAGCCTACCTGCTGCCGCGCGACGACATCAGCTGGAAACTCTACGTCGACCAGTGGCTGCACCTGAGCAAAGTCACCGGTAAATACCAGAAAGTCCTGAGCGAATGGATCGCCGTACCCGCGGCTCAGTGACCCTCAATCGTCATGCATCAGGCCGGAGCTGTACTGGTTGAAACTGTTACCGATATTGCTCCCGCCGAACTTCAACGTATTCACATTACGCGCCTCCGGCGACTGACAGTCGCTGGAGAAACAACTGGTGGTGGTCAAGCCTCCGGAACCGGAACAGGCGGTTAGAACCGAGACGGTTGCGACGATCAACAGCGCTTTGAGTGGATTGTTCATGGTGTGTGGCGCTCGGGTGGGGTCGGGATCTTGTAGAGGGATCGTAGGCCTGTGCGGGTGGCGGGAAGATGAAACTTGCGGGGGTTTCAGCGTGGGTTCAGGTTCGGCCTTTCACAAAGGTTTACATCGGCTTTGCAGTTCGCTCGGTATAGTTTTTTGCAACTTACGAGACCTAGAGCACACGCAATGCCGTCGACCAGCCACTTGGTAAATCCTGACCTGATAAAGATTCGACGGCTGTTCACAACGCCCCTCGCCAGCATCCAGTACCCCGATGCCGCAAAACTAAATTCCCAACTGAAAACCATCATCACAACTCGCATGGCGCAAGATCGTAGCGGCACCCAGCGCAGCAACGACGGCGGCTGGCAGTCCGCGAACGACTTCCATGAATGGGGCGAAGAAGCCAGCGACGCTCTCGTGAAGTTCGCCAAAGCGTTCGCCGTGCAAATGACGGCAGTGCACAGCGAACAATTCGGACTGACCGAACCGAGTTTCGAATGGAAACTCAACGCCTGGGCCAACGTAAATACCGCCGGCCACAGCAACGCCCTCCACGGACATCCGGGCGCCTTCTGGTCAGGCGTCTACTGGGTGGACGCCGGCGGCCGAGAAGACGACCCGACCGTCGGCGGCGACCTGGAATTCGCCGACCCCGCGGCATGGTCGCCTCCACCTACAACCCCGCGCTGCGAATGCGCGTCGAAGACTGCATCACCGCCGGCTTCAGTAGCACCTGCGCCGCCAGCAGCGGCACCTTCATCATGTTTCCGTCTTGGTTGATGCACTCGGTTCGACGGTTTGAAGGGACGAGACCACGGATTTCGATTGCGTTTAATTTTGGTGCTTGAGCCACAGAAAAGCGGCCCTCCGCGACAGAGGGCCGCAACGACCTACTTCGGCTCGACGTTATCCAACGCCTGATTCACCGCCAAAGACCCCAACATCACCAACTGCGCAATGCCGATGGCGGTTTTGCGGTGGGCGGATTCCAGGGTGGCGGCGAAGTTGTTGAGCATTTCGGAGGCTGATCCCAAGGACTCGCTGGCGTTGGCGAGCAGGGATTCGGTGTCGTAGGCCGGGTTGGCGAAGTACATCGGGTCATGTTGGGTGTGGCTGCCCATGATCCGTTGCTGCGGGGTGAGGTAGTGATCGAGCGCGCGTTCGGCGGCTTCGTTCAGGGTTCGTGAATCGGGGAATTTGTAGGGGGAAACCGGATCGGTTTCTGGTGGGTTGGGTGTTGGTTTGAACATGAAGTAACTCCCGACGGATAAGAGGTTAGGAGCCGCCACCTTCGCTACCAAACTAGGGTGGAGGCCATACGCAGGTTGGTAGACCGGCCGTCAGGAACCCCGGCGCATCCTAAGATGCCCTGCGCATGACCACCATAAAACGAAGGCACTGAAAGCCTCCGCAAGACAGTAGTCTTGTGCTTCTGACGGAATCCGGGCTACCAAACCCGATCACCGGTTTTCAGTGACCCAGGAACGATAAAACCGCCGTGCTAGAGGCACAAGCCGGCGGATTCTGTCTTAGGTGTAGGGGGTGGCGCAAGGATGTGTAGGGCCGAAGTAGTGTCAGAGAGCTTCGTTTAAACACACTCAAATTTTGCTGTTTAGATGGATAACCAACACCGCGCACGTCGCCGTCAGGCAACCACCAAAGCAACTCTGATACAGTCGGCGCCAGCTAATCCGTTGACAGGGAGTCAAACATGGCAAAGCCCGCTGCACGCATCACCGATCCCACCAGTTGCCCCATCCCCGGACACGGCCCCAAAGCCATTGCCTCCGGATCCCCCGACGTGTTCTTCGACGGACTCGCCGCCGCCCGAAAAGACGACACCTGCACCTGCGGCAGCGCACTCGCCTCTGCCGTGTCCAGCACCGTATTCATCAACGGCAGAAATGCCGCGCTGGTTGGCACAGTCCGTAAAAAATGGGGACGGATTTATTTACCACTTAAAACAAATAAATCTGTTCCCTTTTCGGTACGTACCCCACAGACGATCTATTGGACAGGCTAGCTGGACTACCAATTAGCTCCATCACCCCAGTTCTATCACGACCTACCGGTGCTACCTCCTTTCAAAATAGTGTCGTAGGTGAGCAACGATTCAAATCTATGGTATGAATAGTGGCACTCTGACCAATCAGGGCATCAGGAAGAAGCCATGCTAGTACACGTAGTACCCATTTTAAGTAGCCCTTACGTATCTATGACTTATTGGGAATGGTGCCTTCCACACGCCTGTAATTCAGATTCTGTGTGCAAACAACCTTCGATAGATGAATACTGAGATCTAAATATAGTATGACCCTAATTATAGCTGGCTACGAGCACACCAAATCATTCGACTACACTCAATATTCGGATGATAAAAACTCAACATATACCCCCGAAATGGAGCCAGTAGGGCTTTTTGTTGTTGCGGATAGCGCCATCACAAACCATACGAATGCCAGAACTATTCTCAACGGATTTAGAAAAACGCACAGTATAGAAGTAAAGCTATGGAAACCTCACTTTACGCCAGACGGATCCTTTAGAGATTACAACGAAGTCCATGAAACAAACAACACGTTCCTAAGCTTTGCTGGGAGCACTCTGACAGCACAACACATAATAAATAGCATTACAACTCACCTACAAAGTCTTAGGATAAGTTTCAAGCGTCACGAAAGAGATCACTCCATTATTTACACTGCAATCAGGCACTGCCAACCTAACCCTCTGCACACCCCGAGCCAAGTTTCGCATTGGGATGATGATACATTTCTGAACAGGGATTTCGAGGGTTTGCTTACCGGCGAGTTAATCGCCGAGACCATTGAATACTCAATGAATGACGCATTGAAGTCTGCTTCCAGATACAAACTTGATATTGAAGAATTTCAGGCCATGCATACCGAAATCGTGGCAGGGGTATGGTGCCCTGTGAAGAAGCGTCACGAACTTTACGTTTACCGCATGGACAACAAACGTGGGGAAGACGGCGTTTTAATCCCCTTCACGGTGAAATCGTTAGTGCCCACCAATGAAGTAGTTGTATTGGGTATGCGAAAAGAATTCGAGACCGAAGCCAAATTAAGATTTTCAAACTCTCTTTCCTCATTTATCCCACCCGCGAATACCATGTTGGAATTTCTACGGGAGGCAATTCGATCTGTAGAGGCTCAAGGCCAAAATGGAATCGCATTTCCAGCATCAAAGACAACAATGGATCGCTATAGAATCATAAAAAACGTTTATCAGGAATAAACTCGACAATAGGGGACAGCTTTATTTATTAAAAATCATTCTTGAAAAATAAATCCGCCCCCTTTCGCTTGTTCCCTTACTTTGCTAGCCTAGGTGAGCGTGGCGTAGCGAATGAGCAATCATGATACGCTCCCATAAGAATAGCTTGCATCAATCGACATCGAATATTAATGAAGCTCACCTTAACCTGGCGAAATTGATTGCTCATATTTGGATATTAATCCAATCAAATTAATAGCAATACCCGAAGTTTTTTATACAGATCAATTCAATCCGTGACATCTTTTTCCAGTGGTAGATCTAAGCCTAATGCTTTTAACTCTTCTCTCTTTCTGGCCACGTATATTTTCTTGACTTCATCAGGCACGTCATAGGTATCACCCCCAAGTAAATAGACTACACTTGGTTTCATATTGTGAAACATCGAACCATTTTTCTGCACCTTGGCCATAAGGATTGCTGCATGATGCGGCAACTTATTGTTAGCTAGATAAGGCTTACTCTGGCCCACGAGGCAGGTTCGCTTATGTAGCTTTTCGAAAACCTTATAGGATCGATTTACATCCACCCCCAGGAACCTATCCAATACAGAATTGGTGCCAGCGACAGCAATACCTACGCGGGACAAGGCCGACTCGTAACTTTTTCCTGACTCACTCCACTGGTAGTAAGTGCTGTATAACACGCCTAAGGAGTTTCCCAGTTCGTCATATAACTTCTCAAGACTGGAGTACCCTACCTGCTTGAATAATCGTCTTGTTTCTGAACCAACGAGTATAAGTGTCTGGAACAACTTGGCGCCAAAAAAATCTGCAAAAACCTCCAGGGCCAAATCATCTTTCGCATTGTTATTATCAGGGGAATGCCTGACAAGATCATGTCTATTCAGAACGTGTGCAGCCTCATGACACCCTATGAGCAATATCAGACAAGCGTCTTCCAAGCTAAGCACCTCCTTATACCCTATATCGGTTGAATATACGGCAACAGGAACTCCTTCATAAGCAGTGGCAAACGTTTTATAACCGGAAATTCGATATTTGAATTTGTGGCTTCCGTTGAAAAAACGCTCAATATCTAACGCCATAGCTTGTATTAAATGGCCTCCATCAAACATCTTAAACCTCATTGTAATAAAAACATTTTAACAAAAATTCGGGGCTAACAAAAAAAAGGGGAATTCTTATCACCAAAAATTAGCAACCAAACCTACCCCCCTTTCCAACTCATTTATCAACCTAATATTTCTCGATGCTTAAATGCAAATTGCAAAACTCCGATGCACCTGGCAAGTCAGGAAAAAGAGTTGAATGACTTATGTTCATTCTATTCAAATAACGCAGGCACTCGCTCGTGTCTTTATTCGGAATCACAACTTTCATGACACGCATATCTCGAATACTTGCATCTGTATTTGTATGAACCCACGTTTCAAGATCTATATTATTCGGCCCCCGAGTAAACAACCCCCGCTGGCTAACCAGCCGCTTATTTTCATCACTTAGCGGCTTTACAATTTTTACCGTTTGCTTTCGCCCATTAACCAGCGGAACGCTAACATCATGATTTATTTTTTCGTTTATAGATTTTATCGACCCCTGAGAAATCGCGTGAATACTAAAAAACTCCGAATCCATTGCACTCGCATTACTAGCTGCAAAAAACAGAGCGACAAAGGGCGATTCAGTCCAGTCAAGCAGTGGTGTCGCAAGCCCGTGATGCTGCCCAAGAGCCCACCAATCATTGTCATCTTCCAACTTAATCGGAGAGGATCCCCGGCGCCCTCTCGTCTCAAACTTGAACCGTTCCAAATGGGCGCCGCGCTTATAAGAAGTCGGATCTTTTATTAACCTGTCTAGAGTCGGCTCCAGCTTCCAGGAACTATCACCATGCCCCCGATAGACGTACGTTGTAAAGTTAAGCATTTCCTGACTTACAAAATCGGAAAAATACTTCCACGAGCTTAGCTTGTACTCAGCCACACCATTTTTATACTTTTTCAATGCCCATCTTGCAGTTCTGGCCATTCTTTATCTCACAACCCTTTTCGCATCATGCAAAGACAATAGGGGACAGATTTATTTACCTCATCCACACAAATAATTAATAAGCCCTTCTTATCACCTCTGCGTTCTACGAAGTAATCAACCATTTTTTAAAACGACTCAACAGGCTTTTTAGCCTCAGCCAAAATCTTATTCGCCTCTAACCGCGGAAACGTAAACCGAATAATCATCCCCGAATCCGCGCCTTGCCCCGCCATCACCAACTCAGCGGATCGAATATTCTCCGGCGCAGCAGCCAACGCACTAACAGCATTGGTCTGCCCTTTAGCATTCAACCCTTCAAGAAAGGTATAAGTCAGATTCCCCGCCGCCAGACCAACCTGTTCAAAATTGGAAATCTTCGTCGTCAGCTCTTCAGTGCTTCTCGATTTTCTCGCGGTATCAAACATATCCAGGATGGATTTCTCATCGCTCATGGAAACCAGCGTGAATGATTTGGAAAGCCCCGCGATGGCTTTTACGTACAGGTTCTGATCGAACGGGCTGATGAGTGAAACCATCATCAGCTTGTCCCCGGAGAAGATCAGCGCGACGGTGAATTTCTCTTCCAGGAAATCCACATCATCGATGCATCGCGCGGTTCCACCGACGTCTTCGGAGCAGTCGTAGTAACCGGCAGCTTCGGTAAATTTTGCGAGTGGGGTTTGGTAGACGTAGTTCTTGAACAGCTTTTCTTCGGCGAAAGCCCCTTGGGTGGAGGCAAGCAGGGCGCCGGCGACGAGTACAGATGATGCGAGTTTTTTCAGCATGGGATCCCTTCCTCACTCTTATTGATAGCCCGATGCTATCAGCCCATTTCGTGGCTGTCTCGCCTAATCCCACACTTGATGAGGTTGTATTTCCGCCGGATATCACTGAGCCCGACCGGTCATTCCTGATAAACTCCCCCACCTCCCAGCCACACCGATTCCGT
>NZ_JAIHBA010000064.1:0-13793 GCF_019718735.1 Pseudomonas sp. RIT778 | reverse complement strand
CGCCCACCCCGCCCGCGCCGCCCGTGGTCGAGCCGCCGCGCCCGCCCATGTGCGTCGCGTCGTAGCCACCGCCGTAACCGCCGACACCGCCGCTGCCGGCCTGGCCGCCCAGCGTACCGGTGCCCGGCCCGGCCGTGCCACCATGACCGCCGCTCTGACCGCCAAGACCACCGCCACCGCCGCCACCACCGCCGTAAAACGCACCGGTGACACCACCGCCACCACCACCGCCGGCCGCCGCGTTGCCGGTGACCGAAACGTTGTTCAGGGTCAGGATGCCGGCGTTGAAAATCCCGCCGCCCATGGCGCCGGTTGCGCCGTAGCCGCCATTGCCACCGTTGCCCGAGACCAGGCCCCGGGTGATGACCAGACCATCCAGGGTCACCGTGCTGCCGGAGGTGATTTCCACCACTCGGGTCCGGTATTGGCCGTCGAGCGTAACGTCGGCAACCCCGTCGTTGTTCAGGTCGCCATCCACGGTGACGTTCTTGTTGATCAGCAATTCCGAGGTGAGCTGCACCGTCATGCCGCTGCTGAAGGTCACGATGTCGCCGTTCTGCGCCGACGCCAGCGCGGCGCGCAGCGAGCCGACCCCGGTGTTGGCATTGTTGGTGGCGGTCCAGGTGGCCAGGCCCCACTGGTATTCGCTCATCGCCTGGGCCGACAGCACGTTGGCGCTTTCGATGTTGCCGGTGGCGATCTCCAGAGCCCAGTCGCCGCCCACGCCGGTGCGGTTGTTCGAGGCGGCCACATCGCGGCCGGTCAATTGCGCCAACGAGTCGACGAAGCTCAGGCCACGATCGCCTTCGGCGGTGTAGCAGCCGTAGATCAGGATGTCGCCGCCGACGTTCATGTCCTTGCCGATTTCCGCCAGGATCGCGCTGCGCTGGGCGACGTTGTCGGCCGACAGGTAACTGTTGCCCAGCCACAGGTCACCGGCGTTGCCGTGGGCGATGATCTGCACCGAACTCACGCCCTGATGCTGGTCGAGGTAATCGGCGATCTGCTGCAAGCCGTCCTTGCCGGCATCGAGCTTGACCACTTGCGTGCCGGGGGCCACGCCCTTGAGCAGGCTGTCGGCATCCTTGACCCGGGAATCGACGAACACCACGCTCTGCCCCGGCACCGCGACCGGGCTGGCGGCGGGCGTGGCATCGGCCTGGCCGTGGGTGTCCTTGCTGGCGCTCGGGTGGTCGGCGGCCGGCGCTTTCGCGGCATCGGCGGCATGGCTGTCAGCCTGGGCGGCGGTGTCGGCCACGGTGGCCGCGACGGCGCCGTCGAACAGCATGCGCGGTTCCAGCGACATGATCATGGGCGCCGCCAGCGTCCGTTGGCCTTCGGTAACCCGCGACTTCTGCTTGCTCCACCACATGTTGCTCACCCGGACTCGAACACAGTTGTTGACGCATCAATGAAAAACGCCGCGATCAGCTGATCGCGGCGTCGGACTTCATACGAATGACATTGGCAGCGCTGGCTGAGCCATCGAGCCAGAAGGACAGATCGGCGTATTGCTTGAACAGGTCCGGCGGCAGGATCGTGCGCCGCGACTCAAGGGCGACCTTGGGTTTGACCTTGTGCAGGCCGGCCACGCCCAGGGCCTGGTCGAACTCCGGCGCGTCGTAGGCCAGGTGCTCGAAATCGTGCTCGAACCAGGGTTCACCGATGAAGTTGTAGACCAGCCGCAGCACCCGCTCCGGGGCCTGGGTCAGCAGGTCGTAATCGACGATCAGCAGCGAATCGGCGTGCTCGCCGTAATAGGCTTCCTTGAGCGCCGCCCAGGCAAAACCCACCAGACGGTTGCGCTGGGCCAGGGTTTCGCAGCGGCTGTAGACGGTGTTGCGCTCGACCGCATCGCCGAACAGCTTGGTGTTTTCGAAAGGATTGGCGCGGTACAGCCGCTCGAGGCTGTCCATCACCCAGGCGACGTTGCGCACACAGGCGATGACCTTGGCTTGAGGGAACAGGTCGTTGATGGCCGGCAGTCGCGCAGACCACTGGCGGTTTGTGTCGAATACCACCGGTTTGTCGGCCTTGTCGGCGTAGTAGGAATCGAACAGGCCGCGCAACAGGCGGCGGCGCATGTCGGTATCGATCACCGCGCCGAATTCACTGCCGGCGCTGCATTGTTCAAGGACCCCGGAGAACAGCGCGCCGACCGGGCTGGTCATGCCGGCATGAAAGCGCGGGTTCTGCAGAAGGATCGCAGAAAGGAGGGTAGAACCTGAGCGCGGCAAGCCGGAGATAAAGTGGAACTGCTGCAATCCCTTCACCGTATTTGTAAGTCCTTTTGTCCCACGAGCGTAGTCCAACAATACCCTTTCGACTAGTAGTGTTTTGATATCAAAACAGAGCAAAACGGACTTAAAAATATTGGCTTTATCGCGAATAAATTGGTGAACCGTTTAAGTCAGTTTTCTCCCGATCCATTGGGGGTCTGCACCGAAAAAAGCCGCGCTTTCGCCCCGCCCGCCTGCGCCTGATCCCGCAGGTGCCAGGTCGCAGGCAAGGGCAGGAATGGATCGGGTACATCCACGTCCAGATCACCGATCAACCAGACCCGGGCACTGTCCTTCGGCAGGTCTCCCAACCGATCGAGGTAAACCTCATCGGACACCAGCGTGCCGAAGCCGTAGTGGTTCGGGCGGGTCGAGCGCCCCTCGACGGTGGGCGGCGTAAACAGCCGGACTTGAGCGTCTGTACGGTTGTAATAGACGTAACTGAGGTACCAGAGCATGTCGCTGGTAACGATCCGGTCGCCGCTCGTGAAGTGGCGGTTGACGTAATCGACCATGACGTTGAACTGGTCGTTGCGGTCGACCATGGCGTTGTTGTTCAACCCGATCATCTCGACCCCGACCAGCGACAGCAGCACCGCCATCGCCAGCACGCGGACGCTGCTGTAGAGCCGGTCGATGGCCAGCGCCGCCAGCATCGGCAGCCCCAGCGCGTAGGCAGTCAGGTAACGCTCGATGAACACCGGCGTGACGAAGGACACGGCGAACACCAGCAACAACGGCACGCCGGTGTAGAGCGCCAGCAGGACGCTGCCATGGTTCACGCTGCGATCCCGGGCGACGGCGACAGCCGCCAGCACCAGGAAGGCCAGCGGCACACAGCCGAACAGCAGCAACGGCAACTGCTCGCCCTCATCCTGGATCAGCCAGAGCCAGATCATCGACGGCAGCGAAGACAGGGTCACCGGATCTTCCCAGCCCACATCGCCGCCGGCCTTGAGCGCGTCCATGTGTTGCAGCAGGTCAATCAGGTTCGGCAACCACGGCAGGTAGAGCACGACAATGGCCAGATTGGCCAGCCACCAGTCCTTGCGCTGGAGATGCTTCAGGCGATAACCCGGCAACAGGCGGATCAGCCCCAGATACAGCCAATGGCTCAGCGCCGCCAGCACGGCGAAATAGTGGGTGTACAACGCCGCCGTCATCAGCAGCGCGTAGATCAGCAGATAACGGTGACGCTGCGGGCGCCGGATCCACTTGACCAGCACCAGCGTCGCGCCGATCAGCAGCAAGCCAAGCAACGCATACATGCGCACTTCCTGGCTGTAGCGCACCGCCGTCGGCAACAACGCCAGCAACACCCCGGCGATGATCGCAGCGCGGCGGGTGGCCAGCCGATCGACCAGGCTCACACCGAGCCCGACCGTGGCGATACCGGACAGCGCACTGAAACTGCGAATGGCCAGCAGGCCGTCGCCGAACACGCCGATCCAGCCGTGCAGCAGCATGAAATACAGCGGCGGGTGCACGTCGAGCGCGGCGTGTGTCCAGATCCCGCCCAGCGAATAGCGCGCCAGCAGCAGGCTCGAACCTTCATCGCCCCAGATCGCGGCAGCGGTCAGGTCATAAAAACGCACCACGGTGGCCAGCAGCAGGATCGGTATCAACCAGTGCTCGCGCGCCCAGCGCAACAGGCGCCGGACACCGGCATTCGGTGCGGCGAACGGATCCTGGGTATCCCCCAGCGGCGTCTCGCGAAGGACCTCCATCAACCTCCCCTCAGCGTTTTTTGCGAACACAATTTGCGTCATTGACTGCGAACACTGTAGGCCAGCGCCGAAGTCGACGCGCGGCCGTGACGACGTCCGGCAAGTCCGTCGATCCGGGTCTACGCTACGGCTTGGCGTGACCTGCCCGCGCAAAAGGAAGGAGTCAGCAAAACGTTTCGACCGGCCCGACAACAAGGGCGACCGCGCGGCGCGCCGACCACACAACAGAAGGATGAGGAACCATGGAAGTCTTTATGGGTACGATTCAACCGTTCGCCTTCAACTTCGCCCCGAGTGGCTGGGCCTTGTGCAACGGGCAAATCCTGGGCATCTCGCAATACCAGGCGCTGTTCGCCTTGCTCGGCACTTACTACGGCGGCAATGGCACGACCAACTTTCAACTGCCCAACCTGCAAGGTCGCGTGCCCGTCGCACAAGGCACCGGACTGGGCCTGACGCCGCGCGTCATCGGTCAGGTGTACGGCACCGAAAGCGTCACCGCCACCATCGCCAACATGCCCAACCACACTCACGCGATGACCGGCCTCACCGCCAACACGGCCTTGTCCCTGGCAGTACCCGCCAGCAATCCGGCGACCGTGCCGACCGCCACCAACTCGTACCTCGGCGCGTCCGGCGGCGGCCCGGGTTCGGCGAACATTTACTCCGACGCCCAAGGCGCCACACCGGTGCCACTCAAGGGTGTGACCACCACCGTCACCGGGGACATTTCCTCCACCGGCGGCAGTCAGCCACTGCAAGTCTTGAACCCGGCCCTGGTCCTCAACTTCAGCGTTGCCCTGAACGGCCTGTTCCCGTCGCGCAACTGAGCAAACGCCGGGGGCTTCACCGCCCCCGGCCGTTCTTTTTTCACTGGAGTCAAACCATGCTGCAAGCGGTTCAGATTCAACACGTCCAGCCGTTGCTCGGACAGCAACGCACGCTGCACCTGCCCGATGGCACGGCATTGCCGATCCGGATCGAACACCTGGATGAGGTCCCCGCGGCGAAAACCCGCTACAGCGAACGCATGCCCTTCTGCCTCGAATTCAACAGCCTGGTGCCGACCGAGTTCGTCGACGGTTTATGCGCGCTGGAGCTGCCGGAACTCGGCCGGGTGGAGGACATTTTCGTGTCGCGGGTGCCGGCGATGGGGCGGGATCCGCAACTGGGTTATTTCTGCATTTCCTTCAACTGACATCCCGCCTCACTGCGGGTACCACACCAACCGCTCCGCCGCCGGATTGCACTCCTCCACGGCAAACCCCAGCGCCAGGTAATGCTGGCGCGCATGAGGGTTGTTGGCCCAGACCACCGTCGCCACCGGGCAGCGCACTTGCTGCGCGGCTTTTTGCACGCCTTGCAGCACGGTTCGTCCGTAACCTTTGCCCCGCGCCTGTGGAATGAACGCGAGGTACAACACGCGGATTTCATTGACGCCGAAATCGGTGCTGAGTGCGCCGATGGCCGTGCCGAGTTTTTCCACGATGTAGTGCATGGCATTCGGATGGTTTTCACCCATGCCCTGCTCCTGCACCTGAAACTGCTGGGCAACGATTTGCTGCACCTGTTCCTGCTCGCCGTCGATCCATTGCAGATCC
Source organism: Pseudomonas sp. RIT778 (assembly GCF_019718735.1). Classification (NCBI taxonomy): domain Bacteria; kingdom Pseudomonadati; phylum Pseudomonadota; class Gammaproteobacteria; order Pseudomonadales; family Pseudomonadaceae; genus Pseudomonas; species Pseudomonas sp. RIT778. Next base: position 8,186 of record NZ_JAIHBA010000064.1, on the reverse strand, counting down.
GGCCGCGCCGATTGATACAGGCTCTGCAGAAAGGGTCCGTCAGTCGCCCGCGAAGGCCGCACCACCAATCCGTCCGCCGCCAGGTTGTCCGTCATCTTCATGCTCCCTAGAAACCGCTTTCCCTGACCCCCAGCGCCGCCATCCGGCGCCAGGCCACGCCGAGCACCGATTCGCCGCTGCCCTGCAACACCACCACGCCGCGCAGCGGCTGCACCGGGGTCGGTGCCTGATCCAGCGTAGTCAAACGTACGCCGTATTGCGCCTGCACCGGTTCCGCCCGTTGCTGCTGATCGCGGCGCACGGCAATCGGCCCGTGGTGATCGGAAGTCAGCGCCTCCTGATCGACATAGGCCACACCGTTGGTGTCGATTTCATTGAGTTGCACCGCGATAGCGGTATGCATCGGGTCGTCGGCGATAAACCGCCCAGTGGCACCGGGCTTGACCCGCCACAGTTCGGCTTCGGCCAAGTAACCGCGCAGTCGCGTGCCGTCCTCGACCACCCGCGCCAGCGCATCCTTGCTCGACAGCCAGCGGCCCGGCGTCAGGTTCGGCAGCAGGTCACGCACGGTGCCGGCGTGGGGCGCACGTAACAGCAGGCGCTCGCGTTGGGCGGTCAGGCCGCGATATTCCGCCACTGCTTCGGCGAGACGCTGTTCGACGATGCCGGCGTCGGCAGCGGTTTCACTGCGACCAGCCTGGCGGCGCATCAGCAATTGCTGGATGCGGATTTCCCGGCGGACGATGGCCTGCCGCGAATCGAGATCAGGCGATTCCAGTTCGATCAGCACGTCGCCCTGAGCAACGGTCTGACCATCCTCCACCTTCACGGCTTTGACCCGCGCCGCCGTCGGTGCGTGCAAGGCACTGGCGCGACCGCCCTCGAGCATCGTCGGCAACTCGACCGAGCTGCGCCACGGCACGATCAGCACCAGCAACAGGCCAAGTACCGCCAGGCTGCTGAGCAACACCCGGGGGCCGTGAGCCTGTTCGCGGCGGCTCCACCACTGGCGCCACTCACTCATGATCGGCAGAAAGATGAACCACACCAATTCCACCAGCATCAGGAAGATCCCCAACACCTTGAAGAACAGGTGATAGACCGCCAGCGCGATCCCGAAAAACAACGCCGCACGCCATAACCACGAGCCATACCCCCAGATCAGCAAACGCCGTTGCATCTTCGGCGACCAAGGCTCCGGCGCCGGAGCGCCATAGCCGAACAGAAATTCCCGCAGCCGCCAGCGACACAGGGCAAAGGCCCGGCCCTGCAAATTGTCGACTTCCCATAAGTCGCTGAGCAGAAAGTACCCATCAAAACGCATGAACGGGTTGAGATTGACCACCAGCGTGGTGATCCACGTCGCGCTGGCGAGCATGAACGCCGCCGTGCGACCGGGCCCGTCCGGCAGGAACGACCACACCAGCAGCGCGACGCTCGCCAGCAGCAATTCCGCCAGCACCCCACCGGCACCGATCAACAGTCGCGCACGTCGATCATTGACCCGCCAGGCATCGCTGACATCGGTGTAGAACATCGGCAGCAAGACCATGAACGCCACGCCCATGCTCTGCACCCGACACCCGGCGCGCTTGGCCATGAATGCATGACCGAACTCGTGACAGAGCTTGGCGAAAAACAGCGAGATGCCGAACGCGATCGCGCCGCCGAGGCTAAACAGGTGCGGAAAAGTGCCGACGAACCGCTGCCAGTCCCGCGACACCAGAAACACCCCGAGCGCCAGCGTCGCCGGCAGACCGTAGCGCAAAACCTTCGGACCGAAGCGTTCCAGCCACGGCCAGGCACGGTTGAGAAAAGCGTCCGGCCGCCACAGGGGAATGCGGAAGAACAGGTATTGATGCAGCAGGATTTTCCACAGGCTCTGGCGTTGCACGAGGGCCTTGAGCCGATAACTGGCACGCTGTTGCTCATCAAGGGCGCTGATCAGATCGTGACCGCGCAGGAACTCCAGCAGTTGCGCCAGCTCGTTGCCGTCCAGAGGTAAACCCGGTTCACGATTGGCGGCCCGCAGTACTTGTTCGGCATCGCCCAGCGACCAGTGGCGCAACAGGCGCATCGCTGCCGCGCCGAGTTTGAAGTAGCGCCCGCGCACCGGGTCGGCCAGGGTCCAGCGAGGCGAACCGTCCAATGCCGGCGCCGCGGGCGACAATTGCAGGTCGGCACGCAGGCTCGGCAGGGTCATTTAAAGGCCTACGCTCTGGCGCAGCCCGGCGAGCGGACGCCGCAGCAGGTACAAGGCCAACGGCGCGCGGTCACCGAAAATTTTCGCGGTGCCGCGCAGGCCGATGCGCGGCGGGGCGTCGGTGAAATTGGCGTCCAGTCGATAGGCCAATTGGCCGCCGGCGGTGGGCTGCGCCTCGTAGGCCGAACGTTCGAGGCTGGCGAGGTGGCGTTGCAGCGGATCGCTGTCGAGAAACAATGCAACCTCAGCGCCCGGTTCCAGCGAGATCGCGTCGCCCACGGCCAGTTCGATACGCAGTTCGGCCTGGCTCGGGTCGGCGATTTCCATTAGCCGTTCGCCGGTCTGCACTGGTTTGCCGGTCCAGCGCTCAGCATCGGCGAACACCGCAATACCGTCGCGCTCGGCACGCACTTCGCTGCGGTTGAGCAGTTCGCGAGCGTAGTCGCGTTCGGCGCGTTTCTGTTCGGCGCGGGCGGCCAGCAGATCGACCCGGGAGCTGGATTCGGCGTCAACGAACGAGCGTTGGGAGTTGGCTTTGAGTTCCGCCTCGGCAACTCCGAGTGCACGCTCGGCGACATCGGCCTGAGCCTTCAGCGTCGTGCTTTCAAAGCGCAGCAACAAATCACCGGTTTTCACGCTCTGGTTGGGTTTGACTAGAAACTCTGCGATTACTCCGTCCAGCGGCGCGGCGACAACCCGCCCGCCCTGAGGCACCACTTCGGCAGGCGCCAGCACCGACTGGCGCACCGGGATCAACAGCCCGAGCAACAACACGGCGACCAGCGCCACCTGGCGTTTGCGGGTCCAGCGCAGCCGCCATGGCTTGCGCGGTTGCAGCGCCAGCCAGGCATGGCTGTAGGTGTCGCCCAGCTGCGACAGCAACACTTGTTCAGAAGGGTTCCACGGCAGATCACGGGCCAGCCACAAACCGCCGAACACCTGACCCTGACGATCAATCAACGGCAACCAGAACACTTGCATGGCCGATAGACTGCGCCAGTCGGCCTGGATCGATTCGCCGACCATTTCCGGCGTGATCACCCGCGCCTGTTTCAGCACATCCTGCTTGAACAACTGCGCCACGGCCTGCTCGACGAACGCCACGAACGGCGCATTCGGCTCCACTGCGCTGACCCCGGTCACCGCCTGCACCTTGCCGGCGATCAGCAGCGCGGCATGGCGAAAACCGAACAACGACTGGCCGTCATTGACCAGGCTGTAGGCCAGTTGCGAAATATCATGGGCGGCGCGGGTCTGCCGTTCGAGATCGAGAAACCGCGCGAAAACTTGCTCGGCGGCGCCGCTCACCGGGGCGTTCACTTAAGCTCCGGAAAACGCGCGGTGCCGCTCATGCCGGCGAGCAAGCCTTTGGCTTCGGGGAGTGTGGCGACCAGCAACAGGGTCTGGCTGCCTTCATCGATCCGCGCACCGAGACGTTTGACCGTGGCGTCGATGGCCTGACCGGTTTCATCAGGCACGAAGCTGAACGACTGACCGGGCTTGAGCCTGGCCATCCAGCGCGACGGCACCAGCAGATGGATTTCCAGGGTGCGGTTGTCGACCACATCGAGCAGCGGCGCACCGGCCGGCACGCTTTCATAACGCTGCACCTTACGCTCGACCACTTGCCCGTCGAACGGCGCGACCACGCTGCAGCGTTTGACCTGGACTTGATAAACCTGAGATTGCGCCTGGGTCTCGCTGACCTTGGCCTCGGCCCGGGCCACTTCGAAACGCCCGACGGAATTGAGCGCCGCCAGTTGCCGGTTGTGCGCCAACTCTTCACCGGCGCCACGGCTGGCCGCTTGCGCGGCATTCAACTGGGCCTGATAAGCCGAACAGTCGAACCGCGCCAGGGTATCGCCCTTCTTGAACGACTCGCCCTCGCTGAACGGCAACTCGACAATCCGCCCCGACAACTCGCTGGCCAGCGTCGCCTGATCCCGCGCCCGCAACACACCGCGCGCTTCACTGCTGGCCGACGCATTCGCCGCCCCGCCGTTATCCAGCAGCGGATCGTCTGGCGCGGGCGTTTGAGCCTGAACTGCACACGTTACAAAGGTCAATCCGACAACCCAACCACGAAAACGCCGCATAACCGTTACTCCCTGACGGATGCTCGGAGTCTACGACAGCGGGGATTAGCGTCAAGCGAAAGGCCATCACGTCTGGAAATACATTGTTTCAAAAATGCCGTACTTTTCCCCTCATCTCTCGCGTTCGTACAAGAGTTTAAGCCTACGAATTTTTCCTACAGAAGCAGAGGAAACAATCTCTCGGTGAAATGCGAACGCTACGACGAACTGACCGAATCATCTGCCTACATTGCAACAATCGCTAATACAGCAGCGTCCAAAGGACTTGACCGTTGCGGAGATAAATTAACAACACTGAAGAGCCGGCGCTGGAAACTCACCAGACGAGCGAGGTGATGATCAGACCAAGGTTGACCAACATGATGTACTCAATCTAGGATTGCCTTACTCAGCCCCGTACGTAGCGATTCAGTTCGCTGGCAGTTGGGGAAGAAGAAACCGGCCAAGGCCGGTTTTTTCGTTTCTGAGGAATTATTTTTGTGCGCACAGCTTTTTTTGTTGATGGCTACAACATTTTCTATGGACTGCTTGCTGGTACGCCCTATAAATGGCTGGATCTTAAAAGCCTGCTCACACATATCGCGCATGTGGAAAACCCACGGAATGCGGTTGTCTCCATTGATTACTTCACTTCGCCAATCAAACCCCAACTTGCAACTCGGGGCCGAGTCTCCAAAGAGGCGCAAGATTCTTATGTAAGAGCATTGCGTGCCTCCAATATCACGGTGCATTTTGGTCGCCATCAGCTTAAGCCCGCAAAAGCACCCCGATTTATAGACAAAAATACTGATGTTTCCCGCCAAGACAAAGTTGATATCTGGAAGCTTGAGGAGAAGGAGACAGACGTTCATATCGCAATCAGCATGTACCGCACAGCAAGCCGACAGACTATGTTTGATATTCACGAGCGCATCGAACAAATTATTCTTGTGTCCAGCGATACCGACATGACGCCCGTGCTGAAAGCTATACGTGCCGACTTTCCCGACATGGTTCTCGGGATCATCCTTCCCCATCGCGCAGGATCTACCCGGCCACCTCCCGGATCACTGAAAGATCATTCTCACTGGTTACGACGCGTCATCACAACTGAGGAATTGTTGCTTCACCAATTTCCAAATCGCGTCGCAACTCATAAAAAACCAGCAATCAAACCGGATTACTGGTAGCGAGAGCGCCCTCCGGATACACCGACTCCCATCCCCCACCCAACGCCCGGTACAACCCGACCATCGCCAGTGAAACGCCGGTGGAGCTTTCCACCCATTGTTCCTGGGTGGCGAGCAGTGCGCCTTGCACGGTGAGGACGTTGACGAAGTCGACCACGCCTTCGACATATTGCTGTTGCGCGGTGCGCAGGGCGATCTGGTTCTGGCGCACGGCTTCAGCGAGGCTGTCGCGGCGGCGCTGGCTGGCATTGTAGGCGGTCAACTGGTCGTCGATTTCGTGCCAGGCGCGCAGGACGGTCTGTTGATAACCGATGGCCGCTTCCTGTTGCTGGGCTTCGCGCAGTTGCAGCACGCCGCGCAGGCGGCCGCCGTCGAACAGCGGCAGGCTGAATTGCGGGCCGATGCCGAAGGCGCGTGAGCCCCAGGAGCCGAAATCACTGAGCTGCATGGCTTGCGAGCCGAGATTGCCGGACAGGGTGATGCGCGGATAGAAATCGCCCTTCGCCACGCCAATGTTGGCGGTGGCGGCATGCAATCGGGCTTCGGCCTGGCGGATATCCGGCCGGCGCTCGGCCAGTTGCGACGGCAGGCCGATGGCGACGGTCAGCGGCGACTGTGGCACCGGCGCATCTGTGGATAACTCTTTCGCCAGCGCCTGCGGCGGTTCGCCCATCAACAGGCTGATGGCATTGATCAGTTGCGCCTGACGCTGCTCCAGTGCCGGCAGCCGCGATTCGATGGCCGCCACTTGCGCGGCCGCTTCGGCGACGTCGAGATCGGTGGCTACGCCATCGTTGAGGCGCAGTTGCGAAAGCTTCAGGCTGTGCCGCGCCACATCGAGGTTCTGCTCGGTGACCGCGCGGGTGTTTTGCACGCCGCGCAGTTGGATGTAGTTCTGCGCGGTGTCCGCGAGTACCGCCAGCAGCACGCCGCGACGGTCGTTTTCCGCGACTTCGAGGTTGGCGTCGGCGGCTTCGGTTTCCCGGCGCACGCGACCCCAGAAGTCCAGCTCCCAGGAGGCCGAGAAACCGGCATCCCACAGGTTGAACGCGGAATCGCCGTTGTGCCCGGACGGGTCGTTCAGGCCTTCGCCGCTGTTGCGTTTGCGGGCGTAGCTGCCGGTGGCGGCGGTCGTCGGATAGCGGTCGGCGCTGATCACCTGACGGGCGGCGCGGCTTTGTTGCAGGCGGCTGCTGGCCAGTTGCAGGTCAAGGTTGCTGCGCAAGGCGCGCTGGGTCAGGGCCGAGAGCTGCGTGTCGTTAAAGACCTCCCACCAGCGCTCGTTCAAGGGTTCGCTGACGGCCTGGCTGGGGGCGCTTTTTGACGGTTTGGCCCACTCGGCAATCTGGGTGGCTTCGGGTTTCTGGAAATCCGGGCCGACGGTGCAGGCCGCCAACGCCGACAGACTCAGGACAACCGTCATGGACTGAAAGCGCTTCATCGCTGCGTCACCTCACGCACCGACGTCATCGAGCTTTCGGTGTCGATGCTCGCCTCCACCGACATGCCCACCCGCAAGCGTTCGGCCAATGGCTGGCCCGGATCCAGCAAAACCTTCACCGGAATCCGCTGCACGACTTTGGTGAAGTTGCCGGTCGCGTTATCCGGTTTGACCGCCGCGAAGGTCACGCCGGTGGCCGGGGCAATACTCTCGACGCGGCCGGTGAGGGCTTCGCCGCCGAGGCTGTCGACCCGCACGATAACGTCCTGCCCCGGCTGTACGTCGGTGAGCTGGGTTTCCTGGAAGTTGGCGACCACATAGGCCTGCTTCAACGGCACCACCGCCAGCAGTTTGCTGCCCGGTGTCACATAGGCGCCGACCCGCACCGCGCGCTCGCCGATCATGCCGTCCTGGGGCGCGGTGATGCGCGTGTAGGACAGCTCGAAACTGGCGATTTCCAGCGCAGCCTGAGCGTGTTTCAAACTGCCCTCGGCGGCATCGCGTTGCGCCGTCAGAATCTCGACCTGTTTACGTTCCGCCGCCAGTTTCGCGGTGGCCGTGTCCAGCCGCGCAGAGGCCTGATCGATCCGGGTCCGCGCCTGTTGCGCGTTCTGCACGGTGCCGGCACCGACGCCGGCCAAGTGGTTGTAGCGGTTCAATTCCTGCTGGGCGAAAGCCATTTCAGCCTTGGCCGAAACCACCGAAGCCTGCGCCTGAGCGATCACCGAAGTCTGGCGCTCCAGCGTGGCCTTGGCGTTCTGCAACTGCGCGCGGGCAACCAGGGTTTGCGCGTCGGCGGCCTCGGCAGCAGCGCGCAGGTCGCGGTCATCGATCAGCGCCAGCAACTGCCCGGCCTTGACCTGCTGGTTGTCTTCCACCAACACCTCTTTGATAAACCCGGCCACACGCGGCACCACCAGGGTGAAATCGGCGGAGACGAACGCATCGTTGGTGTTCTGCTGAGTACGCTTGCCGAACAGGCCGGGCATCGCCAGATACACCAGCACACCGACCGCCAGCGCAGCGGCCACAGCCACCGCGAGTTTTTGCTTTGCTTGAGTCGTCATAAGAACCTTCTATTTCAGTCAGGTCGGCGCGCGCGGCGGAAAGATCCGCGTCGGCAGCCAGAAAATCAGCAGGATCAGCGCCACCGCGACGCCAGCCATGCACAGATAAAGATCCGAAGAAGTCAGCACCACCGCCTGTTCGTGCAGGCGATGGGCGAGGCCGGGGTCGTTGCTCGCGGCCAGCGGCGAGTTGCCGAGGCGATCGACCAG
>NZ_JAIHBA010000063.1:0-14793 GCF_019718735.1 Pseudomonas sp. RIT778 | reverse complement strand
CGGTTCCAAGGCGATCATCGGCTCGACCTGCCACGCGCAGCTTGAACTGGCCGAACAGGCCGCCAAAGAAGGCGCGAGTTACGTCGCCTTCGGTCGCTTCTTCAATTCCAATACCAAACCCGGTGCACCGAGTTGCAGCCTCGATCTGCTCGACGAAGCCAAACGCACCCTGCACCTGCCGATCTGCGCGATCGGCGGCATCACCCTCGACAACGCCGCGCCGCTGGTGGCCCACGGTGTCGATCTGCTGGCCGTGGTTCATGGCCTGTTCGGCGCCGACAGCACCGCCGAAGTGACCCGCCGCGCCCGCGCCTTCAATGAATTACTAAAAGTCTGAGAGCCCGATCATGTCTCGTTCCGAAACCCTGTTTGCCAACGCCCAGAAGCACATTCCCGGTGGCGTGAACTCGCCGGTTCGCGCGTTCAAGAGCGTCGGCGGCACGCCGCTGTTCTTCAAGCACGCCGAAGGCGCCTACGTCACTGACGAAGACGACAAGCGTTATGTGGATTACGTCGGTTCCTGGGGCCCGATGATCCTCGGCCACAGCCACCCGGACGTGCTGGACGCGGTGCGCAACCAGTTGCAACACGGCCTGTCCTACGGCGCGCCGACCGCGATGGAAACCGAGATGGCCGATCTGGTCTGCTCGCTGGTGCCGTCGATGGAGATGGTGCGCATGGTCAGCTCCGGCACCGAAGCGACCATGAGCGCGATCCGTCTGGCCCGTGGCTTCACCGGCCGTGACAGCATCATCAAGTTCGAAGGTTGCTACCACGGTCACTCCGACAGCCTGCTGGTCAAGGCCGGTTCCGGCGCACTGACCCAGGGCGTACCAAGCTCGGCCGGCGTACCGGCGGCATTCGCCAAACACACCCTGACCCTGCCGTTCAACGACATCGACGCCGTTGAAAAAATGCTCGCCGAAGTCGGCCAGGACGTCGCGTGCATCATCGTCGAGCCAGTGGCCGGCAACATGAACTGCGTACCGCCGGCGCCGGGTTTCCTCGAAGGCCTGCGCAGCCTGTGCGACAAGCACGGCGTGGTGCTGATTTTCGACGAAGTGATGACCGGCTTCCGCGTCGCCCTCGGCGGTGCACAGGCTTACTACGGCGTAACCCCGGACCTGACCACCTTCGGCAAGATCATCGGTGGCGGCATGCCGGTCGGCTGCTTCGGCGGCAAGCGCTCGATCATGGAGCGCATCGCGCCGTTGGGCCCGGTCTATCAGGCAGGCACCTTGTCGGGTAACCCGCTGGCGATGGCCGCCGGCCTGACCACCCTGCGCCTGATCAACCGTCCGGGCTTCCACGCCGAGCTGACCGACTACACCACGCGTCTGCTCGACGGCCTGCAACAGCGCGCCGATGCCGCCGGCATTCCGTTCGTGACCACCCAGGCGGGCGGCATGTTCGGTCTGTACTTCAGCGGCGCCGACGACATTGTTACTTTTGAAGACGTGATGGCCAGCGATGCAGCGCTGTTCGGCCGCTTCTTCCACCTGATGCTGGAAGGTGGCGTGTACCTGGCACCGAGCGCTTTCGAAGCCGGTTTCACCTCGATCGCCCATGGCGAAGCCGAGCTGAAACTGACCCTCGACGCCGCCGAACGCGCCTTCGCCAAGTTGAAGTAAAACGCCCCGCCGCTGACGTTGGCCATTGCCAGCGTCAGCGTTCTCCTACATCCGCACGCCTTTTCCGACACGTCTGCCAAAAATCTCCCCTAAAGTGGGCGATATATTTCCCGCGCAGCAGAAAATCGAGTAAAGACTTTGTAAGGATGGCCCTGCTTATTTCATAATGCGCGCTTATTGGATCCCTCGACGGGTCCGCGCGCCCTTCAGAGGTAAGTCGATTCCCATGAACCGCACCGGCCGCACCCTTGCCTTGGGCTGCCTGTTGCTCCTTCAGCCGCTGCTCGCACATGCACAAGCAGGCGGCAACTCGTTGTTGATCCCGGCGATGGGTCGCTGCACCCTCAATACTCAGCCGCAAGATGTCACGCAGGCCCTCGCCGCCTGCCAAAAGGCAGCGGATGAGGGGGATGCGCAAGCGCAATACGAGTTGGGTGAGTTCTACTACGACGGCAAGAACGCGCCGCGCGACCTCAATCAAGCCCTGAGCTATTTCGAAAAGGCCTCGCTGCAAGGCCACGCCCAGGCGCAATTCAAGCTCGGCACCATGTTCTTCCACGGCGAAGGCGTGCAGGCCAACAACATTCAGGCCTACATCGTGCTGAAAATGGCGGCGGTCAACGGCGCAGAAGATGCGCTGGATACGGCCGACGAAGTCTCCGAAAAAATGTCCCGCGAAGATCTTGAGACTGCCACGCAAGTGCTCGGGCAAATTTTCCGTAAATACCTGATGGAATTGCAGAGCGCCGACGGGCGTACGCCGTTTTCGCCCCTGCCCTGATCATACTGGCCCCATCGCGAGCAGGCTCGCTCCCACAAGAGATCCTCTGAGCACTGGAGATCTACTGTGGGAGCGAGCCTGCTCGCGATGAAGGCGACTCGGTCTTACGGTTTACTTCTCGGGCATCGGCACCGGAAACGGCATCACATTGCCAACACCGCCACGGGCTTCGCTGATCTTCGGCGTCCCCAGTCGCTCGACCTCGTCGATACGCACGATCGAGTGCATCGGCACAAAGCTGCGCACCACGCCTTCGAATTGCGCCTTGAGCTTTTCTTCGCTCGGATCGACGACCACTTGCGTGCGCTCGCCAAAGACGAACTCTTCCACTTCCAGGAAACCCCACAGATCACTTTGATAGATCTGCTTGGCGTACATTTCGAACACCTGGCCCTGGTTGAGGAAAATCACCTTGTAGATTGGAGCTTCGCGTTTGGTCATGGCGGGCGGACGACATCGGGGTAAAAATGAGGGCGCGAACTATAGCATAGCCACCGGACGCGCAGCGGTAGGAACCTGGGGACATGTTCCCTATAATGCGCGGTTCTTTGAACCACGTGACGACCCTATTCCATGGCCAAGAAGCTTTACATCGAAACCCACGGTTGCCAGATGAACGAGTACGACAGCTCGCGCATGGTCGATCTGCTGGGCGAACACCAGGCCCTGGAAGTCACGGCGCGCGCAGAAGATGCCGACGTGATCCTGCTCAACACCTGCTCGATCCGCGAACGCGCCCAGGACCGGGTGTATTCCCAGCTCGGCCGCTGGCGCGAACTGAAACTGGCCAACCCGGACATGGTGATCGCCGTCGGCGGTTGCGTGGCCAGCCAGGAAGGTGCGGCGATCCGTGATCGCGCCCCGTACGTCGACGTGGTGTTCGGCCCGCAGACCCTGCACCGCCTGCCGGAAATGATCGACGCCGCGCGCATCAGCAAGCTGCCGCAAGTCGACGTCTCGTTCCCGGAGATCGAAAAATTCGACCACCTGCCCGAGCCGCGCATCGACGGCCCGAGCGCCTACGTGTCGGTGATGGAAGGCTGCAGCAAGTACTGCACGTTCTGCGTGGTGCCTTACACCCGCGGCGAAGAAGTCAGCCGGCCGTTCGACGACGTGATCGCCGAGATCATTCACCTGGCCGAACACGGCGTGCGCGAAGTGACCCTGCTGGGGCAGAACGTCAACGGCTATCGCGGGCTGACCCACGACGGTCGCCTGGCGGACCTGGCCGAACTGATCCGTGTGGTCGCAGCGGTCGATGGCATCGACCGCATCCGCTACACCACCTCGCACCCGCTGGAATTCTCCGACAGCCTGATTCAGGCCCACGCCGAAGTGCCGGAACTGGTCAAGCACCTGCACTTGCCGGTGCAGTCGGGTTCGGATCGGATCCTGGCCGCGATGAAGCGCAACCACACGGCGCTGGAGTACAAATCCAAGCTGCGCAAACTGCGCGCAGCCGTACCGGGCATCTGCATCAGCTCGGACTTCATCGTCGGCTTCCCGGGGGAAACCGAGAAAGATTTCGAACAGACCATGAAGCTGATTGCCGACGTCGGTTTCGATTTTTCCTACTCGTTCGTCTACAGCCAGCGCCCGGGCACTCCGGCCGCCGATCTGGCCGACGACACCCCGGAAGAACTGAAGAAAGAACGCCTGAACGCCTTGCAGCACCGTTTGAATCAGCAAGGGTTCGAGATCAGCCGACAAATGGTCGGTTCGGTCCAGCGGATTCTGGTGACCGATTATTCGAAGAAAGACCCGGGCGAGCTGCAAGGGCGCACCGAGAATAACCGTATCGTCAACTTCCGCTGCGATAATCCGACCCTGATCGGCCAGTTCGCCGACGTCCACATCGACGCGGCGCAACCGCACTCGCTGCGCGGCTCGCTGATCCAGTAACACCGCATATCCCATGTGGGAGCGAGCTTGCTCGCGAAGGCTGCGACACATTCAGCATTCCTGTGTCTGACAGACCGCTTTCGCGAGCAAGCTCGCTCCCACAGAAACAGCATCAATTTAAGAGCTTTCGCACCCACGCCACTGGCGTTATCCTTGATTTCATCCTAATTGCCCCAGGGCGGCTAAATACGACCTTGAACGCACCCATCGAACCACATCGTTTTATCCTCGAGCCCTTTGAGGCTCGCCGCTTCGCCAATCTGTGCGGGCAGTTCGACGAGCACCTGCGCCTGATCGAACAGCGCCTGGCCATCGAGATCCGCAACCGCGGCAATCAGTTCGAGCTGATCGGCGAACCCAAGCACACCACTTCCGCGGAAAACCTCATTCGCCGCCTGTACCGGGAAACCAAGGGTTCAGAGCTGTCGCCGGATACGGTTCACCTGTTTCTCCAGGAATCGGCCGTCGAGCAGCTGGACAACCACGCCCCCGCCGAAGCCTCCGTCGCCCTGCGCACCAAGAAAGGCATGATTCGCCCACGCGGCTTGAATCAGCTGCGCTACGTGAAGGAAATCCTCGGCAACGACATCAACTTCGGCATCGGCCCGGCCGGTACCGGCAAGACCTATCTGGCTGTTGCCTGCGCGGTTGATGCGCTGGAGCGCGAGCAGATCCGTCGCATCCTGCTCGTGCGTCCGGCGGTCGAAGCGGGTGAAAAACTCGGCTTCCTGCCCGGCGACCTGTCGCAAAAGATCGACCCGTACCTGCGCCCGCTCTACGACGCGCTCTATGAAATGCTCGGCTTCGAATACGTGGCCAAGCTGATCGAGCGTCAGGTGATCGAAGTCGCGCCGCTGGCCTACATGCGCGGCCGTACGCTGAACAACAGCTTCATCATTCTCGACGAAAGCCAGAACACTACCGTCGAGCAGATGAAGATGTTCCTGACCCGGATCGGTTTCGGCTCAACGGCCGTGATCACCGGCGACATCACCCAGGTCGACCTGCCGCGCGGCACCAAATCCGGACTTCATCACGTCATCGAAGTCCTGAAAGATGTGCCGGGCATCAGCTTCACCCACTTCCAGCCCAAAGACGTGGTGCGCCATCCGTTGGTGCAACGCATCGTCGAAGCCTACGAGCGCTTCGAGACGCGTGTCGCTGATGAAGCGCCAAAGGACACCCGCCACGATGCTTGAGCTTGACCTGCAAATCGCGACCGAAGCGTCTGCGCCGACCGAAGCCGAGTTCCGCCAATGGTGCGAACTGGCCCTGCGCCAGCGCACCGCTGACTCGGAAATGACCATTCGTCTGGTCGACGAGGAAGAAGGCCGCGAACTGAATCACACCTGGCGGCACAAGGATTACGCGACCAACGTCCTGTCCTTCCCCGCCGAAGTGCCCGACGAGTTTCTCGACATTCCATTGCTGGGCGATCTTGTGATCTGCGTGGCAGTGGTCGAGCGCGAAGCTGCCGAACAGGGCAAGGAACTAAAGGCCCACTGGGCACATCTGGTCATTCACGGCTGCTTGCATCTGCTTGGTTACGACCATATAGATGACGAGGAAGCCGAAGAAATGGAAGCACTGGAACGCGAGTTGCTTGCCGAATTGGGTTATCCCGATCCGTACGCGGACGACGAAACCGAAACATCCCCTACTGTTACAACAAAGGATTCAGAGTAATCGCTATGAGCGAAGATCGATCGAGCAACGGGCAAAAGTCATGGCTGGGTAAACTGACCCAGGCTTTTGCCCACGAGCCGAAGAACCGCCAGGAGCTGCTTGAGCTGCTGCGCGATGCACATCAGAACAAACTGCTGGACAGCGAAGCGCTGGCCATCGTCGAAGGTGCCATCCAGGTGGCTGACCTGCAGGTTCGCGACATCATGGTGCCGCGCTCGCAGATGATCAGCATCAAGGCGACCCAGACACCCCGCGAATTCCTCCCTGCCGTGGTCGACTCGGCCCACTCGCGCTACCCGGTCATCGGCGAAAGCCATGACGACGTGATGGGCGTGCTGCTGGCCAAGGATCTGCTGCCACTGATCCTCAAGGAGAACGGCGACAGCTTCAACATCAAGGACCTGCTGCGCCCGGCCACGTTCGTGCCGGAGTCCAAGCGTCTGAACGTGTTGCTGCGTGAGTTCCGCGCCAACCACAACCACATGGCCATCGTCATCGACGAATACGGCGGCGTGGCCGGTCTGGTGACCATCGAAGACGTGCTTGAGCAGATCGTCGGCGACATCGAAGACGAGCACGACGTCGAAGAAGACAGCTACATCAAGCCGCTGCCCAGCGGTGATTTCCTGATCAAGGCCCTGACGCCGATCGAGAACTTCAACGAGTTTTTCGACAGCGAATTCTCCGACGACGAGTTCGACACCGTCGGCGGGCTGGTGATGAGCGCGTTCGGGCACTTGCCAAAACGCAACGAAATCACTGAAATCGGCGCCTATCGTTTCCGCATCCTGAATGCCGACAGCCGTCGGATTCATTTGCTGCGACTGACCCCAATCGCCCGGTAAAAAATCTAAGGATTGAAATGCGCTGGACAACCCGTCCCGGCTGGCCCGGTAACCTGCTGGCCGTGGCGGCCGGTGCAATCACCACCTTCGCTCTGGCACCGTTCGATCTCTGGCCGCTGGCCCTGCTGGCGGTCGGCCTGTTCTATGCCGGCCTGCGCGAGCTGAGCCCGCGTCAGGCACTGGGCCGTGGCTGGTGCTTCGGTTTCGGCCTGTTCGGCGCCGGCACCAGCTGGATCTATTACAGCATCCACCACTTCGGCGGCGCTTCGGTGCTGCTGGCCGGGTTCCTGATGCTGATCTTCACGGCGGCCATTGCCTGGTTCTTCGCTCTGCCTGCGTGGCTCTGGGCGCGCTGGTTGCGGCGTAACGAAGCACCGGTGGCCGACGCCCTGGCGTTTGCGGCGTTGTGGGTCGGTCAGGAAGCTTTCCGTGGCTGGTTCCTCACCGGTTTCCCATGGCTGTATTCCGGTTACAGCCAGCTCGACGGCCCGCTGGCCGGGCTCGCGCCAGTGGGCGGCATGTGGCTGGTGTCGTTCGTCCTCGCACTGACCGCTGCACTGATCTACAACGCACCGCGCCTGCTGCAAACCCGCCGCAAAGCCTTCATCGCCGCCGGCCTGGTATTGCTGATAGGGCCATGGGCGGCAGGCATTGCGCTCAAGGGCCATGCCTGGACCAGCCCGGCGGGCGCGCCGCTGACCGTTGCCGCGATTCAGGGCAACGTCGCACAAAGCATGAAATGGGACCCGGCCGAGCTCAATGCGCAACTGGCGCTGTACCGCGACCTGAGCTTCCGCTCCAAACCGGTCGACCTGTTGATCTGGCCTGAAACCGCTGTCCCGGTGCTCAAGGAGTCCGCCGAGGGCTATCTGACCATGATGGGCAACTTCGCCGCCGAGCGTAAATCGGCGCTGATCACCGGCGTACCGATCCGCGAAATGGTCCGTCACGAAAAACGCTTCTTCAACGGCATCACCGTGGTCGGCGAAGGCGATGGCACTTATCTGAAACAGAAGCTGGTGCCGTTCGGCGAATACGTACCGTTGCAGGACATCCTGCGCGGGCTGATCGCATTCTTCGACCTGCCAATGTCCGACTTCGCCCGCGGCCCTGCCGATCAGGCCCTGTTGCAGGCCAAGGGTTATCAGATCGCGCCGTTCATCTGCTATGAAGTGGTGTACCCGGAATTCGCCGCAGGCCTGGCGGCACGCAGCGATCTGCTGCTGACGATCAGCAACGACACCTGGTTCGGTACGTCGATCGGCCCGTTGCAACACCTGCAAATGGCGCAGATGCGCGCGCTTGAAGCCGGACGCTGGATGATTCGCGCGACCAACAACGGTGTGACCGGGCTGATCAACCCGTTCGGCCAGATCACGGAGCGTATCCCGCAGTTCGAACAGGGCGTGCTGTACGGCGAAGTGGTGCCGATGCACAACCTGACGCCGTATCTGCAATGGCGCTCGTGGCCGTTGATCATCCTGTGCGTGGTGCTGTTCGGCTGGGCGCTGATGACCAACCGGATGTCCAAGACGCTCTGAAGACCCGCTCACTCCCGCGTCCTGCGCGGGAGTGATCAATCGGCGCTGTCATCCCCTCGATAGAACAGCGAATAACCGATTTGCCCCACCGCCTCGTTCATCAACTGCCCGCTCTGCCAGATCGACTTGAACTCCGGCAGCCAGCCGCCAAACGGTCGCGCATTGTCCGTGCCGAGGAAACCGACCGGCGCCGGCACCACTTCGAATCCAGCCTGTTGATAACTCCACACCGCTCGCGGCATGTGCCAGGCCTGGGTCACCAGCACGATGCGTTTGACGCCTTCCGGCAGCAGCACTTTGGCGCTGAATTCGGCGTTTTCCCACGTGGTGCGGCTCTCCCCTTCCTGCCAGCGCACCGTCACACCGAAATCATCGCGCAACGAATCGGCCATCAATTTGGCTTCAGTCGGCGGCGTACCGTAATGCAGGCCACCGCTGGTCAGAATCGGCAACCCCGACGCCTTGGCCAGTCGCGCCGCATAACGTTGCCGCTCAAGCCCGACGCCGGTCGGCTGATCTTCGCCCCAGGCCAGATCGCCGCGCTCGCGACCGGAGCCCAGCACCACAATCGCATCAGCACGCTGCGCCAGGCTTGTCCATGCTTCCCGGGCCAGCGGCGGCTCGCGCTCCAGCGCCTTGGCGCCCCACTGCACGACCACCGGCAGACTCATCAGCAAAAAGCCGCCAAACCCCAATGCAAAACACAGCCCCGCCAGCCGTGGCCGCGAGCGACGCAGCCACCAGGCCGCCAGCAACAGCAGCAAGAGAAGGCCGGGCGGCAATAGAAGTTGTTTAATGAAATAACGAAAAGGCATCGAGCATCTCCAGAGATGCCCGAAGCCTAAGTGGGTTGATACAACGCGACAACCAGTAGGGTCGGATCCCGTTGAAAAAGATCCGCTTTTTGACCTGCCATGCGTTTACTTGGCCTGCAGAGTCCGAACCTTGACGGGGTCTCTGCCGGGCGCCTTGTCCTTGAGCCAGATGACATTGGCCGTATGGGCTGCATCGAGTTGTTTCACCGCTTGTGACAGGTATCCGTGGGTTTCACGCTCACTGCGATCCAGATAGGCCTTGACCAGTTTGAACTCGGCGGGACTCAAGCCACGCAATTCCAGCTCCAGGGGGCGCTCGTCGCGCAGCCTTCCAGCGGTTTTTGCCGCGTCCAGGGCCATACCCAGACGATCGATCAACCGCTCGTACAACTCGGGTTTGGTAACGTTTTTTTGCTGTGACTCCACCATCCCTCACCTCATTGAAGATAAGACTCACTCCCCAGTTAGAGCTTAGCTTCGCTGCACAAACCGGCTGCACGCCGCGACCAACGGCCCTCGCCGCGATTTCAGCCGGTCAAACGGCTGCAATCAGGGTTTCCCTAGGCCGAGCGCGGTCATGTATGCTACGGCGCTTCCTGTAACTCCACTTCCAGCTCGTCCGGCACGCCCCGAACGTCGCATTGAAGAGGATTAGGCCACCCCTATCCAGTACAAAAGTAGCCATGCACGAACAATATCAGCCCCGTGAAATCGAAGCCGCCGCCCAGTCGTTCTGGGACGAGCAAAAGTCCTTTGAAGTCAGTGAACAGCCAGGCAAGGAGACTTACTACTGCCTGTCGATGTTCCCTTACCCCAGCGGCAAGCTACACATGGGGCACGTGCGCAACTACACCATCGGCGACGTGATCTCCCGCTACCAGCGCATGCTCGGCAAGAACGTTCTGCAACCTATGGGTTGGGACGCCTTCGGCATGCCGGCGGAAAACGCCGCGATGAAGAACAACGTGGCCCCGGCCAAGTGGACCTACGAAAACATCGCCTACATGAAATCCCAGCTGCGCAGCCTGGGCCTGGCGGTGGACTGGTCGCGCGAAGTCACCACCTGCAAACCGGATTACTACCGCTGGGAACAATGGCTGTTCACTCGCCTGTTCGAAAAAGGCGTGATCTACCGCAAGAACGGCACCGTGAACTGGGACCCGATCGATCAGACCGTTCTGGCCAACGAACAGGTGATCGACGGTCGCGGCTGGCGTTCCGGCGCGCTGATCGAAAAGCGCGAAATCCCGATGTACTACTTCAAGATCACCGCCTATGCGGATGAGCTGCTGGAGAGTCTCGACGAACTGACTGGCTGGCCCGAGCAGGTCAAGACCATGCAGCGCAACTGGATCGGCAAGTCGCGCGGGATGGAAGTGCAATTCCCGTACAACGTCGACTCGATCGGCGAAAGCGGCACCCTGAAAGTTTTCACCACCCGTCCGGACACCCTGATGGGCGCGACTTATGTCGCCGTAGCCGCCGAGCACCACCTGGCCGCCCTCGCCGCGAAGAACAACCCCGAGCTGCAAGCGTTCATCGCCGAATGCAAGGGCGGCAGCGTCGCCGAAGCCGACGTCGCCACCCAAGAGAAGAAAGGCCTGCCGACCGGCCTGTTCGTCGAGCACCCGCTGACTGGCGAAAAACTGCCGGTGTGGGTCGCCAACTACGTGCTGATGCACTACGGCGACGGCGCGGTCATGGCGGTGCCGGCGCACGACGAGCGCGATTTCGAATTCGCCCACAAGTACAACCTGCCGGTCAAATCCGTGGTGCGCACCAGCTCCGGTGAAACCAACCCGGCGCCATGGCAGGACGCCTACGGCGAGCACGGCACGCTGATCAACTCCGGCGAGTTCGACGGCCTGGACTTCGCTGGCGCGTTCGACGCCATGGAAGTCGCTCTGATCAAGAAAAACCTCGGTGCCTCGCGCACCCAGTTCCGCCTGCGCGACTGGGGCATCAGCCGTCAGCGCTACTGGGGCTG
Source organism: Pseudomonas sp. RIT778 (assembly GCF_019718735.1). Lineage (NCBI taxonomy): Bacteria > Pseudomonadati > Pseudomonadota > Gammaproteobacteria > Pseudomonadales > Pseudomonadaceae > Pseudomonas > Pseudomonas sp. RIT778. The sequence goes on along the minus strand of NZ_JAIHBA010000063.1, from coordinate 3,605 downwards.
CCCGATCCCGATCATCCACTGCGATGCCTGCGGTGACGTGCCGGTGCCGGAAGATCAACTGCCTGTCGTTCTGCCGGAAGACGTGGTGCCGGACGGCGCCGGTTCGCCGCTGGCGCGCATGCCCGAGTTCTACGAGTGCAGCTGCCCGAAATGCGGCCAGCCTGCCAAGCGTGAAACCGACACCATGGACACCTTTGTCGAGTCGTCCTGGTACTACGCCCGTTACGCCTCGCCGCACTTCGAAGGCGGTCTGGTGGAAAAATCCGCGGCCGACCACTGGTTGCCGGTGGATCAGTACATCGGCGGTATCGAACACGCCATTCTTCACCTGCTCTACGCGCGCTTCTTCCACAAGCTGATGCGTGACGAAGGCCTGGTGAGCTCCAACGAGCCGTTCAAGAATCTGCTGACCCAGGGCATGGTGGTCGCCGAGACTTACTATCGTCGTGAAGCCAACGGTGCCTACACCTGGTTCAACCCGGCGGACGTGGAACTCGAGCGCGACAGCAAGGCCAAGGTCATCAGCGCCAAGCTGATCGCCGACGGCCTGCCGGTGGAAATCGGCGGCACCGAGAAGATGGCCAAGTCGAAGAACAACGGCGTCGACCCTCAGTCGATGATCGACCAGTTCGGCGCCGACACCTGCCGTCTGTTCATGATGTTCGCCTCGCCACCTGACATGAGCGCAGAATGGTCGGACTCCGGCGTGGAAGGCTCGCACCGCTTCCTCAAGCGCGTCTGGCGTCTGGCTCAGGCCCACATCACTCAGGGCCTGCCGGGCAAACTGGACATCGCCGGTCTGAATGACGAGCAGAAAGTCATTCGCCGCGCGATCCACCAGGCGATCAAGCAGGCCAGCCATGACGTCGGCCAGAACCACAAATTCAACACCGCCATCGCTCAGGTGATGACGCTGATGAACGTGCTGGAAAAAGCCGCGCAAGTGACCGAACAGGATCGCGCACTGGTTCAGGAAGGTCTGGAAACCGTGACCCTGCTCCTGGCTCCGATCACGCCGCACATCAGCCACGAGCTGTGGAACCGTCTGGGCCACGCCGATCCGGTGATCGACGCCGGCTGGCCGGTGCTGGACGAAAGCGCGCTGGTGCAGGACAGCCTGACCCTGGTGATCCAGGTCAACGGCAAGCTGCGCGGCCAGATCGAAATGCCGGCCGCCGCGACCCGTGAAGAAGTCGAAGCGGCAGCCCGCGCCAACGAAAACGTGCTGCGTTTCGTTGACGGCCTGACGATTCGCAAAGTGATCGTAGTGCCCGGGAAACTGGTCAATATCGTCGCCAGCTAATTGGATCGGGCGTCAGGTGAGCCTGACGCCCAGTAAAACCTTTCGGGCCACAGAGTCGGCCCACATGGTTTCAAGGGGAGCAACACAATGATCAAACGCAATCTGCTGGTGATGGGCCTCGCCGTCCTGTTGAGCGCCTGCGGTTTCCAGCTGCGTGGTACCGGCACCAACGAACTGTCGATCAAGGAGCTCGATCTGAGCGCCCGCAACGCCTACGGCGAAACCGTGACGCAACTGCGTCAGGTGCTGGAGGCCAGCGGCGTCAAGATCATTTCCGGTGCGCCATACAAACTGTACCTGGCCGATGAGCAAGAAACTCAGCGCATCCTCAGCTATGCCGGCGCCGGTCGTACTGGCGAATATCAGGTGAGCACCGTGCTGACCTACGATATCCGTGGCGAAAAAGACCTGCTGCTCAAAAGCGACAAGCTTGAAGTGCAGAAAGTGTTCATCCACGACGGCAACAACCTGGTGGGTTCCGACCAGGAAGCCAACGATGCACGCCGTGAAACCCGCCGCGAGCTGGTTCAGCGCATGATGCTGCGTCTGCAACAGCTGACGCCGGCACAGCTGGACGCTCTGCAGCAAACCGCCAACGCCCGTGCCAAGGCAGAGGCCGACGCCCTCGAAGCGGCGCAGAAGGCTGAAGCGGAAACTCCGCGTCAGTCGCCGCTCGAACTGCCGCAGCAGTAAGACGTTCGGGGCGCTCAGGCGCCCCGTTCGCCCTTTCTTATGAAGCTCGCTCCCGCCCAACTCGGCAAACACCTGCAAGGCGCCCTTGCGCCGGTCTACATCATCAGCGGCGATGACCCGCTGCTGTGCCAGGAAGCTGCCGACGCCATTCGCTCCGCTGCCCGTCAGCAAGGATTCGACGAACGCCAGGTCTTCGCCGCCGACGCCAATTTCGATTGGGGGACGTTGCTGCAGGCCGGCGCCAGCATGTCGCTGTTCGCCGAAAAACGCCTGCTGGAACTGCGCCTGCCTTCGGGCAAGCCCGGTGACAAGGGCGCTGCCGCACTCATCGAATACTGCTCGCGCCCGGCTGAAGACACGGTGCTGTTGATCAGCCTGCCGAAGCTGGACGGCAGCGCGCAGAAAACCAAGTGGGGCAAGGCGCTGGTCGAGGGTCAGCAGACCCAGTTCGTGCAGATCTGGCCGGTGGACGCCAACCAGTTGCCAAGCTGGATTCGTCAGCGCCTGTCCCAGGCCGGCCTGTCAGCCAGCCAGGACGCGGTCGAGCTGATTGCCGCGCGGGTCGAAGGCAACCTGCTGGCTGCTGCGCAAGAGATCGAAAAGCTCAAGCTGATGGCCGAGGGCGGGCAGATCACCGTCGAAACCGTACAGGCGGCCGTGGCCGACAGTGCGCGTTTTGACGTGTTCGGCCTGACCGACGCGGTGCTCAACGGCGAACCGGCTCACGCCCTGCGCATGCTCGAAGGGCTGCGCGGTGAAGGGGTCGAGCCGCCGGTGATCCTCTGGGCCCTGGCCCGTGAGTTGCGCCTGCTGGCCAACATCTCGTTGCAATACAGCCAGGGCACGCCGCTGGACAAGTGCTTCAGTCAGGCCAAGCCGCCGGTCTGGGACAAGCGCAAACCGCTGATGAGCAAGGCCTTGCAACGCTACTCGGCGCAACGCTGGGCGCAGTTGCTGCTCGAAGCCCAGCGCATCGATGCGCAGATCAAGGGCCAGGCGGCGGGCTCGCCGTGGATGAGCCTGAGCCGGTTGGCGCTGCTGATGGCCGGTCAGCGTCTGACCTTGCCTGCCGAATGAAATCCGGGATCGCACTCTGCGATCCCGTTTTTTTTACCGAGTCCATTTCCTACAGAACATCCCGCCCTCGGTCCTATAGACAGACGCTCGAGATCGGCAGATTATCTGCCGCGCAAAACCCCACTCGATCGAGAGAATCCTCATGAGCAAAAAGCCATCGAAACATGGCCACAACAAGGCCAAATCCATCGTCGCCCAACCCCTGTTCCGCAGCCGCCAGGAACGACCAACCAAGGGTAAAGGCAGCTACCGCCGCGAAGCCTTCCAGTCTGACAGCTGGGAGGCTTCTTACTTTCTGGCCGCTTGAAGCACAGCACCCCCTCCTCATGTTAAGGTCTGCACCTGATTCGTATCCCCTGGACCTGTGCATGCCCCTCAGTCTTTCCCGTCGTTGGCCCTTGCGCCAACTGATCGCTGCCTCCAGCTTCGTACTGCTCGTCGCCTGCGCGGAAAAACCAACCGCCGCCGACGCTCAACCCCTTCAGACCGTCCCCGTTTCCACAGCCCCAGCCCCACCCCCAGCCCCAGCCCC
>NZ_JAIHBA010000062.1:0-17498 GCF_019718735.1 Pseudomonas sp. RIT778 | reverse complement strand
ACCGGCCGGTCACGATTTCGGGCGCCGGGAAAGTGCGGGCGCACTGTTGCGGTGCGGACAGTTGTGTTGGCGGGCGAACAGCGGGTGCTGCTTCGCGGGCAGGGATTGCCCGCGAAGGCGAGGAGTTTCAGTTGAGCAGGCGGATCGGTTCCCCGGCTGACCAGGCTTGAATGTCTTCGATCATCTGCGAAAAGAACAGCTCATAGTTCTGGCGGCTGACGTAGCCGACATGCGGCGTGGCCAGCACGTTGTCGAGGGTGCGAAACGGGTGCAGCGCAGGCAGCGGTTCCTGATCGAACACGTCGAGGGCCGCACCGCCGAGGCGCTGTTTCTGCAAGGCTTTGATCAGCGCCGCTTCGTCGACAATCGGTCCGCGCGCGGTGTTGACCAGCAGCGCGGTCGGCTTCATCCAGTCCAGGGCCTGGGCATCGACCAGCCCCCGGCTGCGGTCGCTGAGCACCAGATGCACCGACAACACGTCAGCCTGTTCGAACAATTGCTGCTTGCTGACATAAGTGACGCCGACCTGTTCGGCGCGCTCGGCGGTGAGGTTTTCGCTCCACGCGATCACGCGCATGCCGAACACCTGACCGAACTGCGCCACCCGCTGGCCAATGCTGCCGAGGCCGAGAATGCCGAGGGTCTTGCCGTGCAGGTCGCCGCCCAGGCCTTGCTGCCACTGGCCGGCGCGCAGGGCGTTGGCCTCGTTCAGCAGATTGCGGGTGGCGGCCATGATCAGCGCCCAGGTCAGTTCCGGCGCCGCGTGTTTGTAGCTGTCGGTGCCGCAGACCTTGATCCCGAGGCGGGCGGCGGCCGGCATGTCCAGCGCCGCGTTGCGCATGCCGCCGGTGACAAGCAGCTTCAGGTTCGGTAAGCGTTTGAGCAGGTCTTCATCGAAGCGCGTGCGTTCGCGCATCACGCAGATCACTTCGAACTGGCCCAGACGTTCGGCCAGCGTGGCGTTGTCCGCCGGGTACTCATGGACGAAGGTGACTTCGCCGAGACTGTCGAGCACCGACCAGTCAACTACGCCCCGCGCGACGTCCTGCCAGTCATCGATCACCGCAATCTGCACCGCCATCAGCGTTACCTCTTCAACGAACGGGATTGGTTTTGTCCAGCCAGCCCAGCAGTGCCTCGTGAAACTTCGCCGGCTCTTCCATCTGCGGGGCGTGGCCCATGCCGGGGAATTCCACCAGCGTGGACTGAGGAATCAGTTTCGCGACCTGCTTGCCGAGCACTTCGTAGTGACCGATTTTCGCCTTCACTTCCGGCGGCGCAATGTCCTTGCCGATGGCGGTGGTGTCGGAGGTGCCGATCAGCAGCAGGGTCGGCATCTTCAGGTCCTTGAACTCGTAGTACACCGGCTGGGTGAAGATCATGTCGTAGATCAGCGCCGAGTTCCATGCGACCTGAGTCTTGCCCGGGCCGTTGCTCAGGCCCGCGAGCATGTCCACCCAACGGTCGAATTCGGGTTTCCAGCGGCCGTCGTAATAGGTTGTGCGTTCATAGTCGCGAATGCCCTGGGCGGTGACTTTCAGTTCGCGCTGATACCACTGATCGACGCTGCGATACGGCACGCCGAGGGCTTTCCAGTCTTCCAGGCCGATCGGATTGACCAGCGCCAGTTGCTCGACCTGATCCGGGTATTGCAGCGCGTAACGGGTGGCGAGCATGCCGCCGGTGGAGTGGCCGAGCAGAGTGGCTTTCTGGATGCCCAGCGTCTTGAGCAGTTGCTGGGTGTTGGCCGCCAGTTGCTGGAAGGTGTACTGGTAGTGATCGGGTTTGCTGGAGGTGCAGAAACCGATCTGGTCCGGGGCGACCACCCGGTAACCGGCCTCGCTCAGGGCCTTGATCGAACTGTCCCAGGTCGCGCCGCAAAAATTCTTGCCGTGCATCAGCACCACGGTGCGTCCGTTGGCCTTGCCGTGGGCGGCGACGTCCATGTAACCCATCTGCAGCGACTTGCCCTGGGACTGAAAGGCAAAGTGCTTGAGGGTGTAGGGATAATCGAAACCTTGCAGCTCCGGGCCGTATTGCGGGCCTTCGGCGTGAGCAAGCAGGGGCAGGGCGGCGGTTAGCAGCAAGCCGGGCAGCCAGCGGGTCAGCGACACAGACATAGGACAACTCCACAAGAAATCGGCCGATGCTGGAACGGCCGGATTAGGGCGACGTTAAACACAGGCAATCCCCGGGCCGGATCGTTCAACCGAGCCAGCCTAGGGTGAGCATCGCCAGCACCCCGTAGCGGGCGCCTTTGGCGAGGGTGACGATCAACAGAAAGCGCCCGAGGGGTTCACGCATGACCCCGGCGATCAACGTCAGCGGGTCGCCGATCACCGGCAACCAGCTAAGTAGCAGCGACCAGTGACCATAACGCTGATAGTGAACGCGGGCACGCTCCATATGCTTCGGGCTGACCGGAAACCAGCGCCGGTCCTGAAACCGTTCCAGCCCGCGCCCCAGCCACCAGTTCACCAGCGAACCCAGGACATTGCCCAGCGTCGCCACCGCCAGCAGCCCCCACAGCCAGTAACGATCGCTGACCAGCAGCCCGACCAGCACGGCTTCCGATTGCAGTGGCAAGAGTGTCGCTGCGCCAAACGCGGCCAGGAACAGCCCGAGATAACCCGCCGTCATCAATGGGCCGGGTAATCCGCCACCACCACATCGGCGCCGTCTTTCTTCAGGCCGATCACTTGATACGCATCGCTCATGCCGTCCATTTCCATGCCCGGCGAGCCCATTGGCATGCCCGGTGCGGCAACGCCAAGCAGGTCATCACGCTTGCTCAGGGCCAGCACCTGTTCCGCCGGCACGTGGCCTTCGACGAATTTGCCGTTGATGATTGCGGTGTGGCAGGACGCCAGGCGTGGCGGTACACCGTGCTTTTGCTTGAAGCTGCTCATGTCGGATTCGACGTGGTCTTCGACCTTGAAGCCATTGGCTTCCAGGTGGCTGATCCACTTTTTGCAGCAACCGCAGTTGGCGTCGCGGTGGACTTCGATCGGGATAAGGTCGGCGGCTTGCGCCAGGGAGGAAATGAACAGGGCGCTCAGGGCGGCCAGACGCAGGTGGTTTCGCATGGAGGGCTCTCGGCTCGAAGGAGGAACGGTCAAAAAAGGAAGGCATTTTGACCGGTTTTTCCTGCCGGGCATCAACGGAGTGTTTCCAAGTGATACGAGGCAGGCCTGCCAACATGATCGTAGATCAAAGCTGACAGGCCACTGAGCGCAAGATGACAAAACGGTCAGCGAACCTTGAAGCGCCCCATGATCGCGCTCACCCGGCTGTTGGCTTCCAGCAACTGGCGAGTGTTGAGTTCGCTGGCCTGACCGCTTTCCACCAGCTCATCAACCATGTGGCGGATCTGCACCATGCTGCGGTTGATCTCTTCGGTGACCGCGCTTTGCTGCTCGGCGGCGGTGGCGATCTGAGTGCTGAGGCTGTTGATGTGGCTGACGGAGCCGGCCATCTCGTCGAGGCCGCTGTTGACTCGCGCAGTGGCATCGGCGGCCGACTGGCAGCTGGCCTGGGTGTTTTCCATGGCGCTGACCGACGAGCTCACGCCCTGAGTCAGGCGGGTCAACATTTCGTTGATTTCCGAGGTGCTGGCCTGGGTGCGGGCGGCAAGAGCACGCACTTCGTCCGCCACCACCGCAAAACCACGACCCTGCTCACCGGCGCGTGCTGCTTCGATGGCGGCGTTGAGCGCTAGCAGGTTGGTCTGGCCGGCAATGGCGCCGATCACGCCGAGGATTTCGGTGATGCGCTGGGCATCCTGCTGCATGCTTTCGACCTTGTGGGTGGCGCTGGCCACCTCATCAATCAACGCCACAACGCTGCCGGACGCTTCACCAACCACGACGCGCGAGCGGTCGGCGTTTTCGTTGGCGCGCTGGGTGAAAGCGGCGGTTTCGGCGGCATTTTGCGCGACGCTTTCGGCGGTCGAGCTCATTTCGTTGATCGCGGTAACGGTCTGGTCGGTTTCCGAAGCGTGGCGCAGCAGAATCTGGCTGGTGTGCGCCGAGGTGCGTTGCAGGTTGTCGAGGCTCGAAGCCATGGCGCCGGTGGCCTGGGTGACCTCGCCGATCATGTTCTGCAGGTAGGCGATGAAGGTGTTGACCGAATGCCCGATGGCACCGAGTTCATCTTCAGCGCGAATGGTGATGCGCCGGGTCAGGTCGGCATCGCCGCTGGACAGCGAATCGATGTTGGCTTTCAGCGCTTTCATGCGCGAGACCAGTTGGCGGATCGCGTAGACCTGCAACAGCACCAGCAGGATCACCAGCGGAATCTGCAACAGGCTCAGGCTGCTGAGCACGTCGTCACGCTGGGCGGTGAGCATTTTGGTCGGCAGCGCGGTGGCGAGGAACCACGGGGTGCCTTCGATCGGGCGCATGAAGAACGTGCTGGCTTCCCCGTTGTTGTCGAATTCGACGCGCTGCGCCTGCTCACGGTTTTGCAGCCCGGCCTTGACCTGGCTGGCGAAGGTCGAGCCGCCGGCCAGTTCGCTGATGTTCTTCAGCACGATCGGCCCGCTGATGCGCGAGCTGTTGCTGATGATCTTGCCGTCGGCCTCGACAATCAGCATTTCGGCGTTGAGGTCTTTTTCCTTGCGCGCCACCAGATCGTTGAAGAAGCCCAGGGTCACGTCGATGGTCGAGACGCCCCAGGCGCTGCCGTTTTTCTGGATGGCCATGGCGCAGTTGGTGCGCGGTTCGGCGCTGGCGTCATCTTTATAGGCAGCGGCCCACGCGCACTGGCCGCGCGGGGTTTGCATGCCGCCCTTGTACCAGCTCTGGTCGTAATAATTGGGGGCCGCGTCGCTGTTCCAGAAGGTGTTCACCGCCAGTTTGCCGGAGGCATCCCGGTGCCAGAACGTACTGAACTTGTTGCGTCCGGCCTCGCGCTGGCCGGGCAACGGCCAGATGCCGCCGCCGAATACTTTGAGTTCGCCGTATTGATCCACCAGCCCCGGCAACACCGTGTCGATGGCCGCGCTGTCGAGCAGCGGAATGGTCTGGGTGATGCTGCGCTGCTGCGCCTGGACCTTGTTCAATTCGCCCTGGATCTGCTCGGCCACTTCAGCGATGCGGTTGAGCACGACCTGTTCTTCGGTATGGCGCAGCTTGGGCGCGACCAATTGGCTGATGCCAACCACGGTCAGCACCGACAACAACAGAATGAACAGAACCAGAAACAGCGTGTAGCGAGCCTGAATGGTGCGGAATGCGGGCATGGAAACCGGTCCTTGAGCAGGGATTCTTATTGTGGGCAGGGGAAAAACAGCGCGGGTTTCCTAGCGTATCGTCGGGTACTCGGGAAGCTTTAGGTACTTTCGTCCTAAAAGAGCCGATCCCGACCAAAGGAAGGTGTCAGGCCAGATACATGGGAACTAACCGTCCCGCACATTCGAGCAATAAACCCACTTTCATCACCTTGTCATGAACGCTCTAGTCCCGTATTTCCGGGGCTGTTGCCGATTTGTATCGTGAATGTACAAAAATTGTAAAAAAGTGCAGAAAGGAGTTGGTGCCATTAGTTTGCCGGCCGATACTCCGGGCAACTCAAATGTGGTTCAACAAGGAATTTTTCATGTTTTCCTCGCAAGGAGCTTGCTCATGACTATCGGATATACCGGTGCCTGGCAACCCAAGGCGGGTTTGCTGGTTCGAGACACAGGCAGCTCGAGCAAACCGGTTTCTCAAAGCGTGAAGGTCAAGCAGATGCTGGCCCTGGTCGGCAACGATCCCAACGCGATCAGCATCGCGGAGATGGACAAACAGGGGCTGCACAAGAACATCAAGGGTTTCGATCCCACCAATGTTTCTGCCAAGCAGTTGGGCAGTCTCAGTGCAATGCTGCGTGGCCGGGGCCTGATTTCCGAGATCACGTCCATGACCCTGCTCAATGCCGGCGACAAGTTTGATCGCTTCGGCATACAGAAGGACCCGGATGCCAAGTTCAATGCGCTGGAGTACTTCGCAACGCAGCTGGATACCATCCAGAACAACAATCTCAAGGGCAACAAGTACGCGAATACGTTGATCCCCGAGTACAAGAAAGCCATTTATGTACTGCAGAACCTGCAGACTTATGGTCAGGGCGGGGAGCGCAAGCCTCCTACCGATCAAGGTATAAAAGCCAAGGCATGACAGACAGAGCCCGCCCCGGTAACGGGGCGGGCTCTTTCGTTTATGGGCGATTGCCGCAAGCGTGGAATTTAGAGGGCGAGGCGATCTGCCGCTGCATATCGTCATGCAATCGCTGCATTTGCGGGCAATGCAATATCAGCGATTTGGGCTGGAACCCCCGATGAAACAACGCCAGCCATCCAGCGCCTCGTTCATCGGGCGCCAGTCCGCTGAACACGAAACCCATCGTCGATAACTGGCGCCAGGCATTGTCGAAACCCTGCGCCAGCCTGAGCCTGATCGAAATCAGCCAATGGTCGGGCAGTTGTTGCAGCTGCTTGAGCAAACTGTCGTCCACTTCGTTGAATACCCCGTCGTATCGCCCCCAGCGCTGTTCCAGCTGCGCCGGTGCGCCGACCCAGGGCGACACGTTCACCCGCGTTCCGAACATGTCGCACATCTGCTGCATGAACTCACGGCATTCATCCGGCCAGGTCAAGGCCGGCAACGGGCGCTGATAACCATCGCCCGGGGCGTAACCCAGCACGAGCGATTCCGTCACCGCGCCGCCAAAGGGCGACGGTGCGTGATCGGGCAACACGCCGGTGTTGTGAAAACCAAGGCCGGCGGCCATTTTCTGGGTGTAGGGGTGATGGGTCATTTGCTTGATCGTGACCCCCTGATAACCCAGCGCCTGCGCATGGATCAGCAAATGCCGGCCCATTTGCGTGGCGACGTTTTGCCCACGGATCTGCGGATCTACCACGCTCAGGGCCAGTTCGGCGAGGGATGATCCTTCGTCGAGAATCAACGCGGAGTGACCTGCTACTTGACCGTTCGCCACCGCTACCAACGAGTGCCAGCGGCGGTCGGCATGGTTCTGGCTGATCATGCGGGGCAGATAAACATGCGGCTGAGCGTAATGGTCGCCATAGATCTTTCTGAACAGGTGGCTGACGGCCGGGGCGTCACTGGTGCGGTAGCCTCGCAGGGTGATCGCGTCCATCAGCAGGTCCCCTGGCCAGAGCCGTTGTAGACGCGCCGATCGAGCACGTGTTGCCGTTTGCCGGAGCGTGGATGGCGTGCCAGTTCCTGAACCTTGCAGCAGCGAATCTGCAATACCAGCAGGTGATCGGCGCTCAGTTGCCTGATCAACGGATAGTCTTCGATCAAGGCGCTGTGCAGCGTCTGGTCGGCTTCAGCGTTTGCCGGTTTCAGGGCGTCCGGCGCCCAGTGCAGGCGCAGGATATCCGTGGCGTCATCCTGCTCGATGACCAGTTGCCAATCGTCGCTGCCGGTGATGCGCAGCACGGTCTCGCCGATCGATTGCGGCAGCAGAGTCAGAATGCCCACGCGCACCCTCTGGCTGTCGGCACAGCGCCCCATCAGCGCGAACTTGCGCCCCGACGTGCCTGGCGGCTCTCGCCAGCACGCACGGTCGCCGACCGGGTAGCGGATCAACGGCATCAACCGGCGCGTGAGGTTGGTCATGACCAGGCGCCCGACCCGACCGCATTCTTCGATCACTTCACCGGTCTGTTCGTCGAGAATTTCCAGCACACCGTGGCCTTCGGGAGCCCGGTGTTCGCCAAGAGCGCAGTCACGATGGCTGGCACCGATGAATCCGGCGTCCACGCTGGCGTAGCCGATCGAGGCCACGCGGGCATTGGGGAACACCCGCTCAAGCCGTTGCAACTGTGCGTCAAACAGGCTTTCGCCGGCGTAGAGCAGGGCGGTGACACCCTCGAGGGCCCGGCCATTCTGCTCGAGCCACGCGGCAAAGCTCAGCAGATGGGCCGGTATACCCGCGAGCACATTGATCCGGTGCCGGTCGATCGCATCGGCGAGAAGGTTCGAGTCGATATGGCCGGTGAAGGGAAACTCGACGATCTCGGTTTCAACCTGCGCCAGCGCATCGTGGGTGAAGATGAAACTGGCATACAGGTCACCCGCAAAGAACAGGTTGGCCACCCGGTCCCCGGCGCTCAGCTGCGCGTCGAGACTGCGACCGAAGTCCGTCACCAGCGTCTGCCATTCCTCGCGCCGGAACAGTGAAAACTTGCCGGCGCTGGTGGTGCCTCCGGTCTTGAAAACCAGTGCGTCATTCAGCGGCGCCGTCAGGACAGGCCAATGGTCAAGGTCATGACTGCCTTTCCAGTATTCCACGGGGTCGATCACCGGCAGTTGTTCCAGTGATGAGATGTGCGGGGGAATGTCGGCGAAGTGGCTTGCATAAAAGCCGGAATGCCGTCGCGCCAAGGTCACCAGTTCTTGCAGTTCAAATCGTGTGTTCATGTTCGGCTCCTTGCCTGTCTGCGCAGGGAACAACGCCCCGATTGTCGATCAGCAGCGGCGTCTTGCCGCTGTGTTTGTTGCGGGTGAACCGATCGCTGCCGCAAACCTCTACCTCAACGGTCAGCAGTCCGGTGTGGATGAGCGTGGCCAGGGTCGGATAGGTCAGCAGGCGACGCTGTACATCATCGGCTTGCCGTGGGCTGCGAAAGCGCATGCGCTCCAGGCCGTCCGGGGCATGTTCGAGGATCAGCTGGAACTCGGTCTGCAGATGCTCTGCCAGTTGCGACAGGCAGATGAAGTCGGTGCCGATGCGCATCAATCTGCCGTGGCGTTGCAGCAGTTCGAAGCGCGGCGTGGGCAGCCCGCAGTCACACGCACCGGGGAGCCAGCGACCGCTGTCGCCGATGTCGTATCGCTGAACGTCCTGCCCTTCACGTTCGATGGAGGTGAACACCAGACGCCCGGTTTCACCGTCGTTGACCGGTCGATGGGCCTCGAATTCGACGATCTCCAGATGCTGGATATCGCTCATCAGATGAAACACGCCATCGCCAGTGGCCGGGCAAGCATGGCCGAGCGGCCCGGCGTCGACACTGCCGTAAATGGCCGAGCGAATCAGCCTGACGCCGCAGCTGCGCATCAGCGCAAGGCTTTGTTCGCCGGGGTGTTCGCCGCCGAGGAAGACTTTTTCGATCCCGCCATATTCGCGTAGCCGTTCCTGCTCATTGAGGAACAGACGGTGCAGGGTGCTTGGCATACCGACCAGCACGGTGACGCGCTGGTCGATGATTATCTGCGCGATCTCGCGGTAATCGTCATCGGCCGGCGCCCCCATCGGCAGGTGCGTGGCCCCCAGCAGCTCCAGCACTTTGGAAAAACTGAAGAAACCTCCATACAGCCCGCCGCTGAAGAACAGGTTCATCACCCGGTCGCGGCTCGGGTCGAGGCCCGCCGCGAACAAGCCGTCGGCACTGGCGCGCATCTGTCGATCGAAATCGCGGTAGCTGTAACCGGCCAACGCTGGGGTGCCGCTGCTGCCGCCGGAGCGGAAATACAAGCGGGCCGCCGGATGGATCGGGAGGGTGACAAAGGCGTCCTTGCTCATGATCGGCAGATTGGCCACGCAGGGTGGCGTCGGCAGCGGATCGAGCGTGGCACGGGTCGCCAGCTCTGTAGCCGGCAGACTGACCGACACCCGTCGGCTCAAGCGCTGCAAGGCATACACACCGTCGTGGGGTTCGCCTTCGTAGCCATCGTGAATCGCTTGCACCGGGGTGACCCGCGTGACGCCTGCAGCGATCAGGGTTTGAGCCAGTTCGGCCATTTCGTGTTCGGCGCACATCAGCCCGGCGCTTTGCAGCACGTTTCGCCAGGGCAACAGCGCCTCGGTGATCCTTACGCGCGGCATCGGTTTGAGCAGCAGGCTGCGAAACAGCGGCGAGGGACCGAGTTGCTGGTCGTGGGTCCAGATCACCCGCCAGTCCGGCGCCTGCCAGACCTGGCCGCTGGCCCCGCCAAAGCTCTGGGCCAGCCGCGCCATCGCCGTTCGGGTGGTGATTTCCGAGGCTTCCTGAATCGAAGGCGGCAGGACTGGCCATTGCCGGGATCGACGCTCGAACGCCTCGGCCAGTTCTTCGCCGATTGAGCGCAAAGTGTTTTCATCGTCACTGTCCACCAGCAGCCATTGCGGGCTGGAGCAGGCCTGCTGATCGAGGCGGCAGACTTCATCGGCCACGCTGTCCAGGGCTTCTGGCGTGACCGTTGCCGGTGTCAGGTAGATGAAGCTGATGCGGTGGCCCCAGTCGATCCAGCGACATCCGGGTGCCAGTTGCTGGCGGATGGCTTGCAGCGCCGACTCACCGCCCCACGCTGAAACGCCGTTGGCCTGTTGGCACAACTGACCGATCTGGGCGGTGCTGGCCGGAACGACGGCGACATGCCCGGCAATCTGGCCGGTCGCATCGCACTGCGCCAATCCATGAAGCAATTGCGCCGTCAGACCCTGATCGCTGCTGCTGGGGCGCAACCAGTTGACGTTGCCGGCCAGCAGGCCTTCGATCACCGCACAGAAAGCCAGCAGCGGTGCATTGCCGGGGGTGATGTGAACCACCAGGCCCAGCGGGCTCCAGCGTTCAAAGCGTGACTGGCGATAGTCGAGGCGACGCAGGCTGCCCGGCTGCTCGCCGAGTTCGCGCTCAAGCTTGCGCCGCAGGGCCGCGGGTTGGCAGAACTCGATCAGTGACTGGCGTTGCTCGGGATCGATAGGCAATGCCGTGTCCGGATCCTGCAGACGTTTGGCGAAAGCGGCTGCTGCGCTCAGCACGGTCGCTGTTTCGAGTGTTTTGGCCAATCGTTCCGGCAAATCCAGGTAAAGCTGTTGCAGTGCGCCGTCGAGGGTGCAGTCGTCGTGAAGCTGTCCGTTGATCAAGTACATATCAGTGCTTCCCCAGCAGTTCAGAGGCGGCCAGGGCGCAGCTACGGCCAGCGGTGGTGGCCGCGCGGCCATGCAGTTCGAACCAGTCGGTGGACAGACCACAGCCACAGCTGGCGCCGGGATGCAGGGTGGCGAGATCGCTCATGACCACCGCGTGCGCGGGGCTCGAAGAAATGTAAGGCGAGACAAAACTCAGCAAGCCCTGACGGCCGTAAGGCTGAACCGTAAAGTCAGCGGGATGGCGCACGAAAACCTTCGAATAGACCGGTACATGGAAACGGTGGTGAGCACATTCGAGATAAGGCACCGCATGCTCGACTGCGCCGTAGCCGTCACGGCAACGGGACATCTCGATGCCCAGTTGGCGGTGAATGCGTTCGTACAGTTGCTGGCGGGGAATCTCTTGCGCCGCGTGGGTTTTCCAGCCGCCGCCAAACAGCGTCAGCGAGCCTTGCGCCAGTTGCAGGTCAGCCACCCCGGTCGCCTGCATGCGTTGCAGGGTCTGCCAGAGAAAGGCCGGGAAGCCGAAGATCCGTACCGGCAAACCTTCTTCGGCGAAGGACTGCAAGGCTGCGATCACGCCAAAGCCGTCGAATTCATGACCGCCACCCGTTCGGCGCAGTGCGTAGGCCACGCGATTGACGGGCGCGAAGCCGCACAGAAACTGATCGGTGAATGATGTTCCCAGGCTGATGCTGCCCTCGGGTTCATAGCTCAGCAGCAGGTAGTTGCACGGCGTGTGCAGGGTGTCCCAGTCATAGTGCTGGAAGATCCGCTCGACCATGTTCTGGGCTGCGCCCAGGCTGCGCTCGTCGTAACGCATGCGGCTTTTTTCGCCGCTGGTGCCGGAGGAAGTGAGTTCCAGTGCGTCCGCTGCGGTGGAACTAAGCAACGCCTGGCGCTTGAAATAACTGGCGAAAATCGGCGGTAGCCGCGACCAGTCATCAAGGTGATCCAGGTCACCAACGATCAGGCCATTGGCGTTCAGCCAGTGTTCGTAGCCCGGAGTGTGCTGGCAGTGGAACCGGCTCATTTCGGCCATGGCCTGGTTAAACAGCCCGTCCGGCACGGAATCCGGGCAATAAGGTTGCGTCAACGCACAGAGTGCGTCGCTGTAGGGGAAGTGGTTCATCAGGCGTCCTTGTCGTTATGTTGAAGAAGCGGTGTCTGCCGGGACGTGTGGCAGAAACCGGTACAGCAGGGGCAGGCTGAGCAGGCCGCCCAGCGCCGCCCAAATAGCGAAGGATTCAAGACGGGTGCCGCCGCCGATCGCTGCGATCAACGAACCACCGACACCCATCACGGCAATCGAAATCATGCCGATCGCGGCAGACACCAGACCTTTGCTGTCATCGCTGGAAAACAGTGCCAGTCGGTACAAAGCGGCGTTGCTCATGCCCAGCCCCACGGCATACAGCCCAAGGCCGGTCATCAATCCGGCAAGCGAAAGGCTGGTCACTGCGGTGGCGATCAAGGTCAGCAAACCCAGGCAGAACGGCCAGAGCGCCAGGCGAATCAATTGCGGCAGATCCCGCGACGCCAGCAGTCGGTCGAGGATCAGATTGCCGACGATGACCGCCGAAAACACCGGAATCTGCCACAGCGCATATTCGCGCGTGGTCAGGCCCAGCAACTGGACAAGAAGAAGCGGCGCCAGTCCGATCCAGGCAATCAGCGGCAGGCTCATCAGACCCAGGGCCAGGCACGTGCCGACAAACCGGTGATTGCGCAGCAATGCAAGGTAGCGGCTACCGATCTGGCGAAACGAGAAAGGGATCGGCGCTTGTCGACCTCCATCGTGGCGGACAACGCCGATCGTCTCCGGCATGCAGGCATACAGTCCGATCCAGGTCAGTGTCGCGATCAGACCCAGACAGAGGAACAGCTCGCGCCAGCTCAGCCATTCCAGCAGCAGACTGCCGAGCAGCGGGCCGAGCAGGGGCGAAAGCAGCGCGACATTACCTAGTAACGCCATCAGGCGCACCGCATCGGCCTCGCAGAAGACTTCCTGAAGCGCGGGGTAACTGACCGCCACGACAAACCCCAGGCCCATGCCTTGCAACAGGCGCAGGGCGTTGAACACTTCGATGCCGGGCGTGGCGACAGCCGCCGCGCAAGTCACGCCGAACAGTGCGCAACCGCCCAGCAGCAAAGGGCGCCGGCCGAACCGGTCGGACAGCGGCCCGATCAGCCATTGCAGGCAGACGCCGCCGATCAGATACAGATTGAACGCGTTGGGGATGTGAGCGGCCTCGGCTGCGAGATCCCGCGTGACAGTCAGCATGGCCGGCATGACCATGTCGCTGGCCATGTAGGTCAACCATTCGAACAGGGTGATGGCCAGACAGAAGCCGAGTGCCTGGAGTGGCGGGAGGGGGATGAGAGTTCTTTGCATGCGCTTTCACGGTCGTCGAGAGGGAGCGCAAAGGGTAGGGATGAGCAGGGATTGTTCCTACGCCATTGGTGTGACGGTCTATGACGCGGTTATGCGTGATGTTGCAGAGGGAGACTTTCTTACTTGCACAGGTGAAACGCCCTACGGCATTGATGGCCGAGCCATAAAAAATGCCCACATTCCTGTGGGCATTTTTCCTGACGCTTAAATCCGTTGTTGCATTTGAACGGACGGACGCTGGCATCCTTTCCGTGAGATGGCTTAACGATGGTAGTAGTAACCCGGGCCAGGCCCATAGTGGCGATGATCGCCATGCCAGCCGCCGTGGGGAAAGATGATGCAGCCGCTCAGGGTGAGCAGTGCAAGTACAGGAATCAGCCAGGTGATTCGACGCAGCATTTCAAGGATCCTCATGGTTAACGCCGTTTGAAGCCAAAGCTCTTCATCGGCTGTAACATGAGACCCCGTTTACCGCGGCGCATCCCCGTCAAACGGTATGCGCATGGCATCAACGCCGATACAAACCCGATACATTCCAACGGTTCAGGAACCTGTAATGACCCATAAGCAACGCTTGATATATTCGATTCTGATCGCCGTCGCCGTACTGCTGATCATGCTCGGCCTGTCCTGGCTGCAAAACGCCGGCAAGCTTAGCGAGCAAACGTTCCAGTACATCGCCATCGGTGTGGCGGTGGTGGTCGTGGTGATCAACGGCGTGATGCGCCGCAAGGTCAAGCCCTGACGGCGTCTGCCGGGTGCTTCAATCGTTGTTGAGCACCGCGGCAGCCTGGGGATGGAGGCTGTAGCTCTTGTCGTCGTTGAACGTGATCACGCCTTCGGCACACAGACGCTTCAACACTTCACGAACGCTGAGGAAGGACAACGGAATGTCCAGATCCAGCAGTTGGCTATGCACGCCACGCACACCCAGACGACGGTCGTCCTCGGCGGCGACCAGCAGGGTGTCGATGACTTTGAGGCGAATCAGGCTGGTGCGCAGGCCGAAGCTTTTAAGCAGCAAACGGATGCGCTCATTGCCGTGACGCTCGATCCGTTGCCCGAATACGTCGACGTGCGAACCCATGGGCGCTCCTTGTGGGGTCTGGCTACCTTCCGATGGTAGGGGTGGGTTGTACATGCGATTACTCCTTTCAGAGCCTGATCAGGAAAGGTTTTTTGTGCTCTCTCTAAACAAGACGTTTCAGCTCGACAAATCATGAAGCGAAAAATGTAGAAAATTTGTCGCCGTTTTGTCTTTTCCCCGTGATTACGGTGCGAGAGGGCTGTATGACCGACTAAATTTTTTTTCCGCGGCTTCGTTTTCTGGACAGGCTCATTGCGCGTGACGCGTGGGTGATTTCAGAGCGAGCCGGGCCCGACGTGTTCACGGTGGCGGGCGGTTCGCTCTACGGCATTTCGATCAGGAGCGAGCGTGACTATTTCCAGGCAATTCACCGGACTGACCCTTGTCGGCCTGTTTCTCGGGCTGAGTCTGTCGGCGCAGGCGTTCAGCCCGTCCGTTCAGACCGGCGCGGATATCCGTCGCACAGGCTTTGGCGTACCGCACATCCGTGCGGAGAACGAACGCGGTCTCGGATTCGGCATCGGTTATGCCTATGCGCAGGACAACCTGTGCCTGCTGGCCAACGAGATCGTGACGGTCAACGGCGAGCGGTCGCGGTACTTCGGGCCGGAGCAACTGACAGTCGAAGAGCGCGAGAACCGCGTCAGCGACGTGTTCTTCCAGTGGCTCAACACGCCGCAGGCAGTGAACGCTTTCTGGCAGGCTCAGCCGGTCGAAGTGCGTGATCTGGTGGAAGGTTATGCCGCCGGCTACAACCGTTACCTGGCCGAACGTCGCCAGCAGGGACTGCCGCAACAGTGCCAGGGTGAATGGGTGCGCGATATCGCCGCCGAAGACCTGGTAAAGCTGACCCGTCGTCTGTTGGTCGAGGGCGGGGTCGGTCAGTTCGCCGAAGCGCTGGCGGGTGCGACGCCGCCGCAGGCCACTGCGCAGATTGAAAACGATGCGCGGGCTTACCAACTGGCGGACACGCGCCAGCAGCGCTTCGCCCTGGACCGTGGCAGCAACGCAGTAGCGGTGGGCAGCGAGCGTTCGTTAAATGGCCGTGGGATGCTGCTGGCCAACCCGCATTTTCCGTGGGTCGGCGGCATGCGCTTCTATCAGATGCACCTGACCATTCCGGGCAAACTCGATGTGATGGGCGCGGCGCTGCCGGGCTTGCCGATGATCAACATCGGCTTCAACCAACATCTGGCCTGGACCCACACCGTCGACTCGTCCAAGCATTTCACCCTGTATCGCCTGCAACTCGACCCGAAGGATCCGACCCGTTACCTGCTCGACGGCCAGTCCCTGCCGATGAACAAGCAGACGGTCACGGTGCAGGTCAAACAGGCGGACGGCCACGTCGTGCCGGTGTCGCGGGATGTCTACAGTTCGCAGTTCGGCCCGATCGTGCAGTGGCCCGGCAAGCTCGACTGGAACAATCAGTTCGCCTATAGCCTGCGCGATGCCAACCTCGACAACGACCGGGTGCTGAAGCAGTGGTACGCCATGAACCGCGCCGGCAATCTCAAGGATCTGCAGGATTCGGTGCACACCATTCAGGGCATCCCGTGGGTCAACACCCTGGCGGTAGATGACAAGGGCCAGACGCTGTACATGAACCTGTCGGTGGTGCCGAACGTCAGCGCCGACAAACTGGCCAAGTGCAGCGACCCGCGCGCCGGTCTGAAAATGATCGTGCTCGACGGTTCCAACAGCGCCTGCGCCTGGGACATCGATCCGCAAGCCGCGCAAAAGGGCATTTACGCTTCGGGTCAGTTGCCACAGTTGTTGCGCAAGGACTTCGTCCAGCACTCCAACGATTCGGCGTGGCTGGCCAACCCGGCGCAACCGTTGACCGGCTTCTCGCCGCTGATCAGTCAGGACGGCCAGCCACTGGGCCTGCGCTCGCGCTTTGCGCTGGATCGTCTGGCGACCCTGAGCAAAAAAGGCCCGGTATCGGTGCAGGATCTGCAACACATGGTGATGGACGATCAGGTGTTCCTGGCAACGCAGGTGATGCCGGATCTGTTGAAGTTCTGTGCTTCCCAGCCTGATGCAGCGCTCAAATCAGTGTGCAGCAGCCTGAAGGCGTGGGACGGCCGGGCGAATCTGGAATCGGGCGTCGGGCTGGTGCATTTCCAGACCATCATGCAAGCGATGCAGGAATCGCCGCAGGCCTGGCGTGTGGCCTTCGATCCGAAGGATGCGCAACACACACCACGCGGGCTGGCCATTGAAAAGCCGGAAGTGGCCAAGGCATTGCGCGAGGCCATGCTGGCGTCGGCCGAGTCCGCCACCAAAATGGGCCTGACCGAGAAAACCCGTTGGGGCGATGTGCAGGTGGTCAGCAGTGGCGGCCAGCAAACGCCGATCCACGGTGGCCCGGGGACGCTGGGCATTTACAACGCGATCCAGAGCGTGCCCCGTGAAGACGGCAAGCTGGAGGTGGTCAGCGGCACCAGTTATCTGCAAGTCGTCACGTTCGACGACAAGGGGCCGCATGCCCAGGGCCTGCTGGCGTTCTCGCTGTCCAGCGATCCGGCGTCGAAGTATTCCCGCGACCAGACCGAGGCGTTCTCGAAGAAACAGTGGAGCGTGTTGCCGTTCACCGAGCAGCAGATCAAGGCTGATCCGCAGTATCAGGTGCAAACCGTGCACGATGATCTGGAAAAGGCGGGGAAAGTCGCGGCGCAGTAATCACCGGTAAACATCGCTGACAAGTGCCAAAGCAGAAGGCCGCTCCCTCACGGGAACGGCCTTCAGTTTTTTACCGGTTGCTGCGGCATCGGATTGATGACCGGGTTGCCGTCCTTGTTGCGGGTCAGGAACACCGGCAAGACTTTGGGCAGGGAACTGGCGAAGCTGTTCAATTCCTTGATGTTGTAGATCCCGCCGACCCGGATCGAGCCAGTCGAGTTGTCGGCGAGCATCAGCGGTTTGTCCAGGTAACGGTTGATCTGCGGCAACGCTTCGTTCAGCGACAGGTTGTCGAGCACCAGTTTGCCGCTGCGCCAGGCCAGCGAGTTGTCGTTGGCGTAGGTCTGGCTGATTTGCGGCATGTCGTCGCCGTGCTTGTAGCGCGCCTGCATCGAGGGCCCCAGACGCAAGCCGTCACCGGCCAGTCGGGAATTGCTGGTGACCAGCACGGAACCCTCGATCAGG
>NZ_JAIHBA010000061.1:0-17790 GCF_019718735.1 Pseudomonas sp. RIT778 | reverse complement strand
ACAAACTGCTCGCTGACCTGGATCGCCAGTTGCGGGCCGTGGGCCTGGGCGATCAGGTCGAGCATCAGGTCAATCGATGCGGTGCCGCCGGCAGACGTGATGCGTCGGCGGTCGATCTCGAACAGCTCCTGGGTGACGCTGAGCTGCGGATAAGATTCCTTGAAGGCGTCGATGGCTTCCCAGTGCAGCGTCAGGCGATGGCCATCGAGCAGGCCGGCCTCGGCGAGGACGAAGCTACCGGTGTCGATGGCGCCGAGGGTCACGCCTTCGTTGTCCAGCCGTCGCAGCCAGTGCTCCAGCGCCGGGGTGGCGAATTTCAGTGGTTCGAAACCGGCGACCACCAGCAACGTCGCCCCTTTCTTCAGCGGCTCCAGCGCCGCATCCGCGTTGACCGACATCCCGTTACTCGCCAGCACCGCCCCGCCATCGGCGCTCAAGACGTGCCAGCGGTACAACTCGCCGCGAAAGCGGTTGGCCACCCGCAGCGGTTCGATCGCAGAGATGAAGCCGATGGCGGAAAAACCCGGCATCAACAGAAAGTAGAAATCCTGGGACATGGCGCGCACTCGGTTAGCGGGTAGCGTGCAACGTTGATACGCCAGTTGTCGGCGGCATTCAAGGGGACAGGTCGCT
Organism: Pseudomonas sp. RIT778; assembly: GCF_019718735.1. NCBI lineage: Bacteria > Pseudomonadati > Pseudomonadota > Gammaproteobacteria > Pseudomonadales > Pseudomonadaceae > Pseudomonas > Pseudomonas sp. RIT778. Next base: position 17,157 of record NZ_JAIHBA010000061.1, on the reverse strand, counting down.
GCAGTGCAAGAGCTGGTCGCCGCAGTGCGCTTTCAAGGGCGTACAGCTGCGTAATTTGAGCATCACCGGCGCACAGACACCGGAACCCACAATAATGACCTGCCGAGGAACCCGACATGAAACGACTGATCAGCAGCTGTGTTCTCGCACTCAGCGGTACCGCGTTTTTAAGCGCCAGCGTCATGGCGGCCGATTCCGCATCGTGTCAGAACGTGCGCATGGGCGTGGTGAACTGGACCGACGTGATCGCCACCAGTGCGATGGCCCAGGTTCTGCTCGACGGGCTCGGCTACAGCACCAAACAGACCAGCGCCTCTCAGCAAATCGTTTTCGCCGGCATCCGCGACCAGCGCCTGGATCTGTTCCTCGGCTACTGGAACCCGCTGATGACCCAGACCATCACCCCGTTCGTCGACGCCAATCAGGTCAAGGTGCTTGAAGCGCCAAGCCTCAAGGACGCCCGCGCCACCCTCGCCGTGCCGACCTACCTGGCGGACAAGGGCCTGAAAACCTTCGCCGACATCGCCAAGTTTGAAAAAGAGTTGGGCGGCAAGATCTACGGCATCGAGCCAGGCTCGGGCGCCAACACCCAGATCAAGGCGATGATCGCCAAGAATCAGTTCGGCCTTGGCAAATTCCAGCTCGTCGAATCGAGCGAGGCCGGCATGCTCGCCGCCGTCGATCGCGCAGTGCGCCGCAAGGAAGCCGTGGTGTTCTTCGGCTGGGCGCCGCACCCGATGAACGTCAATGTGCAAATGACCTATCTGACCGGCAGCGATGACGCCCTCGGGCCGAACGAAGGCATGGCCACCGTATGGACCGTGACCGCGCCGAAATACGCCGAACAATGCCCGAACGTCAGCCGCCTGCTGAGCAACCTGACGTTCACCGCCGAAGACGAGAGCCGGATGATGCAGCCGCTGCTCGATCACAAGGACGCTTTCGAATCGGCCAAACAATGGCTCAAGGATCACCCGCAGGACAAACAGCGCTGGCTCGAAGGCGTCACCACCTTCGATGGCAAACCGGCGGCTGAAAACCTCCAGCTCACCAGCAAATAAACCGTAACGAACGAACCACTTCGCAGCCCGCCACGGGCTGCGAACAGACCCATCACGCCTGAAGGAAAACGCACCATGAACCACGACGTCATCATCACCTGCGCACTCACCGGTGCTGGCGACACGACCGCCAAGAGCCCTCACGTGCCGGTCACCCCGAAACAGATCGCCGCAGCCGCAGTAGAAGCGGCCAAGGCTGGTGCCACGGTCGTGCACTGCCACGTTCGTGACCCGCAGACCGGCAAGTTCAGCCGTGACGTGGCGCTGTACCGCGAAGTCATGGAGCGCATCCGCGAAGCCGACGTCGACATCATCGTCAACCTCACCGCCGGCATGGGTGGCGACCTGGAAATCGGCCCGGGCGAGAACCCGATGGAGTTCGGCCCGAACACCGATCTGGTCGGCCCGCTGACTCGTCTGGCCCACGTCGAAGAACTGCTGCCGGAAATCTGCACCCTGGATTGCGGCACCCTGAACTTCGGCGACGGCGACACCATTTACGTCTCCACCCCGGCCCAACTGCGGGCTGGCGCGAAGCGCATCACCGAGCTGGGCGTGAAGGCGGAGCTGGAGATTTTCGACACCGGGCACCTGTGGTTCGCCAAACAGATGATCAAGGAAGGCCTGCTGGACAATCCGCTGTTCCAGCTGTGCCTGGGCATCCCGTGGGGCGCGCCGGCCGACACCACCACCATGAAAGCCATGGTCGACAACCTGCCTGCCGACGCGGTGTGGGCCGGCTTCGGCATCGGCCGGATGCAGATGCCGATGGCCGCGCAAGCGGTGCTGCTTGGCGGCAACGTGCGGGTCGGTCTGGAAGACAACCTGTGGCTGGACAAAGGTGTGCTGGCGACCAACGGCCAACTGGTCGAGCGCGCCACTGAGATCCTCAGCCGCCTCGGCGCCCGCGTGCTGACCCCGGCTGAAGGTCGCAGGAAGATGGGCCTGACCCAGCGCGGCTGAAATCACCCTTTCCCCCGGTGGGCGGGCCATTGACGCCCACCGTTTTTTTGCCTCATTCCAGGAAGTGACCATGAGCTTTATCACCGAAATCAAAACCTTCGCAGCACTGGGCAGCGGCGTCATCGGCAGCGGCTGGGTCGCCCGCGCCCTCGCCCACGGCCTTGACGTGGTGGCCTGGGACCCGGCGCCGGGGGCCGAAGCGGCGCTGCGCAAACGCGTGGCAAACGCGTGGGGCGCGCTGGAGAAAAACGGTCTGGCGCCGGGCGCGTCGCAGGATCGTCTGCGCTTTGTCGCGACCATTGAAGAGTGCGTGCGCGATGCGGACTTCATCCAGGAAAGCGCCCCGGAACGCCTCGAACTGAAACTGGAGCTGCACAGCAAAATCAGCGCGGAGGCCAAGCCGAATGCATTGATCGGTTCCAGTACTTCGGGCCTGCTGCCGAGCGAATTCTACGAGAGCTCGACCCACCCGGAACGCTGCGTGGTCGGCCACCCGTTCAACCCGGTTTACCTGCTGCCATTGGTGGAAGTGGTCGGTGGCAAGAACACCGCGCCGGAAGCGGTTCAAGCGGCGATGAAAGTCTACGAATCCCTCGGCATGCGCCCGCTGCATGTGCGCAAGGAAGTGCCGGGCTTCATCGCCGACCGCCTGCTCGAAGCGCTGTGGCGCGAGGCGCTGCATCTGGTCAACGACGGCGTGGCGACCACGGGTGAGATCGATGATGCAATCCGCTTTGGCGCCGGTCTGCGCTGGTCGTTCATGGGCACGTTCTTGACCTACACCCTGGCCGGTGGCGATGCCGGCATGCGCCACTTCATGTCGCAGTTCGGCCCGGCGCTGCAGTTGCCGTGGACGTACCTGCCGGCGCCGGAACTGACCGACAAGTTGATCGACGATGTGGTGGATGGCACCAGCGATCAGTTGGGCCGGCACAGTATTTCGGCGCTGGAGCGCTATCGTGATGATTGCTTGCTGGCGGTGCTTGAGGCGGTGAAGACCACGAAAGAAAAGCACGGGATGAGTTTCAGCGAGTAATCGATCGTTCCCACGCTTTGCGTGGGAATGCAGCCCGGGACGCTCTGCGTCCCAGAAGCGTGACGCAGAGCGTCACAGGAGGCGTTCCCACGCAGAGCGTGGGAACGATCGCATCAGGAGAAAATATGCCCACACTCACCACCTACCAAACCCGCATCATCCCCGACTGGGTCGACTACAACGGCCACCTGCGCGACGCCTTCTATCTGCTGATTTTCAGCTATGCCACCGACGCCCTGATGGATCGTCTCGGCATGGACAGCAACAATCGCGAAGCCAGCGGTCACTCGCTGTTCACCCTCGAACTGCACCTCAACTATCTGCACGAAGTGAAGCTCGATGCCGAAGTCGAAGTGCGCACGCAGATCATCGGCCTCGACCAGAAACGCCTGCACCTCTATCACAGCCTGCACCTTGCCGGCGGTGACAAGGAGCTGGCCGGCAACGAGCAGATGCTGCTGCACGTCGACCTCGCCGGGCCGCGTTCCGCGCCGTTTACCCCGGACACCCTGGGCCGTCTGCAAGCCATCGTCGCCGAGCAGGCCGACCTGCCCGCGCCTGCTTACATCGGCCGGGTCATCGCCCTGCCGCCAGCCCGGTAAATCCATCCACCGCAAGGAGCCGCCATGCACACCGCCGCTGCAGTTGCCGATTTCCGTACTTATCCGTTGATCAGCGCGCTGAACGGCGTGCAGAACCTGGCGGATCGCGTCCTGATCGAATGGGCCGACGGGCGTGTCAGCCCGTTTCACCACGTGTGGCTGCGCGACAACTGTCCGTGCCCGCACTGCGTCTACAGCGTCACCCGCGAGCAGGTGTTCGAGATCGTCGATGCGGCGCAGGATCTGTCGCCCTCCGCCGCACATATCGACACCGATGGCTGCCTGCGCATCGACTGGCAGGACGGCCACCTTAGCCGCTTCGACGCCGGTTGGCTGCGAGCCCACGCCTATGACGAGGAATCCCGCGCCGAACGCCTTGCCGCCAAGCCGAAACCCTTCCTGTGGCGCAGCGATTTGCAGTTGCCGGTGTTCGACTATTCAGCCCTGATGAACGACAACGCTGCGCTGCTGCAATGGTTGCTGGCGGTACGCGACATCGGCCTGACCCAGGTGCGCGGCGTACCCACCGAACCCGGTTCGCTGAAGCTGATCGCCCAGCGTATTTCGTTCATCCGCGAGAGCAACTTCGGCGTGCTGTTCAACGTGCAATCCAAGGCCGACGCCGACAGCAATGCCTACACCGCTTTCAACCTGCCATTGCACACGGACCTGCCGACCCGCGAGCTGCAACCGGGCCTGCAATTTCTGCATTGTCTGGTGAACGATGCCGAGGGTGGCGAGAGCATTTTCGTCGACGGTTTTGCGATTGCCGAAGCGTTGCGTCAGGAAGATCCATCGTCGTTTCAGGCGCTGTGCGAGATCCCGGTGGAGTTTCGCAACAAGGACCGCCACAGCGACTACCGCTGCCTGGCGCCGGTCATCGCCCTGGACGCGTTGGGCCGGGTCGCGGAAATCCGCATGGCCAACTTTCTGCGCGGGGCGTTCGACACGTCTGTGGAGCAAATGCCCTTGCTGTATCGCGCTTACCGGCGCTTCATCGCCATGACCCGCGAGCCACGCTTCCGGGTGATGCAGCGGCTCAATCCGGGCGAGCTGTGGTGCTTCGACAACCGCCGCACCCTGCACGCGCGCAATGCGTTCGACCCGGCCACCGGAGCCCGGCATTTTCAGGGCTGCTACATCGACCGGGATGAGTTGTTGTCGCGGATTCTAGTGTTGCAGCGCTAAACCGCGTCATCGTTCATCGCCAGCAGGCTGGCTCCCACAAAGAGCGCATTTCAATGTGGGAGCCAGCCTGCTGGCGATGAATGCACCTCGATTTACCTGACACACAGGCAAAAAAAGCCCCGATACAAGCCGTGACAGGATCGGGGCGAGGGTACTGTTGAGGAGCTGCCGTGGCGAGGGTGACCAAACCTTCGTGAAGCGAGCTGGGTCCAGTGTGCCCACTCCCCTTGCCGGCAAGTTAGCCGAAAACGACATGCTCATAGCCAATGTGGACACTGCGACAAATCGCCCTTGCCGTGCCTGGGCATGCCTACCAGAATCGAGCCACGACCTCCGTTGCCGAAGAAGGATTCGCGTCATGATGTATGCCGATTTGATCGATCAGGAAGACCTGTTGGGCCAGCTCAAGTCGTTGGGATTCGAAGTACCGTCGGGCTCCACTGCCCAGCAGGCCTGCGAGTGCGCGGTGCGGGGTCTGGACGATGTGCGGGCCAACACGCTGCGCACCATGGTCAAGCAGATGTACACCAGCAGCGCGAGCATTCAGCCGACCGTGCGCGAAGCCATCGACAAGCAGTTGCTGCCGGCCCTGGCGCAGTATCAGCAAACCCGCGCCTGACATCTGACCCAAAAAAAAGATCGCAGCCTGCGACAGTGCCTTTCCTGAAGGCGCTGTCGCAGGCTGCGATCTTTCGTTTTAGAGGCGCACGCTGGCGAAGGTCGACTCGTTGCGTGCCTGGCTCAGCGCCGACATCGGCCCGGACAGCGGCGACATCACGATGGCTTGCGGCAGCGGCATCATCGCCACCTGCTGGGTGGTGTTGGAGCCGACGCGCTCGTCACGCGGCGGAATGCCGAAGTATTCGCGGTAGCACTTGGAGAAGTGCGGTGTCGACACGAACCCGCAGACCGACGCCACTTCGATGATCGACATCGGCGTCTGCTTCAGCAGCTGCCGCGCACGGATCAGACGCAGCTTGAGGTAGTAGCGCGACGGCGAGCAGTGCAGGTATTTCTGGAACAGGCGCTCGAGCTGACGACGGGACACGGCGACGTACACCGCCAGTTCGTCGAGGTCGATCGGCTCTTCCAGGTTGGCTTCCATCAGCGCGACGATTTCCTGCAGTTTCGGCTGGTTGGTGCCGAGCATGTGCTTGAGCGGCACACGCTGGTGATCCTGCTCGTTGCGGATGCGCTCGTAGACGAACATTTCCGAGATCGCGGCGGACAGTTCACGGCCGTGATCGCGGCTGATCAGGTGCAGCATCATGTCCAGCGGCGCGGTGCCGCCGGAGCTGGTGAAACGGTTGCGGTCGAGGGTGAACAGACGGGTGCTCATCGCAACGCGCGGGAAAGCTTCCTGCATCGCCGCCAGACATTCCCAGTGCACGCTGCAATCAAAACCGTCGAGCAGGCCGGCGCAGGCCAGGGCCCAGCTGCCGGTGCACACGGCGCCGAGGCGTCGCGACTGACGCGCCTGGCTTTGCAGCCACGAGACGTGTTCACGGGTAACGGTGCGTTGAATGCCGATCCCGCCGCACACGATGATGGTGTCGAGGGCCGGGGCTTTGTGCATGGAGGCGTCGGGGGTGATCTGCAGACCGTCACTGGCCCAAACCTGGCCGCCATCGACAGTGAGGGTGGTCCAGCGATACAGCTCGCGACCGGACAACTGGTTGGCCATCCGCAGCGGTTCGACTGCGGAAGCCAGGGAAATCAGCGTGAAATTGTCCAGCAGCAGAAAGCCGATGGATTGAGGCGCACGGTTCTGGGGTTGAGCCCCGGAGTTGAACGACGTCATCGCGGTATCTCCTCACACAAAGCGGGTGATGGCCTCAGGCGGAGGCTCTTGTTATTGCCATCGTTCTCTTGCGTGAGACGGGCTTTGTTATGACAGAGCAATTGCCATGCCTAAATTTGAATGGCTGTTCAATAACTCCTGAAAACGACGTCGCGACGCGTCTATACAAGCGCCCCGACCAAAGGTAATTCGAAGTGCCATCAGCGGCCGCGAATGCCCTGCTCCGATGCGTGTGAGCAAATCGGTAGCACTTGTGGGAACTGGCCTGCGCACGATTGTCCTACAGTGTCACCGCAGGCACGGGTGACGGACGGTAGCGCCTGCAAATCAGGCGCTGGAGGTGGGAAAGACTCTTATCTGATAGCGACGCGCCAAAAGGTGGCGCGTTTTGATTCCGGTGTGCACTTAACGCGCAGTTTTGACTGGTCCGGCCTCATCGCTGGCAAGCCAGCTTCCACAATTGAGCGAGTTCCTCTGCCGGAATGCGATCGAATGTGGGAGCGGGCTTGCTCGCGAAGGCCACACCTCGGATTTACTGACTCAACATTCAACCGCACTGACCGCCAACCCGCCCCGAGAAGTCTCTTTATATTTGTCATGCATGTCGGCGCCGGTATCGCGCATGGTGCGGATCACCCGGTCCAGCGAAATAAAGTGTTGGCCGTCCCCGCGCAAGGCCATCTGCGCCGCGTTGATCGCCTTCACCGCCGCAATCGCATTGCGCTCGATGCACGGCACTTGCACCAGGCCACCCACCGGATCGCAGGTCAGGCCGAGGTTATGTTCCAGGCCGATTTCCGCCGCGTTGCACAACTGCTCGGGGCTTGCGCCAAGGATTTCCGCCAGCCCTGCCGCCGCCATCGCACAAGCCGAACCGACCTCACCCTGACAGCCGACTTCAGCGCCGGAGATCGAAGCGTTCTTCTTGCACAGAATTCCCACCGCTGCGGCGCCGAGGAAGTAGTCGACCACGTTGGCGTCGGTCACTGCCTCGCTGAATTTCATGAAGTAATGCAGCACCGCCGGAATGATCCCCGCCGCGCCGTTGGTGGGCGCCGTGACCATGCGTCCGCCGGCGGCGTTTTCCTCGTTCACCGCGAGGGCGAACAGGTTGACCCACTCCATGGCGCTGAGGGTCGAGCCGATCACGTTGGGCTTGTTCAATTCCTGAAGGCTGCGGTGCAACTTCGCCGCGCGGCGGCGCACGTTGAGGCCGCCGGGCAGGATGCCTTCGTGCTTGAGGCCCTGCTCGACGCAATCCTGCATCGCCCGCCAGAGTTTCATCAGGCCGGCGCGGATTTCTTCCTCGCTGCGCCAGACCTTCTCGTTGGCCATCATCAATTCGGCCACGCGCAGGTTGTGGGTCTTGCACAGCTCCAGCAGCTCCACCGCGCTGGAAAAGTCGTAAGGCAACTCGGTGCGATCCAGATCCACCACGCCGCTGGAGGCCTGCGCCTCGTCCACCACAAAACCACCGCCGACCGAATAGTAGGTGTCGCGATGCAGCTCGCCGTGATCGCCTTCGGCAACCAGGGTCATGGCGTTGGGATGGAACGGCAGGTTCTCGTCGATCAGGCGCATGTCGCGGCCCCATATAAAGGGCACCGACAAACGACCGTCGAGCAACAGCGTGTGGGTTTCACGCAGGGCCTGGATCCGCGGGCCGATCTGCGACGGGTCGATCGCGTCCGGCCACTCGCCCATCAGACCCATGATCACCGCGTTGTCGCTGCCATGACCGACACCAGTGGCCGACAGCGAACCGAACAACTGCACCTCGATGCGACGCACCTGCTCCAGTAGATGTTTGTCGCGCAACGACTCGACGAACAGGGCGGAGGCGCGCATGGGCCCGACGGTGTGGGAACTGGAAGGGCCAATGCCGATTTTGAACAGGTCGAAAACGCTGATAGCCATTGCTGCAGAGCTCCTGAGAGTGCCGGTCCGGGGCGTGAAGCGCCCGCTGGCGGAGCTGCTACGCTCAAGCTGCAATCCGCCGGAATGCCCGCATCATCGGGCTTTTCCCGGGTCGCTCGGCGTCTGACACCGACGCACTCATGCCCACTAACGCCGTGCCGGTTTCAGCCCGTGTTTTCGCCGTTTTTATGCGGTTCAGATGGCCAGACAGGGCAGAAAAAAGCTGTAAACGACGTCACTGACACTGGATGCGACCATCCCTGTACTGGATACGACGCACCCTGTAGGCGTCAGATTTTCACTGGTACATGATCGTATCGACTCGATTGCAAGGCGCTGCGGTAGAGCTGTCTCCAGAACGCCATCCAACCGCAACCCATAAGTGCGGTGGTCCAATCGGAACACTGCCAAAAAAAACACCAAGGAGTCCATTCATGAAAGGTTCCCCGTCGTTGTTGTTGGCCGCCATGCTGAGTCTGCCGTTACTGGCTCAAGCCGCAGAACCGGCGCAGTGCAGTACCGTGAACTTCTCCGATGTCGGCTGGACCGACATCACCGCAACAACCGCCACCACCTCCGTCGTGCTTCAGGCCCTCGGCTACAAGACCAAGACCACCATGATCTCCGTACCCGTGACCTACAAGTCGCTGGCCGACGGCAAGAACATGGACGTGTTCCTCGGCAACTGGATGCCGACCATGGAAAACGACATCAAGGCCTACCGCGACGCCGGCACCGTGGAAACCGTGCGCACCAACCTCAAGGGCGCCAAGTACACCCTCGCCGTTCCGCAGGCCTTGTATGACAAGGGTCTGCACGACTTCGCCGACATCGCCAAATTCAAGAAAGAGCTCGACGGCAAGATCTACGGGATCGAGCCGGGCAACGACGGCAACCGCCTGATCCAGAGCATGATCGACAAGGACGCCTTCGGCCTCAAAACCGCCGGCTTCAAGGTCGTCGAGTCCAGCGAAGCGGGCATGCTGTCGCAGGTCGACCGCGCACAAAAACGCGACACCGCCGTGGTGTTCCTCGGCTGGGCGCCGCACCCGATGAACAAGCGTTTCAAGATTCAGTACCTGACCGGTGGTGACGATTTCTTCGGCCCGGATTTCGGCGCCGCCACCGTGGCGACCAACACCCGCAAGGGCTACGCCGAGGAATGCAGCAACGTTGGCCAACTGCTGAAAAACCTGGAGTTCACCGTCGACATGGAAAGCGAACTGATGGGCAACATCCTGGACGACAAGATGAAGCCTGACGCGGCCGCCAAGGCCTGGCTCAAAAAGAATCCACAGGTGCTCGATACCTGGCTCGCTGGCGTGACCACCATTGACGGTAAACCAGGCCTGGAGGCCGTGAAAGCCAAACTCGCACAGCCTTGAATTAAAGAGGCATCGCTTATGCCGGGCGGGCTAACCGCCCGGGCTGTTTATTCCTTGCATGCGGACGTTCACTACCATGCTGATTGATCAGAAAATCCCTTTAGGCCAGTACATCGCGGGCTTCGTTGAATGGTTGACGCAACACGGCGCCAACACTTTCGACGCAATCGCCGTGACCCTGGAAACGATGATCCACGGCGTGACGTTCGCGCTGACCTGGTTCAACCCGCTGGTGCTGATCGGCCTCATCGCCCTGCTGGCCCACTTCATTCAACGCAAATGGGGCCTGACCGCGTTCGTGGTCGCCTCCTTCCTGCTGATCCTCAACCTGGGGTACTGGCAGGAAACCATGGAAACCCTCGCCCAGGTCATGTTCGCGACCCTGGTCTGCGTGGTCATCGGCGTGCCCCTGGGCATCGTCGCCGCGCACAAACCGATGTTCTACACTTTGATGAGGCCGGTACTCGATCTGATGCAGACCGTACCGACCTTCGTTTACCTCATTCCTACCCTGACCCTCTTCGGGCTGGGCGTGGTACCGGGCCTGATCTCGACGGTGGTGTTCGCCATCGCCGCGCCGATCCGCCTGACCTACCTGGGCATCCGCGATGTCCCGCAAGAACTGATGGACGCCGGCAAGGCCTTCGGCTGCTCGCGTCGCCAACTGCTTTCACGGATCGAACTGCCTCACGCCATGCCGAGCATCGCGGCCGGCATCACCCAGTGCATCATGCTGTCGCTATCGATGGTGGTGATCGCGGCACTGGTGGGCGCCGACGGACTCGGCAAACCGGTGGTCAACGCACTGAACACTGCTGATATCGCCCTGGGCTTCGAAGCGGGCCTGGCGATCGTACTGCTGGCGATCATGCTCGACCGTATCTGCAAACAACCCGACGCCAAAGTAGGGGGTGACGCATGAGCATAATTCGCTTCGATAACGTTGACGTGATCTTCACCAAGGATCCGCGCGAAGCACTGAAACTTCTCGATCAAGGCTTGACCCGCAGTGAGATCCTGAAAAAGACCGGGCAGATCGTCGGCGTTGAAAAGGCCAGCCTCGACATCAACAAAGGCGAGATCTGCGTGCTGATGGGCCTGTCCGGCTCCGGCAAGTCGAGCCTGCTGCGCTGCATCAACGGCCTCAACACCGTGAGCCGCGGCAAGCTGTTCGTCGAACACGAAGGCAAGCAGATCGACATCGCGTCCTGCACCCCGGCCGAGCTGAAAATGATGCGCACCAAACGCATCGCGATGGTGTTCCAGAAGTTCGCCCTGATGCCCTGGCTGACGGTGCGCGAGAACATCAGTTTTGGTCTGGAAATGCAGGGTCGTCCGGAGAAGGAACGGCGCAAGCTGGTCGATGAAAAACTCGAACTGGTGGGCCTGACCCAGTGGCGCAACAAGAAGCCCGACGAGCTGTCCGGCGGCATGCAGCAGCGTGTCGGTCTGGCCCGCGCACTGGCGATGGACGCCGACATTCTGCTGATGGACGAACCGTTCTCGGCCCTCGACCCGCTGATCCGTCAGGGTCTGCAGGATGAGCTGCTGGAACTGCAACGCAAGCTGAGCAAGACCATCGTGTTCGTGAGCCACGACCTCGACGAGGCGCTGAAACTCGGCAGCCGCATCGCGATCATGAAAGACGGCCGGATCATCCAGTACAGCGTGCCGGAAGAGATCGTGCTCAATCCTGCGGACGATTACGTGCGCACCTTCGTTGCCCATACCAACCCGCTGAACGTGCTGTGCGGTCGCAGCCTGATGCGCACCCTGGACAACTGCAAACGCATCAACGGTTCGGTGTGCCTGGATCCGGGCGGCGACTCGTGGCTGGACCTCGCCGAAGGCAACACCATCAAAGGGGCGCGGCAGAACGGTTCGGTGCTGAACCTGCAGAACTGGGCACCGGGGCAAGCCGTGGAAGGGCTGGAGCGCAAACCGACGCTGGTGGACTCGAACATCGGCATGCGCGACGCGTTGCAGATCCGTTACCAGACCGGCAACAAACTCGTGCTGCACGACAACAACCATGTGGTGGGGATTCTTGGGGACAGCGAGCTGTATCACGCGCTGCTCGGGAAGAACCTGGGATAAAGAGAGCAGACACAAAAACGCCGCGAGAGGATCGCGGCGTGATCGTTCCCACGCTCCGCGTGGGAATGCAGCCCGGGACGCTCCGCGTCCCAAATCAAAAGCCGAACGCGGAGCGTCCGTTGAGGCATTCCCACGCAGAGCGTGGGAACGATCAGGCACAAAAAAGGGGCTCAACTTGAGCCCCTTTGTATTCCCGCACAACGTGCAGGAAAGATCACTTCACAACTCAGCTATAGACCCGGCCAAGGAGCTGCCGATGGCTTTCAAACTGATCGAGCACATCGCGTGTGATCTGATCCTGTGTGAAGCCCATCAGGTCGTAGTCCTGGCTGCCGTTGTGCAGGTACACCTCGGCGCGGTAGAAACGCTGGCGCGCTTCATCGGACTGAACCGACTCGCTCGGGGTCGCCAGGTAGCCGTCCAGGCTCACTTCGTAGACAAAAGGGTTGCCCTCTTCCATCTCGACCCGCACGCCCATGCAGCGCTTGGACTTGCCCAGCAGCGTCTGCACTTCCAGACCCTGTGCACGCATTTGCGCAGCGGCATCTTCCAGCGCCGGGCTGACGTGTTTGTCCATGAAGCGCTGAACCACCGACTGGCTCGGTTGCAGATCCAGCTGGGTCAGGCGCTCGCTGAAACCACGACGACCGCGTTCAGCCAGTTGCGCCTGCTCCTGTTCGATCTGCATGTCCTGGCGCATCGCCTTGTGCAGGCCGAACATGAAGCACACCAGCACCACCGAGAACGGCAGACCGGCCAGCACCACCATGGTCTGCATGGCTTCGAAGTTACCGGCGAACAGCAGGCCGATGGTCACCAGCGTGATCACGACCGACCAGAAGATCCGCAGCCAGTGCGGGGCGTCTTCGTCGACGTTGCCGCCCTTGCAGGACAGGTTCGCCATCATCACCGCGCCGGAGTCGGCCGGGGTCAGGAACAGTACGAAACCAACAAAGATCGACACACCGATGACGACTTTCGACGCCGGGTAGTGTTCAAGCAACTGATAGATCGCCATCGACGGCTGTTCCAGCGCCGTCTTGCCGAGTTCCACCGCACCCTGGTTCATCACCAGATCCAGCGCCGAGTTACCGAAGATCGACAGCCACGCCAGGGTGAAACCCAGCGGAATCAGCAGCACGCCAGCCACCAGTTCACGCACGGTACGACCACGGGAAATACGCGCGATGAACATGCCGACAAATGGGGCCCAGGAAATCCACCACGCCCAGTAGAACAGAGTCCACAGGCCCAGCCAGCGGTCGGACTTCTCGCTGTCGCCTTCATAGACGTACAGGTCGAAAGTCTTCAGCACCACCCCGTTGAGGTAGTCGCCGATGTTCTGCACGAAGCCGTTGAGCAGGTGCAGGGTCGGGCCGAACAGCAGAACGAAAATCAGCAGGCCGCTGAACAGGATGATGTTGAGGTTGGACAGACGACGGATGCCGTTTTCCACGCCGGACACGGCAGCGATGGTCGCCACCGTGCTCATCACGATGATCACGATCAGCAGGTTGGTGTTGCTGTGTTCCATGCCGAACAGGTTTTCCAGGCCCGAAGACACTTGCAGCGAGCCGATCCCCAGGTTGGTCACCAGACCCAGCAGGGTCACGAACATGCCGAAGCCGTCCACCGCATGACCGGCAGCGCCCTTGACCCAACGCTCGCCCACCAGCGGATACAGCGCCGAACGCAGTGCCAGCGGCTGGTTATGACGGTAAGCGAAATAGGCCACAGCCAAACCGACCAATGCGTAGATCGCCCAGCCGTGCAGGCCCCAGTGCAGGAAGGTCAGCTGAACAGCCTGACGTGCCGCCATGTTGGTAGCGGACGCGCCTTCCGGTGGATTGAAGTAGTGATCCAGCGGTTCGGAAGCGCCGAAGTACAGCAGCGAAATACCGATACCCGACGAGAACAGCATCCCCGCCCAGGCGCCGTAGCTGAAATCCGGGGTGTCGTCCTTGCTACCCAGTTTGAGTTTGCCGTACGAGGAAAACGCCAGGCCCACCACGAAAACCAGGTAAGCGGCGATCACCACCATGTAGTACCAGCCGAAGCTGCGGGACAACCAGGCCTGAGCCACTCCCAGCATTCTGCCGGCCTCTTGCGGGGCGATGATCAGAATGGCGGTCAACAACAGAATCAGCGCGGTAGAGGTGTAGAACACCCAACCGTTGACCGTCACCTTCTCGGGCGGGGTCTTTATAAGCGAGGCAGAACTCATGGCACAAATGCTCCAGGCAGTGCGAGAGAAGAACACAAGGCAACACGGAACCCGACCAATCGGTTAGTTGGCAGCCGACCGGCGGGTGATATAAAGACACCCCGAAAAAAGCCCGAACCTGCAGAGATGGCATCGCGAATCGCCGTCGTGGCCGAGGCATGGACGTTCATCCGAAACCTGGCCTTGAGCGTCTTGCCCATTCAACACGTCCATCGAACGTCGAACCGCGCCTTGCCCCGCGCAGGTTTCGAGCATTTTCGGATGTCGGTTTATCGCCACTTACACGTAGGAAAAATCTGTAGGCAGCGACGATTTGTCGCAGATCTTATTCTTTGTTGATTGAACGTTCAATCAAAACAAAATAGACTGGCCCTCAATCCGATAGGCGTCATTCGCCCGTCGGAAGGCCTAAGGAGATGTGCAAGATGCCCAAGGTCGGTATGCAACCCATCCGCCGCCAACAACTGATCGAAGCCACTTTGCAGGCGGTTGATCAGGTCGGAATGGGGGACGCCAGCATTGCGCTGATCGCCCGTTTGGCCGGTGTCTCGAATGGCATCATCAGTCACTATTTTCAGGACAAGAATGGCCTGATCGCCGCCACGATGCGGTATCTGATGACCGCCCTCAGCGAGAGCGTCACCGCGCGCCGTCAGGCGCTGGCAGACAGCAGCCCCCGGGCGCATCTGCAGGTGATCATCGAAGGCAACTTCGACGCCAGCCAGGTCAATGGCCCGGCAATGAAAACCTGGCTGGCCTTCTGGGCCACCAGCATGCACCAGCCGTCTTTGCACAGGTTGCAGCGGATCAACGATCACCGTCTGTATTCCAACCTGTGCTGCGAGTTCCGCCGTGTGTTGCCGCTCGAAGATGCGCGCACCGCCGCCCGTGGACTGGCAGCTCTGATCGACGGTTTGTGGTTGCGCGGCGCGCTGTCGGGAGACGCTTTCGACACTGCGCAGGCGCAACAGATCGCTTACGAATACATGGATTTCCAATTGGCCAAGCAGGTGAGCTAGAGCACAGAGAAAACGCTCGGCCCCTGAACTGTCACCGACCAGTGATGCCACAGCTATATGGCTCACCCGGTGACCAACGCCAACCACTAATGCACTTGCGAGGACACTATGGCCCGTTTCGAACTGCAAAAACTCTACATCGATGGCGCGTACTCCGACGCCGGCAGCGATGCCACCTTCGAAGCCATCAACCCGGCTAACGGTGAAGTCCTCGCACAAGTGCAACGTGCGACCAAGGAAGACGTCGAGCGTGCTGTGGTCAGCGCTGAAAAGGGCCAGAAAATCTGGGCCGCGATGACCGCCATGGAGCGTTCGCGCATCCTGCGTCGCGCCGTCGACATCCTGCGCGAGCGCAACGATGAACTGGCTGCCCTGGAAACCCTGGACACCGGTAAAGCCTTCTCCGAAACCAAGTACGTCGACATCGTCACCGGCGCCGACGTGCTGGAATACTACGCAGGCCTGGTACCCGCCATCGAAGGCGAGCAGATCCCGCTGCGTGACACCGCATTCGTCTACACCCGTCGCGAGCCGCTGGGCGTTGTCGCCGGTATCGGCGCGTGGAACTACCCGATCCAGATCGCCCTGTGGAAATCCGCTCCAGCCCTGGCGGCCGGTAACGCGATGATCTTCAAGCCAAGCGAAGTCACCTCGCTGACCACCCTGAAACTGGCCGAGATCTACACCGAAGCCGGCGTTCCGAATGGCGTGTTCAACGTCCTGACCGGCAGCGGCCGTGAAGTCGGCACCTGGCTGACCGAGCACCCACGCATCGAGAAAATCTCCTTCACCGGCGGCACCGACACCGGCAAAAAAGTAATGGCCAGCGCTTCGGCTTCGTCGCTCAAAGACGTGACCATGGAACTGGGCGGCAAGTCCCCGCTGATCATCTGCGACGACGCAGACCTGGATCGCGCCGCCGACACCGCCATGATGGCCAACTTCTACAGCTCCGGTCAGGTCTGCACCAACGGCACTCGCGTGTTCGTGCCGAGCCACCTGAAAGCCGCTTTCGAAGCCAAGATCGTCGAGCGTGTTGCCCGCATCCGCGTTGGCAACCCGGAAGACGAAAACACCAACTTCGGCCCGCTGGTCAGCTTCCCGCACATGGAAAGCGTGCTGGGCTACATCGCCAAGGGTAAAGAAGAAGGCGCCCGCGTTCTGTGCGGCGGCGAACGTCTGACCGACGGCGAATTCGCCAAGGGCGCGTTCGTGGCTCCGACCGTGTTCACTGACTGCACCGACGACATGACCATCGTCCGTGAAGAAATCTTCGGCCCGGTCATGGCGATCCTGACCTACGAAACCGAAGAAGAAGTGATCCGCCGTGCCAACGACACCGACTTCGGACTGGCCGCCGGTATCGTCACCCGCGACCTGAACCGCGCCCACCGCGTGATTCATCAACTGGAAGCCGGTATCTGCTGGATCAACGCCTGGGGCGAGTCCGACGCAAAAATGCCGGTTGGCGGTTACAAGCAGTCGGGCGTCGGCCGTGAGAACGGCATCAGCTCGCTGAACAACTTCACTCGCATCAAATCGGTACAGGTCGAGCTGGGCGATTACGTCTCGGTGTTCTAAGACCCGAGTCATTTATTGCTCGCGAGGCCGCCTTCGCTGGCAAGCCAGCTCCCACAGATTGGATGTCGTCCACCCAATCTGTGGCAGCCCCGATCCCTGTGGGAGCGGGCTTGCCCGCGAATCGAGTGCAAAGCACTCGCCAGGCCTGACCTGACCAACTTCAAAGAGGGTGCATTCAATGTCCCAAGAATTCGATTACATCATCGTCGGTGCCGGCTCTGCCGGTAACACTCTGGCGACCCGTCTGACTGAAGACGAAGGCGTCACCGTCCTGCTGCTCGAA
>NZ_JAIHBA010000060.1:0-20890 GCF_019718735.1 Pseudomonas sp. RIT778 | reverse complement strand
AGGGATTTGATCGCGTCGATGATCGGCGCGGTGTCCGGCAAGTTGTGAGTCACGCCGAGTACACGGTTGATCAGGTTGAATTCCAGCTGCTGGATCCCGGCCAGTTTGCCGAGCTTGTTCTGGATCAGCGTCTGCTCGGTCGGGCAGTCCATTGCCTCGATGCGGAAGCTGCTCAGCCGGGCGTCGGCGCTTTTTGCCTCGCTCAGTTGCACCAGCGAAGGCGCGGCAGCTTTCGACGAGCAGCACGAGTCTTCACTCGAATGAACCGGCGCAGGCGTAACGGTTTTCGACCCGCAGCAGGAATCGCCGGCGTGGGCATGTTTATGCACAGGCTGCAGTTTGTGACTGTGATCGTGCCCGTCGCCGGGCTTGTGGGTGTGCAGGGAATCGCTCATTGGTCGCGTCCATGAAGGTGCCTGTTGCCAAGTAAAGACCCTGTAGCCACTATAGGGTCAAGCACCCTTTTGGAGATTGCCGTCATGAAGATCGGAGAACTGGCGAAACAGACCGATTGCGCCGTGGAAACCATCCGCTACTACGAGCGCGAAAACCTGCTGCCGGAGCCGGCCCGCAGCGACGGCAACTACCGCGTCTACACCCAGGCCCACGCCGAGCGCCTGACCTTCATCCGCAACTGCCGCACCCTCGACATGACCCTCGAAGAAATCCGCAGCCTGCTCGCCTTGCGCGACAGCCCGCAGGATCAATGCGAAAGCGTGAATGCGCTGATCGACGAGCATATCCAGCACGTCAAGGCGCGAATCGATGGGTTACTCGCGTTGCAGACGCAACTGCTCGACCTGCGCCAGCGTTGTGGCGAAGGACCGGAGGCGGATCAGTGCGGGATTTTGCAGCGGCTGGAAGTGAGTGGCGGGGTTGTGGCGGCGGAGGTTGAGCATTCGCATGTGGGCCGTAGTCACGGCCACTAACAACTGTCGCTCGTTCCCACGCTCTGCGTGGGAATGAATCCCGTGACGCTCTGCGTCACTTTGGACGCAGAGCGTCCATGGCAGCATTCCCACGCAGAGCGTGGGAACGATCTGACCACCAGAAACAACTGAGGGAGCCATTTGGCTCCCTCAGTTGTTTGTCACTCGTGCTTCAGACCGCCATCGGCGCAGTCATCGGCGCATGGTGCTCGTAGCCTTCCAGCGAAAAATCACTCGGCTCAACCAGCTCCAGCCACTCCGGCTGATAAACACCGGTCTTGGCAAACTCCGGCACGCGATCCGAAATCTTCAGTTTCGGCATGGCGAACGGCTCGCGCTTGAGCTGTTCGTTGAGCATGTCCAGGTGGTTTTCGTAGACGTGGGCGTCACCGATGAAATAGGTGAACCAGCGCGGCGTGTAGCCGGTCAGGCGACCGATCAGGCTCAGCAGCGCGGCGCCTTCGGTGAGGTTGAACGGCGTGCCCAGGCCCAGGTCGTTGGAGCGGATGTAGAGGGTCAGAGAAATTTCCTTGGTCTCGACATTCGGGTGGAACTGGTACAGCAGATGGCACGGCGGCAGGGCCATTTCATCGAGCTGGGCGCAGTTCCAGCCGTGGAACAGGATGCGGCGGCTGCCCGGGTCCTTGATGATCGTGTCGACGCACTGGCGCACTTGATCGATGGCTTTGTACAAGACCACATAGGCCTGGCCGTCTTCTTCGCCTTGGGCAATCTGCTTGTAGCCGTTGCTCAGGGTTTGTTCGATGGCGGCGGTGTTGCTCAACGGGATCTGCTTGTACGCCGGCCATTTGCGCCATTGCACGCCGTAGATTTCGCCGAGGTCGTCTTCGCCCTGGCGGAACGGGTTGGCCAGCCACTGGGCGTTTTCGTTGGCGTTCTGATCCCAGACCTTGCAGCCCAGCGCACGGAATTCGGCGGCGTTGTTCACGCCACGCAGAAAGCCGCACATCTCGCCGATGGCCGATTTGAAGGCCATCTTGCGGGTGGTGATCGCCGGGAAACCTTCCTGCAGATCGAAGCGCAGCATGGCGCCCGGAAAGCTGATGGTGTTCACGCCGGTACGGTTGGCCTGTTTGGTGCCGTTGTTGATGACGTGCGACACCAGATCGAGATATTGCTTCATGAGTTACCTGTGTCCTTGAGCCCCGGCAAACGGCGCCGGGGTTCGAATATTTAAGCTGTCGGTGCAACCGGCGCCGCCGGGGCGCGGTGGTAGGCCAGCCAGATCAGGAACAGCCCGCCGATGATCATCGGTACGCAGAGTACCTGACCCATGGTCAGCCAGTTCCAGGCCAGATAGCCCAGTTGCGCGTCCGGCACGCGGACGAATTCGACGATGAAACGGAAGATGCCATAGAACAGCGCGAACATGCCGGAGACCGCCATGGTCGGCCGAGGCTTGCGCGAAAAAATCCACAAAATCAGGAACAGAGCGACGCCCTCAAGCGCGAACTGATACAGCTGCGACGGATGACGCGGCAGTTGCGCCGGGTCGCTGAACGGTGGGAACACCATGGCCCACGGCACGTCGGTGGCCTTGCCCCACAGCTCGGCGTTGATGAAGTTGCCGATGCGTCCGGCGCCCAGACCGATCGGCACCATCGGCGCCACGAAGTCCATCAGCTGGAAGAACGACTTGCCGTTACGCTTGCCGAACCACAGCGCGGCCAGCATCACGCCGATGAAACCGCCGTGGAACGACATGCCGCCCTTCCACACTTCGAAAATCAGCGTCGGGTTGGCGATGTAGGCGCTCAGGTCGTAGAACAGCACATAGCCCAGACGCCCGCCGACAATCACCCCCATCGACAGCCAGAACACCAGATCGGAGAGCTTCTCCTTGGTCCAGGTCGGGTCGAAACGGTTGAGCCGGCGCGATGCCAGCAGCCACGCGCCGCCGATGCCGACCAGGTACATCAGGCCGTACCAGTGGATTTTCAGCGGACCGATGGCCAGGGCCACCGGATCGATCTGCGGGTAAGGCAGCATTGCGACTCCTCGTTAGCATTCAAATCTTCAAAAATTCCCGGGCGACGCTGTCACCTCAGGATTAAGCCAGGATTGCGACCGGCCAAAACAGACGGCTCAGAACAGAAAGCTCAGGCCCACGCAAAACAGCAAAGCCGCGAACAGCCGTTTCAGCAACTTCGGCGACAACCTATGCGCCAGCCGCGCGCCGAGACGTGCGAACACCATGCTGGTCAGGGCAATGCCCAGCAGTGCCGGCAAATACACAAAACCGAGACTATGGGCCGGCAGCAACGGATCATGCCAGCCCAGAATCATGAAACTTATTGCACTGGCGACAGCGATCGGCAGGCCACAGGCTGACGATGTCGCCACGGCCTGCTGCATCGGCACGCTGCGCCAGGTCAGGAACGGCACGGTCAGCGAGCCGCCGCCAATCCCGAAAATCGCCGAGGCCCAGCCGATCACACTGCCGGCCATGGTCAGACCGAGCTTGCCGGGCACCGTTCGGCTGGCCTTGGGTTTGACGTCCAGC
This sequence comes from Pseudomonas sp. RIT778, assembly GCF_019718735.1. Lineage (NCBI taxonomy): Bacteria > Pseudomonadati > Pseudomonadota > Gammaproteobacteria > Pseudomonadales > Pseudomonadaceae > Pseudomonas > Pseudomonas sp. RIT778. Next base: position 17,437 of record NZ_JAIHBA010000060.1, on the reverse strand, counting down.
GCCAGCTGCGCCGCGATCACCAGGGCGAACACACCGATGATCTTTTGCAGGTTGGGCCCGGAGATCGCTTCGGCGGTCAGCGCCCCGAAGCCTGCACCGAGCAGAATCCCGACGGTCATCCACTTGAAGATCGGCCAGCGCACGGCGCCGCGTCGATGATGCTCGCGCACCGCGTTGACCGAGGTGAAGATGATCGTCGCCAGGGACGTGCCGACCGCCAGATGGGTCAGGATCGACGGATCGAAGCCCTGCAAGGTGAAACTGAACACCAGCACCGGGACGATGATGATCCCGCCGCCCACCCCGAACAGCCCGGCCAGTACGCCCGCACAGGCGCCCAGCGCCAGATAGAGCAGAAATTCCATGACTGCCTCCCAAGGCGCGTCCCCAAAACCGGAGCGGCATGGTAACGGATGGATACCCTTCGGCTCCACTGGCGATGGATGCACGGACGATGTCTGCGTAGAGTGGGCAAAAAACACACAAGGACCACCTTATGTGCCTGATTGTTTTCGCCTGGCGACCGGGGCATGCCCAGCCGCTGATCGTCGCGGCCAACCGTGACGAGTTCTACGCCCGGCCCAGCCTGCCCCTGGCGCAGTGGCCCGAGTCGCCGCATGTTCATGCCGGCCGGGATCTTGAGGCCGGGGGCACCTGGCTCGGTCTTGGCGCCAACGGTCGTTTTGCGGCGCTGACCAACATCCGCGATCCGCATCAGCCGCCGGCGCGACGCTCTCGGGGCGAGCTGGTGGCGGGTTTTCTGACCGGAAACCTGTCGATCGATGACTACTTGTCCGATGTTGTCGCCCGTTCGCCGGAATATGCCGGGTTCAACCTGCTGCTGGGCAATGCCAACGAGCTGTGGCACTTCAATGCGCGGTCTTCGGAACCGGTGATGCTGCAGCCCGGCGTTTATGGACTGTCCAACGCCGGGCTGGATACGCCGTGGCCGAAACTGCTCAAGGCCAAGGCGGCATTGAGTGCGGTGCTGGATGATCCGCAGCCCGAGCGGTTGTTCGCGTTGTTGGGGGATGCGCAAACGGCGCCGTTTGCTGATTTGCCGGACACCGGCGTGGGCCTGGCGACCGAGTCGTTGTTGTCGAGTGTGTTTATTGCCAGCCAGAGCTATGGGACTCGGGCGAGTACGGCGTTGATTGTGCAGGCGGACGGGTCGCGGCGGATGGTGGAGCGCAGTTTCGGGCCGTATGGCGGGCATCTGGGGGAAGTGGAGATCAACCTATGAAGATCGCAGCCCAAAGGCTGCGATCTTGTCTTTTTATAGCGGTTTGACCGCCGCCGGATTGACCATCTTCGCCAACCCGAGGTTCTTCAACGCCAGTTGCAGCGAGCTGTGGATCACCTGCGGGTTGTCGATGGTCATCAGTTCCGCCAACAGATCCTTGGCCTTGCTCAGGTTGATCTGACGCAGCATCCATTTCACCTTCGGCAGGTTGGTGGCGTTCATCGACAGGCTGTCGAAACCCATCGCCATCAACAGCACCGCCGCCGCCGGGTCACCGGCCATCTCGCCGCAGATGCTCACCGGCTTGCCTTCGGCATGGGCGTCGCGCACTACGGTTTGCAGGGCTTGCAGCACCGCCGGGTGCAGGTAGTCGTAGAGGTCGGCCACCCGTGGATTGTTGCGGTCCACCGCCAGCAGGTACTGGGTCAGGTCGTTGGAGCCGACCGACAGGAAGTCCACCATCCGCGCCAGCTCTTTGGTCTGGTAAACCGCCGCAGGAATTTCGATCATCACGCCCACCGGCGGCATCGGCACGTCGGTGCCTTCGTCGCGCACTTCGCCCCAGGCCCGGTGGATCAGGTGCAGCGCCTCTTCGAGCTCGTGGATGCCGGAAATCATCGGCAGCAGGATCCGCAGGTTGTTCAGGCCTTCACTGGCCTTGAGCATCGCGCGGGTCTGCACCAGGAAGATTTCCGGGTGGTCGAGGGTGACGCGGATCCCGCGCCAGCCGAGGAACGGGTTGTCTTCCTTGATCGGGAAGTAGGACAGCGACTTGTCACCGCCGATGTCCAGGCTGCGCATGGTCACCGGTTGCGGATGGAACGCGGCAAGCTGCTCGCGGTAGATCGCCAGTTGTTCCTTCTCGCTCGGGAAGCGCTGGTTGATCATGAACGGCACTTCGGTGCGATACAGACCAACGCCTTCGGCGCCGCGCTTCTGCGCCCGCGCCACATCGGCCAGCAGGCCGGTGTTGACCCACAGCGGCATGCGGTGACCATCGAGGGTCACGCACGGCAGGTCGCGCAGGGAGTCGAGACCCAGCGCCAGTTGTTTCTCTTCTTCCACCACCTCGGCGAACTGCTTGATCAGCACTTCGCTCGGGTTGGTGTAGATTTCGCCCTTGAGCCCGTCGACGATCATCGGAATGCCATCGACCTTGGCGTATGGCAAGTCGACTACACCCATCACCGTCGGGATACCCATGGCCCGGGCCAGGATCGCGACGTGGGAGTTACCCGAACCGAGCACAGACACCAGACCGACCAGCGTGCCTTCCGGCACCTCGCCGAGCATCGCCGGCGTCAGTTCTTCGCTGACCAGAATGGTCTTTTCCGGGTAGACCAGGTTCTGCTGACGCTCTTCCTGCAGATAGGCCAGCAGGCGTCGGCCCAGGTCCTTGACGTCCGACGCCCGCTCACGCAGGTACTCGTCGTCCATCAAGTCAAAACGGTTGACGTGATCGGTCACGACCTGGCGCAACGCGCCCTGGGCCCACTGCCCGGTCTTGATCACGTTGGTGATTTCGCTGCCCAGCGAGGCATCGTCGAGCATCATCAGGTAGACGTCGAACAGCGCGCGCTCTTCCGGGCGCAGCTGGGTCGCCAGCTTGGCCGACAACGCACGCATGTCGGCGCGCACGCCTTCGATGGCGGTCTTGAACAGCGCCAGTTCAGCGTCGATGTCGGTGATGGTCTTGTCCGGCACCACGTCCAGATCCGCCGGCGGCAGCATGACCACCGCGGTACCGACCGCCGCGCCCGGCGAACCCGGTACGCCGACGAACTTGGCTTCCTGGATGCCCTTGCCCTGACGGCCCAGACCACGGATCGAGCCTGTGGCCTCGGCGTGGGCGATTACGCCCGCGAGCTGCGCGCTCATGGTCACGAGGAAGGCTTCTTCACCTTCATCGAACTGGCGGCGTTCTTTCTGCTGGATGACCAACACGCCGACGACGCGGCGGTGGTGAATGATCGGCGCCCCGAGGAACGAGGCGTAGCGCTCCTCGCCGGTTTCGGCGAAGTAGCGGTAGCGCGGGTGATCCGCGGCGTTTTCGAGGTTCAGGGGTTCTTCACGCGTGCCGACCAGGCCGACCAGACCCTCGTTGGGTGCCATGCTGACCTTGCCGATCGAGCGCTTGTTCAAGCCCTCGGTGGCCATCAGCACGAAGCGGTTGGTCTCTGGATCAAGCAGGTAGACCGAGCAGACCTGGCTGCCCATGGCCTCTTTGACGCGCAACACAATAATCCCCAACGCCGCCTTGAGATCCTTGGCGGAGTTAACTTCCTGGACGATCTTGCGCAGCGTATTGAGCATGGCTCGGGGTCGAACTCCGTCGTCAGTCGCGCGCTAAAAGGCGCGGGGCAAGCTCTTTGAGAGCGCGGCGATACACTTCGCGCTTGAATGTCACCACCTGGCCCAACGGATACCAATAACTGACCCAGCGCCAGCCATCGAACTCCGGTTTACCGGTCAAATCCATCCGCACCCGCTGCTCGTTGGAGATCAGGCGCAGGAGAAACCATTTCTGTTTCTGGCCGATACACAGCGGTTGGCTGTGGGTTCGCACCAGACGTTGCGGCAAACGATAGCGCAACCAGCCCCGGGTGCAGGCCAGTATTTCAACATCTTCGCGTTCCAGGCCAACTTCTTCGTTCAGCTCGCGGTACAAGGCGTCTTCCGGCGTCTCCTCGGGATTGATTCCCCCTTGCGGAAACTGCCAGGCATCTTGATTGATACGGCGAGCCCATAGCACCTGGCCGGCGTCATTCGTCAGAATGATCCCGACATTAGGGCGGAAACCATCGGGGTCGATCACGGCAACAACCTCGCAAACGCATGTCGCCGCATTGTTCCACAAAGGTTGTGAAGGCGGCAACGAAGGTTCCGAGCTTATGTGCACTCTTGTGAAAAGACCGTATTCTTGTGGCCTTTTTACTGACTTTTCAGCGGGTAACTGCAATGCGCCTGGCTTTATTCGATTTGGACAACACCCTTCTGGGCGGCGACAGCGATCACGCCTGGGGCGATTATCTGTGCGAACGCGGCTTCCTCGACCCGGTCGCCTACAAGGCGCGCAACGACGAGTTCTATCAGGATTACCTGGCCGGCAAACTGGATAACGCGGCCTACCTGAACTTCTGCCTGGAAATCCTCGGTCGCACCGAAATGGCCGTGCTTGAGCAGTGGCACAACGATTACATGCGCGACTGCATCGAGCCGATCATGCTGCCGAAGGCGCTTGAGTTGCTGAAAAAGCACCGCGATGCCGGCGACAAACTGGTGATCATCACCGCCACCAACCGCTTCGTCACCGCGCCGATTGCGGTACGCCTGGGCGTTGAAACCCTGATCGCCACCGAGTGCGAGATGCAGGACGGCCGCTACACCGGGCGCAGCACCGATGTGCCGTGCTTCCGCGAAGGCAAGGTGACACGCCTGAACCGCTGGCTGGAAGAAACCGGGCATTCGCTGGAAGGCAGCTATTTCTACAGCGACTCGATGAATGACCTGCCGCTGCTGGAGCAGGTGGCGAATCCGGTGGCAGTTGATCCGGATCCGAACCTGCGGGCCGAGGCAGAGAAGCGTGGCTGGCCGGTAATCAGTCTGCGCGACTGACTACGCCTTCGCGGGCAAGCCCGCTCCCACATTGGATCTGTGTCGCACACAAATCCCCTGTGGGAGCGAGCCTGCTCGCGATGGGATCGACTCGGTCCCGAGCCTTAAACCGGCTTGGCGCCCATCAACCCGGCAATCGCGATAAAGCAGACCAGCCCGAACAACGCCAGCCCCAGACTGAACCGGCCCACGCCGCCCGGCGCCTTGCGCAACCGGTTCAAACGCACCAGCAGCCAGAACCACGCCAGCGCCGCCACGGTGTAGAGCACGCTCGAGGCCAGAATCCATGTCTGCCCCAGCGGCCAGCCCACCAGATGCACCATCCACCAGCCGGTGAACGGCATGCTCACCAGCGCCAGCACGATCAACAGCCAGACAAACAGCCATGGCCGCTGCAACGTACGACTGCCCGCCGTCGCGTCACCGTTGCGCCGTGCGCGCCAGACCCAGATTCCCAGGCCCAGCGCACCGAGCAACAGCACCGCAGTCGCCAGCATGTGCGCCGCTTTCAGGGCGGTTAACGTTTCCATGATCCGATTTCCTTATGGCCTGCCCATCAGCGTAGCCGTTCAGCCAAGAAACAGCTGATAGGCCGGGTTGTCGCTTTCGTCCCAGTACGGGTAGCCGATTTCCTCAAGGGCTGCAGGCACCAGATGACGTTCGTCGTGGGGCACTTGCAGACCCGCCACCACGCGGCCGTCCGCCGCACCGTGGTTGCGGTAGTGGAACATCGAGATGTTCCAGCGCCCGCCGAGTTTGTTGAGGAAGTTGAACAGCGCGCCCGGACGCTCCGGGAACTCGAAGCGCAGCACCACTTCATCGACCACGTGCGCCGCACGACCGCCGACCATGTGACGGATGTGCAGCTTGGCCAGTTCGTTGTCGGTCAGGTCGAGCACCGGGAAACCCTGCTCGGTCAGGCTCGCCAGCAGCGCGCTGCGTGGATCGTTGTCCGGGTGGGTCTGCACGCCGACGAAAATGTGCGCTTCGCTGCCATTGTTGTAGCGGTAGTTGAATTCGGTGATCTGACGTTTGCCGATGGCCTCGCAGAACGCCTTGAAGCTGCCGGCTTTCTCCGGGATGGTCACGGCGATGATCGCTTCGCGGCCTTCACCCAGTTCGGCGCGCTCGGCGACGTGGCGCAAGCGGTCGAAGTTGACGTTGGCCCCGGAGTCGATGGCCACGAAGGTCTTGCCGCTGACGCCGCGCTGCTCGACGTACTTCTTGATCCCGGCCACGCCGAGGGCGCCGGCCGGTTCGGTGATCGAGCGTGTATCGTCGTAAATGTCCTTGATCGCCGCGCAGATTTCGTCGGTGCTGACGGTGATCACTTCATCGACGTAATCCTTGCAGATGTCGAAGGTGTGCTGGCCGATCTGCGCCACCGCCACGCCGTCGGCGAAGATGCCCACGGCCGGCAGTACCACGCGCTCGCCTGCGGCCATTGCCGCTTGCAAGCAGTTGGAGTCATCGGGCTCGACGCCGATGACCTTGATGTCCGGGCGCAGGTATTTCACGTACGCCGCGATGCCGGCGATCAGACCGCCACCGCCCACCGGAACGAAGATCGCATCCAGCGGCTGCGGGTGCTGGCGCAGGATTTCCATCGCCACGGTGCCCTGCCCGGCAATGGTGTGCGGATCATCGTACGGGTGGATGTAGACGTAGCCTTTTTCATCGACCAGTTTCAGCGAGTAGGCCAGGGCTTCCGGGAAAGAATCACCGTGCAGCACCACCTTGCCACCACGGGAGCGCACGCCTTCGACCTTGATCTCCGGGGTGGTCTTGGGCATCACGATGGTCGCTTTCACGCCCAGCACTTTCGCCGCCAGGGCCAGGCCCTGCGCATGGTTGCCCGCCGACGCGGTGACCACGCCGCGAGCGCGCTCTTCGTCGCTCAACTGGGTCAGCTTGTTGTAGGCGCCGCGAATCTTGAACGAGAACACCGGCTGCAAGTCTTCGCGCTTGAGCCAGATGTCGTTGCCCAGCCGCTCGGAGAGCTGGCGGGCGTTCTGCAGCGGGGTTTCTACGGCAACGTCATAAACGCGCGAGGTGAGGATCTTCTTGACGTACTGTTCGAGCATCGGAAAGCATCACTGGCGGTTGGGCGGGACCAGCGAGTCTAACCCGGCTTTCGGCCGGACGACCACACGAATGCAGAGGTTTTAGCCCGGCTTGAGGCTATAATGCCGGCCTTTCCGTTCTTACCTTGCCCGCTTCCGGAGCCCGCATGACCCAGGATCAACTCAAACAGGCCGTGGCCCAGGCCGCCGTCGACTTCATCCTTCCGAAACTCGACGACAAGAGCATCGTCGGCGTCGGCACCGGCTCCACCGCCAACTGCTTCATCGACGCCCTGGCCCAGCACAAGGGCGCGTTCGATGGCGCGGTCGCGAGCTCCGAAGCCACCGCCGCGCGCCTAAAGGGCCACGGGATTCCGGTGTACGAGCTGAACACCGTGAGCATCCTGGAGTTCTACGTCGACGGCGCCGATGAAAGCGACGAACACCTGAACCTGATCAAGGGCGGCGGCGCAGCCCTGACCCGCGAGAAGATCGTCGCGGCCGTAGCCCAGACTTTCATCTGCATCGCCGACGCCAGCAAACTGGTGCCGGTGCTCGGCGCGTTCCCGCTGCCGGTGGAAGTGATCCCGATGGCCCGCAGCCACGTGGCCCGCCAACTGGTGAAACTGGGCGGCGACCCGGTCTATCGCGAAGGCGTGCTGACCGACAACGGTAACATCATCCTCGACGTGCACAACCTGCAGATCACCAATCCGGTGGAGCTGGAAGCGCAGATCAACGCGATCGTCGGCGTGGTCACCAACGGCCTGTTCGCGGCGCGTCCGGCGGATCTGCTGTTGCTGGGTACCAGCGAAGGCGTGAAGACCCTCAAAGCTGAATAAACCAGGCTGCCCACATATTTGTGGGCAGATGAAAAACCTGTGGGAGCTAGCTTGCTAGCTCCCACAGTGTTTTGTGGTGTTGGTTAATTCTGCGCAGGCTTCCTGAAGACATAAAACAGATTCGGTTCGCTCACCAGATACAACGTCCCGTCGTCGTCCATCGCGATACCTTCCGCCTGCGGCACGGTTTTCTTCAGGCCCTGCCGGCCACCGCTCAATGACATGGTGCTCAACGGGCGCCCGTCCACATCCAGTTCCAGAATCAGCCGTGACTCGTCGGACAGCGCCAGTAAATGGCCGCTGCGCTCGTCGTATTGCAGGCTCGACAGATCGCGCACGAACATCCCGGCATCGCGCTTGGGATTGTTGATCACGTGTACCGCGTAGGATTTTTCAGGATTGAAGTGCGGAAAACCGTGCACTTCATAGATCAGCATCGGATCCCGCTCCTTGGCCACGAACAGGCGCTTGCCCACCGAGTCGTAAGCCAGGCCTTCAAAGCCCTTGTTGCCGCTCATGTGTACACCGAGGGTCATTTGCTCGGCGTCCGCCGCATCGAGGAACGTGGTGTCGTGTTCCAGATGGATCTTGATCAGCCGTTGCTGGCGCTCATCGGTGATCACATAGGTGTCGGCGCTGATGAACTCCACCGCCTCCGGATCACCGAAGCCGATCAAGGCGACCCGACGCAGGATCGCGCCGTCCAGCGACAGCTCGATCAGCTCGGCATTCTTGTTGGTGACCGTGAACAGACTCTTGCGCACCGGATCGTAGGTCAGCGCCGAGACGTCGTCGTTCAGTCCGTCGATGACTTTCGCCTCGATCTCTACCCGATATTGGTCCAGCCCGATGGCCTCGCTACTCATCGGCTGCCAGAGCGTATGCAGGTTGAACCAGGCACGCTCGAACAGGCGCATGTATTGGCCGATCGCAATCAGCGCGATCAGGGCAATCACCGACAGAATGATGAACAGAGGCTTGGGACGGGCAAGTCGACGCATTCGGGCAGGCTCGGAGTCAAAACAGGCGGATGAAATATCACGCCTGTCTGAACTGAAGCTTAATGGCCACTTGCCTCAGGCCACAACTGCACAGATCTGCAATTGCTGTAGGAGTTGTTACTTCTGCTTTTCGAAGCGGTAGAACAGGTTCGGCTCGCTGACCATGTACAGCGTACCCGCCTCGTCCATGGTCACGCCTTCGGCGCGGGGAATGGTTTTCTTCAAGCCGTTGAAACCGCCGAGCAGGGTCATGAAGCTGACTTGCTCGCCCTTCTCGTCCAGTTCCAGCAGCAAATGCGAATCGGCGGACAGGACCAGGGTGTGGCCGGTGCGCGGGTCGATCGCCAGGGCCGAAAGGTTGCGCAGGTCCAGTTCATCGCTGTCGAGTTTCTGCTTGTCGCCCTTGAGCGTCTGGCTGCCGTCGCTTTTCCAGGTGAACAGCGCAGGCGGACGCTCTTCGCCCAGCAGCAGTTGCTGGTTGCGGGCATCCCAGGTGATGGCTTCGAAGGCCTTGTTCTGGTCTTTCGACGGGCCGAGGTCGTATTTCGGGAAATCGTCGCGCTTCAGTTCGCGGGTCTCGGCATCGACCTTGACGATCGAGAGTATGTGCTCGCGCTCGTCGACAATGGCCATCAAGCCGTTTTCCATCACCGTCAGGCCTTCGGGATTGCTCCAGCCCACCAGCGGCATCTTGCGCAGCACGTCACCCTGCAGAGTCAGCTCGACCAGGAACGGATTCTTGCCCATCACCGAAAACAGGGTTTTGGTCTGCGGGTTATAGGAGAGGTCCGAAGCTTCGTCCTTTTCCATGCCCGGCAGCAGCTTGGCGTCGATGACCACCCGGTAGTCCGGGAGCCAGACGCTTTCCTGTTTCTCGGCCGGGCTTTCGAAACGCTCCAGCACCCACAACAGGCCACGGTCATCCCAATGCATGGCAAACGCCAGCCCGTACGCAGCGGCGGCTGCCAACAAAAGCCAGGAATACCAACGCAGGGCGAAACGTGAACGGCGGGCGGGTTTGAGCTGAGTTTGAGATGACATCGAAGGACGCGTTCCGAAAATTCAGGCTACGGGTAATAGCACAAAGAGGCCGGCTCAGACGCCAGAATGACCGGAATTATCCGGACAAAATGTGAAAAAAACGGCAAATGGCCGGAATGCCTTATGTGTTTGCGAGCTGCAACACAAAAATGTGGGAGCCATCCTGCTGGCGATGGCGGTGTATCAGTCGAATGAAACATCAACTGACAATCCGTCATCGCCAGCAGGCTGGCTCCCACATAGCTATTTCAGTGTTGCAGTCAGCGAACGCTGCTGGTGAAGCGACTGGCGCCCGGTAGTTCCAGCACGATCTCATCGCCAACGTTCAGCGGGCCGACGCCCACCGGCGTACCGGTCAGGATCACGTCACCGGCCTGCAGCGAAAAGCAGCCGGCCATGTGCTGGATCATCGGCACGATCGGGTTGAGCATTGCGCTGCTGTTGCCGTCCTGGCGCACTTCGCCGTTGATGGTCAGGCGGATACCGATGTCGGTCAGGTCGGCGAAGGTACTGCCGACCACGAACGGGGCAATCACCGCCGCGCCGTCGAACGACTTGGCAATTTCCCACGGCAGGCCCTTGGACTTGAGCTCGGCCTGCTTGTCGCGCAGGGTCAGGTCCAGCGCCGGGGCGAAACCGGAGATCGCGTCCAGCACTTCTTCGCGGCTCGGCTTGGTCGACAGCGGCTTGCCGATCAACACGGCGATTTCCGCCTCGTAATGCACCGAGCCACGCTCGGTCGGAATGCTGAAACCGCCTTCCAGCGGCACCACGCAACTGCCGGGCTTGATGAACAGCAACGGCTCGGTAGGCACCGGGTTGTCCAGTTCCTTGGCGTGCTCGGCGTAGTTACGCCCGATGCACACCACTTTCCCCAGCGGAAAATGAATCCGCGTACCGTCGACATACTGGTGCTGATAGCTCATTACCGACTCCTGCCTTCATTGATTCATCAGGGATTGCCAATCAAACCGCGAAGATCTTGCCCGGGTTCATGATGCCGTTCGGGTCGAACACCGCCTTGACCGCTTTCATGTATTCGATTTCCACCGGCGAGCGGCTGTAGGTCAAGTAGTCGCGCTTGGTCATGCCCACGCCGTGTTCGGCGGAAATCGAACCGTTGTACTTCTCGACGGTTTCGAACACCCACTTGTTGACGGTGGCGCACTTGGCGAAAAACTCGTCCTTGCTCAGGTTGTCCGGCTTGAGGATGTTCAGGTGCAGGTTGCCGTCGCCGATGTGGCCGAACCAGACGATTTCGAAATCCGGATAGTGTTCGCCGACGATCGCGTCGATTTCCTGCAGGAACGCCGGGACTTTCGAGACGGTGACCGAGATGTCGTTCTTGTACGGCGTCCAGTGGGAGATGGTTTCGGAGATGTACTCGCGCAGCTTCCACAGGTTCTGCAACTGGGTTTCGCTCTGGCTCATCACGCCGTCCAGCACCCAGCCCTGCTCCACGCAATGCTCGAAGGTTTCCAGGGCGGTGTTGGCCACTTCTTCGGTGGTCGCCTCGAATTCCAGCAAGGCATAAAACGGGCAATCGGTTTCGAACGGCGCCGGAACATCGCCACGGCCCATGACCTTGGCCAAGGCCTTGTCGGAGAAAAATTCGAACGCGGTCAGGTCGAGCCGACCCTGAAAGGCGTGCAGCACCGGCATGATCGAATCGAAATCGGCGGTGCCGAGGACCATCGCAGTCAGGTTTTTTGGTGCACGATCCAGGCGCATGGTGGCCTCGACCACAAAACCGAGAGTGCCTTCAGCGCCGATGAACAGCTGCCGCAGGTCATAACCGGTGGCGTTCTTGATCAGGTCTTTGTTGAGTTCCAGCACATCGCCCTTGCCGGTCACCACTTTCATGCCCGCCACCCAATTGCGGGTCATGCCGTAGCGAATGACCTTGATTCCGCCGGCATTGGTGCCGATGTTGCCGCCAATCTGGCTGGAACCGGCCGAAGCGAAGTCCACCGGGTAGTACAAGTCATGTTCTTCGGCGGCGTTCTGCAATTGCTCGGTGACCACGCCCGGCTGACAGACGGCGGTGCGGTCGGTCAGGTTGATGTCGAGAATCTGATTCATGTAGTCGAACGACACGACCACTTCGCCATTGGCGGCCACGGCCGCGGCGGAAAGACCGGTGCGTCCGCCCGACGGCACCAGCGCCACTTTATGCTCGTTGGCCCAGCGGACGACGGCCTGCACCTGCTCGATGGTCTTGGGGAACACGATGGCGCTGGGCGCAGGGGCGAAGTGCTTGGTCCAGTCCTTGCCGTAAGCGTTCAGGGAGTCGGCATCGGTCAGGACTTTGCCAGGCTCGACCAGGGTCTTCAGTTCATCAATCAGGGCAGGATTGGTCATCGACGGAACTCTCGAACAATTCATGGTCATCCTGAGAACGCTTCACGTCGCAGGAATGAGTGTTTAGCGGGGTGGCTATGCTAGCATACCGACCCCGCAGGCCAGTGCCCAAGGCCGGTTCTGCGGTGACGGCTTTCTTGTCGTCCAGGTCAATGTCTGTTGACCATTTCCTGCCATTTTTCTCCGGGATACAGGTTTACGCAGATGAGCAAGACTTCTCTCGATAAGAGCAAGATCAAGTTCCTTCTTCTCGAAGGCGTCCACCAATCGGCTGTCGACGTCCTCAAGGCGGCGGGCTACACCAGCATCGAATACCTGACAGGCTCCCTGCCGGAAGCCCAGCTCAAGGAAAAGATCGCTGACGCTCACTTCATCGGCATTCGTTCGCGCACCCAGCTGACCGAAGAGATCTTCGATCACGCGAAGAAGCTGGTCGCGGTCGGCTGTTTCTGCATCGGCACCAACCAGGTTGACCTGGAAGCGGCCCGCGAGCGCGGCATCGCCGTGTTCAACGCGCCGTACTCCAACACCCGCTCCGTTGCCGAGCTGGTGCTGGCCGAAGCGATCCTGCTGCTGCGCGGCATCCCTGAGAAAAACGCTTCCTGCCACCGTGGCGGCTGGATCAAGTCCGCAGCCAACTCCTTCGAGATCCGTGGCAAGAAACTGGGCATCGTCGGCTACGGCTCGATCGGTACTCAGCTGTCGGTTCTGGCTGAAGGCCTGGGCATGCAGGTGTTCTTCTACGACACTGTGACCAAGCTGCCACTGGGCAACGCGACCCAGGTCGGCAACCTGCACGAGCTGCTGGGCATGTCCGACATCGTCACCCTGCACGTTCCGGAAACCGCTGCGACCCAGTGGATGATCGGCGAGAAGGAAATCCGCGCCATCAAGAAGGGCGGCATCCTGATCAACGCTGCACGCGGTACCGTGGTCGAGCTGGATCACCTGGCCGCTGCGATCAAGGACAAGCACCTGATCGGCGCCGCCATCGACGTGTTCCCGGTCGAGCCGCGTTCCAACGATGAAGAGTTCGAAAGCCCGCTGCGTGGCCTGGACAACGTGATCCTGACCCCGCACATCGGCGGCTCCACCGCTGAAGCGCAGGCCAACATCGGTCTGGAAGTGGCAGAAAAACTGGTCAAGTACAGCGACAACGGTACTTCGGTATCGTCCGTGAACTTCCCGGAAGTGGCCCTGCCGGCTCACCCTGGCAAGCACCGCCTGCTGCACATCCACGAGAACATTCCGGGTGTGATGAGCGAGATCAACAAGGTCTTCGCCGAAAACGGCATCAACATCTCCGGTCAGTTCCTGCAGACCAACGAGAAGGTCGGCTACGTGGTGATCGACGTCGACGCCGAGTACTCGGAGCTGGCGCAAGAGAAGCTGCAACACGTCAACGGCACCATCCGTAGCCGCGTGTTGTTCTGATCAAGCGTTGAGCGACAAAAAAAGGGAGCCTTCGGGCTCCCTTTTTCATGCACGCGAAAACGTCATTCGACGTTGACGGTGATCTTCTTCGACACGATCGGTGGATCGAACGCCATGTGGCCGCTGTCACCCAGCTCCAGCTGCAGGGTGTGCTTGCCCGGCGCGAGCTTGATGTCGGCCTGGGTCTGCGCCTTGCCGAAGTGCATGTGGTTGGCGTCGGTCGGCACGACGGAGCCGGCCGGAACGATTTCCTTGGCATCAATCAGCAGATGGTGATGACCGGTGTTCTTGGTGACGTCACCGGCCGGTGCCAGCGCGATGTCCTTTACACCGAACTTGACCGTGAAGGTCTGCGGAACCGTGGCTCCGTCCTCGGGAGAAACGATGAACACTTCGGCGCCCTTCGGTGCCGGTGTGGCCGCACTGGCCAGTACCGAAACACCCATCAGCACACCGGCCAACGCTGCACGTGACATAAAGCTTTTCATTTTCTTCTCCAGTTTTTCCGTAAAATCCGCACGATCATGACAACTTCATGACCATTCGTTGTCGAAGGCACTCGACAACCATAGCAAAGCGAGCCTGGAAAACAGGCCGATATCGATTTCAAAGGAGTGACCATGCGTTTTCTGCCTGGCCTGATCTGCCTGCTTCCCCTTCTGAGCCCTCTGGCTCACGCCGAACTGATTGATGACGTCTACGACCGTGGCGAGTTGCGCATAGCCCTTGAGGCTAATACACCGCCCTTCAATTTCAAGGACGGCGACACGCTCACGGGGTTCGAGGTCGAGCTTGGGCAACTGCTGGCCAACGAACTGGATGTGCGCGCCGACTTCATCGTCACCGACGAAGCCGATCTGCTCCAGGGCGTTGAAAGCGGCAAGTACGACGTCGCGCTCAACCACATAGCACTGACACCCGAGCTCAAGGATCGTTTCGACGTCAGCGAACCTTACACGCAGGTCAATGCGCAATTGCTGGCGAAAAAGGACGAGCAACCTCGGCCGATGGTTCTGGTGCAGGCGCTGACTGAAGAGAAACCGAAGGTCGGGCCGCCGGTGGATCTGGCGATTCCGTTTCAGAAGGGCAACCCGGCGTTTCACGCGAGCCTGGAGAATGCCTTGCAGCGGATCAGGGCGGATGGGCGGCTGGAGGCGTTGTCGAAGAAGTGGTTGAGTGTGCAGGCTACGGAAAACTGAAGTGAACGTGACTAGTCGAGCAAGCTGAGGGCCTGTGCGGCTTGCGGCAGTTCGAGTTCGCTGAAGACCTGTACGCCATGGCGCTTCAGCAACGCGGCGGTAACGCCCTCGCCACTCACCTTCACCCCACTGAACGTCCCGTCATAGGTCAACAGATTCCCACACGAAGGACTGTTGGCCTTGAGCACCGCCACCCGAATCCCGTGCTTTTGCACCAGCGCCAGCGCCTGCTGCGCGCCGTCGAGAAACTGCGCACTGACATCTTCGCCCTCGGTGGTGATCACCGAAGCGAGTCCGTCCAGCACTTCGCTGCCCTGCCCGCCCGGAATCTCTGCCGCTGCCCGTGGCGTCGGCAAACCACCAGCGACTTCCGGGCACAACGGCACTACGCGCCCTTCGGCAATCCACTGTTCCAGCAGATCGAACGGCCCGCTGGCCCCACCGTCGTAACGCACGCGATGGCCCAGCAGGCAGCGACTGACCAAAATCCTGTGCATCTCAGAACGGCTCGTTGCCACGGCGGCGGAACCAGCCTGTCAGCGACAGCCGCTCGCGACTGGCTGGCAACACTTCGTGAGGGACTTCGCCGGAGAGAAACACCACCAGACAACCGCCCGTAGGCTGTACGTCATGAACGCGGTCATTCTCCAGGTACATGCGCAGCTGCCCGCCATCCTCCGGCAGCCAGCCGTCATTGAGGTAGATCACCGCCGAGACCATGCGCCGGTCATCGTCGCGAAAACGGTCGACATGCTTGCGATAGAACGCACCCGGCGGGTACAGGGCGAAGTGGCACTCGAAGTCTTCAAGCCCCAGGAACAGGCCCCGGTTGAGCGCCTCGCGCAGGCTGTCCATCAGGTTCAGATAGCGGTCACTGGCTTCGGCCTGACCAGGGTCGATCCATTGGATATGGTCGCCGCGAATCCCCTCGCGGATCTCCGAAAACGGGCCACGTCCGACCCCCGCCGGCGCCAGTTCACCTTCGGCGTCACGTTTGCGGCACTCGGCCGCCAGTGCGCGGGTCAAATCCGCAGGCAGGAAAATGTTCTGCTGCGACCAGCCGCGCTCGGCCAGGTCGTCGACGATACGTAACAGCAGCGGGTGATCAGAGGATATTTGCATGGCGCGCATAGTATGCCTGCGGCAAGAAATCCGACAGAGCCACGCGGCGGCTTGATACGAATTCTCGACAAGTACTGGCACCGCACGGAGAATAGTCGGCTGCCGACAGGAGTCCTTATGCGCCGTTTGCTTTTTTCACTGTTGATGTTCTGCGTTTTGCCCGCCTGGGCGGACGGCCACGACCAGTTGTACAAGGTCGCCGGCTGGCCAGAACAACGCGCGCATTTCAACGACGCCCTGAGTGCCGCGCAGCAGCGTTACCAGAACAGCCTGCCGCCGGCGGTGTTTCAGGCGCTGGTGAACAACAGCAATCAGCGCTTCGCCCCCCAGGCCGTGGATCAACGCGCCGAAGCACAGCTGCGCAAGAACCTCGCCGACCCGAAACCGGCCCTGTCATTCTTTCAGTCACCGCTGGGCAAGAAGATCGTCGCCGCCGAACTGCTGGCGACCCGTCGCGATCAATTGGCAAAAAACGCCAAGAGCCTGCCGAAGATGCCGGCCAGCGACAGTCGTTTGCTGATCATTGGTCACCTCGCCCAAGCCTTGCCCGCCCGTGAAGCCGGTGCCGAAGTCAGCCTGGCGATTGCCGGCGTGGCGGCGGACAGCCTGAGCTCGATGATCCCCGGCCTGCTCGGCGGCGGTCAGGCCCAGGGCATGTTGAATGGTCAACGCCAGCGTCTGATGGATCAGATCGGTGCCGATCTGAACAACACGCTGCTGTACGTCTATCGCGACCTGTCGGATGAAGAACTGGAAGAGTTCGCGACCTTTGCCGAATCCACCGAAGGCAAGGCCTACTATCAGGCCGCACTGGCAGCAATCCGCGCCGGGCTGGCCGTGGGCCAGAGCACCTCGAACCTGAATCAATAAATCTCTGCTGCCTGACCGACCGCCTTCGCGAGCAAGCTCGCTCCCACAAAGGATTGCGATCTATTGTGGGAGCGAGCTTGCTCGCGAAGGGGCCCTCAGGATCACGAGTGATTCCGGCCCTTGATCCGTTTGCTCAAGAACTCGAAATATTCCTCGCGCATTTCCGCCGTCTCGTTGGCCAGGTGATGCCGTGCCTCGGCCAGCAACAGAATCTGCGGCCGGTCGAACTTCCATTTCATCACTTGCAGGTTGTGCTGCCAGTCCACGGTCATGTCCGCCTGGCCCTGAACGATCAGCGGCCGACGCGGACTTTTTTTCGCGTATTCCACCCGGTTGATCCAGCGCGACAACGCCCCGACCCACGCGGTCGGCAAGCGTTTTGGCTGCAACGGATCGGCCTGCAGGAACGGCAGGAAATCCGGGTCGTTGGAGTTCTCGCTGAAACGCCGGGCGATGCCCCTGACAAAGGGCCGCAGCAGGTAATAACTGAACTGCGACCAGCCCCAGGCACGCGGACGCACCAACGGCGCCAGCAGAATCAACTGCCCCTGCGCCGGGCTGTTTTCACCATGATTGAGCACGTGATCGACAATGATCGCCCCGCCGGTGCTTTGCCCGCACAGGTGCCACGGCTCTGGCAGCGCAA
>NZ_JAIHBA010000005.1:98578-175584 GCF_019718735.1 Pseudomonas sp. RIT778 | reverse complement strand
GGGCCCGTCGGCAGGCTGAGTGGAGGGATTGATCCGGGGGTGGGAGCGCAGCGACCGTGCGGCGCAGCCGCATGCATCGAGAGGAGGTGCAGCGAAGCAAACCGTAGGCGATGCCCCCGGATCAATCACGGAGCGAAGGAACCCCGAGCCTCAGCGAGGGGCCGTACGTCAGGGTTAGAGACTTTTTGGTTACTTTTGGGGCGTTTGCCAAAAGTGACCCGCCGTAAGGGCGGAACCCTAAGAAGCCGTTACCGCAACAACGGATATTCACACCAAACAAACAGACAATAAAAAGGCGCCCGAAGGCGCCTTTTCACTTCCCGGCCATCAAGCCATTTCTGCGGTGGTCTCGAAGTCAAACGTCAACTCACCATCCTTGATGTCGATGTGAACCACACCGCCATGCTCGGCCAGCTCACCAAACAGAATCTCCTCCGCCAGCGGACGCTTGATCTTGTCCTGGATCAGACGCGCCATCGGACGAGCGCCCATGGCCGAATCGTAACCACCGGCCGCCAGCCAACTGCGCGCCGCATCGGTGACTTCCAGAAGCACACGCTTGTCTTCCAGCTGCGCCTGAAGCTCGGTAAGGAACTTGTCCACCACGCTTTTGATGACCTCGTGACTGAGGCGACCAAACTGAATGATGGTATCCAGACGGTTGCGGAATTCCGGCGTGAAGCTCTTCTTGATCACTTCCATCGCATCGGACGAGTGGTCCTGATGGGTGAAACCGATCGAAGCACGCGCCGCCGTTTCAGCACCGGCGTTGGTGGTCATGATCACGATCACGTTGCGGAAGTCCGCCTTGCGCCCGTTGTTGTCGGTCAGCGTGCCGTGGTCCATCACCTGCAGCAGCAGGTTGAAGACTTCCGGATGCGCCTTCTCGATTTCATCGAGCAACAATACGCAATGCGGTTGCTTGGTGATCGCTTCGGTCAACAGACCGCCCTGGTCGAAACCGACATAACCCGGAGGCGCACCGATCAGACGCGATACGGTGTGGCGCTCCATGTACTCGGACATGTCGAAGCGAACCAGTTCAATCCCCAGCGCCTTGGCCAATTGACGCGCGGCTTCGGTTTTACCGACACCGGTCGGCCCTGCGAACAGGAACGAACCGACAGGTTTGTCAGGCGACTTGAGACCGGCACGGGACAGTTTGATCGCAGTCGACAGCGAATCGATCGCCGCGTCCTGACCAAACACCGTCAGCTTCAGGTCGCGCTCGAGGTTACGCAGCAGTTCCTTGTCGGAGCTGGTGACGTGCTTCGGCGGAATCCGCGCGATTTTCGCAACGATGTCCTCGACCTCAGGCACTTCGATGCGTTTCACACGCTTCTCGACCGGTTGCAGACGCTGGTAGGCACCCGCCTCGTCGATCACATCGATGGCCTTGTCCGGCATGTGCCGGTCATTGATGTAGCGCGAAGCCAGTTCCGCAGCGGCGCGCAGCGACTCATCGCTGTATTCGATGTTGTGATGCTGCTCGAAACGCCCTTTCAGGCCACGCAGAATACCGATGGTATCTTCCACCGACGGCTCGACGACATCGACCTTCTGGAAGCGACGTGCCAGGGCACGGTCTTTTTCGAAGATGCCACGGAATTCCTGGAACGTGGTCGAGCCGATGCAGCGAATGTCGCCAGACGACAGCAGCGGTTTGAGCAGGTTCGAGGCATCCATGACGCCACCGGACGCAGCACCCGCACCGATGATGGTGTGGATCTCGTCGATGAACAGGATCGCCTGCGGACGTTTTTTCAGTTCGTTGAGCAGCGCCTTGAAGCGCTTCTCGAAATCACCGCGATACTTGGTGCCCGCGAGCAGAGCGCCCAGATCAAGGGAATAAACGACGCTGTTGGCCAGCAGGTCCGGCACCTGGTTGTCGACAATACGCTTGGCCAGGCCTTCGGCAATCGCGGTTTTACCCACGCCAGCCTCGCCTACCAGCAGCGGATTGTTCTTGCGACGGCGCGCGAGAATCTGCGCGACACGCTCGACTTCCGTTTCACGCCCGACCAGCGGATCGATCCGGCCCTGGCGTGCGAGTTCGTTGAGGTTGCTGGCATAAGCGTCCAGCGGATTGCCTGAAGAAGAAGACTCACCGCCCTCGTCGTCCTGCATATCTTGTTCACCTTCAGAGTGATCGCCATGCCCCGGCACTTTGGAAATGCCGTGGGCGATATAGTTGACGACATCAATGCGTGCAACGCTCTGCTGTTTCAGCAGGAACACCGCCTGACTCTCTTGCTCACTGAAGATTGCAACCAGCACGTTGGCGCCGGTCACTTCGCGTTTGCCCGAGCTCTGCACATGAAAGACAGCACGTTGCAGCACACGCTGGAAGCCCAGGGTTGGCTGGGTTTCGCGATCCTCGTCATGGACGGGGATCAGTGGCGTGGTGGAGTCGATGAACTCCTGCAGGTCGTGCTTGAGTTTGTCGAGGTTTGCGCCGCAGGCACGCAATACGGTGGCGGCAGCCTCATTGTCCAATAGGGCCAGCAGCAGGTGTTCGACGGTCATGAATTCATGACGTTTCGAACGTGCCTCCTTGAAGGCAAGATTGAGGGTGACTTCGAGCTCGCGGTTTAACATAGCTTCACCTCATACCCAAGTGGTCGGCGATTAACCGTCCTTCTCGATTTCACAGAGTAGCGGATGCTGGCTTTCCCTGGCGTACTGGTTGACCTGCATGGCCTTTGTCTCGGCGATGTCGCGGGTAAACACTCCACATACTGCCCGCCCTTCTGTGTGGACGGCCAGCATGA
The DNA here is from genome assembly GCF_019718735.1 of Pseudomonas sp. RIT778. NCBI lineage: Bacteria > Pseudomonadati > Pseudomonadota > Gammaproteobacteria > Pseudomonadales > Pseudomonadaceae > Pseudomonas > Pseudomonas sp. RIT778. Next base: position 172,813 of record NZ_JAIHBA010000005.1, on the reverse strand, counting down.
CCTTGGTCGCCAGCTCGCGATTCAGGTTAAAAAACACCTCGAGCACTTCGACGACGAAATCCATCGGTGTGTAGTCATCATTAAACAAAACCACCTTGTACATCGGCGGCGCCTGTAACGCAGGCTTTGCTTCCTGAACAGCAACGCCTGCCGAATCGTCGTCGTGCTCCTGTGGAAGATCCTTTTGGAGAAGCGGGCGATCCTGATTGAATGTTAGTCGAATCTGGCTGATTGCATGCATGGAAAGAAAGGTTCGTCAGTTGTGCAAATACAGTGGTGGGGGCGGCTTGACACGTTTTCAACTCCGACTGCCCGGTCACCTTGACTATCGGGAAAACGGTGTTACAACCAATAGAACCCACAGTGGGGAAAAAAGATCCGCGGAGTCAATCTTTTTAACGGATTCGACTGCGGATGAATTGGATGATACTCCAGCGATGGAGACTGTTGCAGAGGGATTTGAGCATGGCTGTCGGCAAGGTGAAATGGTTCAATAATTCCAAGGGGTTCGGTTTCATCAACACCGACTCCCGCGAGGGGAAGGACGAGGACGGCAAGGAAATTGATTTCTTTGCCCACTATTCCGCCATTGAAATGGACGGATACAAAACCCTCAAAGCCGGGCAAATCGTCAAATTCGAGATCGTACAAGGCCCCAAAGGCCTGCACGCCACAAAAATTCAGAATGTCGAAGCCGCAAAAGATGCCGCCTCGGCAGCCGCTCAGCACCAGTCAGTGACCAGCTGAAGCGACCCGAACACCTGCCAGAAAACAAACCGCCCGGCTCGATCACTCGAGCCGGGCGGTTTCGTTGCAGACGTCTTTATTACATGTGCTTGATCAGCGCTTCACCGAAGCCCGAAGAAGACACCAGTGTGGCGCCTTCCATCAGACGTTCGAAGTCGTAGGTCACGGTCTTGGCCTTGATGGCGCCATTGGTGCCCTTGATGATCAGGTCGGCCGCTTCGGTCCAGCCCAGGTGACGCAGCATCATTTCCGCCGACAGAATCACCGAGCCCGGGTTGACCTGGTCCTTGCCGGCATATTTCGGCGCGGTACCGTGGGTCGCCTCGAACATGGCCACGGTGTCGGACAGGTTGGCACCCGGCGCGATACCGATACCGCCCACTTCCGCCGCCAGGGCGTCGGACAGGTAGTCACCGTTGAGGTTGAGGGTGGCGATCACATCGTATTCGGCCGGACGCAGCAGGATCTGCTGGAGCATGGCGTCGGCGATGGCGTCCTTGACGACGACTTCACGGCCGGTTTTCGGGTTCTTGAACTTCATCCATGGGCCGCCATCGAGCAGCTCGGCACCGAATTCTTCCTTCGCCACCTCGTAGCCCCAGTCCTTGAAAGCACCTTCGGTGAATTTCATGATGTTGCCCTTGTGCACGATGGTCAGCGACTTGCGGTCGTTGTCCACCACGTATTGCAGGGCCTTGCGCACCAGACGCTTGGTGCCTTCTTTCGAAACCGGCTTGATGCCGATGCCGCAGTCCTGGTCGAAACGGATCTTGGTGACGCCCATTTCTTCTTTCAGGAACTTGATGACCTTGGTGGCTTCAGGGGAGCCGGCTTTCCATTCGATACCGGCATAAATGTCTTCGGAGTTCTCGCGGAAGATCACCATGTCGACGTCGCCAGGCTTTTTCACCGGGCTCGGCACGCCTTCGAACCACACCACAGGGCGCAGGCAGACATAGAGATCGAGCTGTTGGCGCAGGGCAACGTTGAGGGAACGGATGCCGCCACCGACCGGAGTGGTCAGCGGGCCTTTGATGGAAACCACGTAATCCTTGACCGCGTCCAGGGTTTCCTGGGGCAGCCAGGTGTCCTGGTCATAAACCTGAGTTGCTTTTTCGCCAGCATAAACCTCCATCCAGGAAATCTTGCGCTTGCCCCCGTAGGCTTTTTCTACGGCAGCATCAACCACTTTGATCATCACAGGGCTGACGTCGACGCCAATGCCGTCACCTTCGATGAAGGGAATGATCGGGTTATCAGGGACATTGAGAGAATGGTCTGCGTTGACGGTGATTTTGTCGCCGACGGCTGGAACCTGAATCTTCTTGTAACCCATGCTGAACTCCATTGTTTGGATTGAACATCTGGCTTGGTTCGAGCGTAACCCAGTTGAATCAACACGCAAACCCTCTGTTCCGGGCGCGGCCACATCTCGTTTCGTACAAGCCTGAAAGCAAAGGGAAAAGCGCCAATCTCAAGCATTCACGGCGACTCTACGCCCCACCCCGCCCTGCGACCTTTAGACCAATGGACGAGAATCGTTGCATATGAACCATCGGCAGATTGCCAGCTACCTATGTATAATGCCGCCCGCTGACCAAAGGGTCACGACGGCTGGCCTCTCTAGCACGAGACTTTCCGCCTGATTGGTCGGGTTGTTACCGCAGTCCGACTGCTTGACGCTCTACTGATGCACCCAACATCACCGCGAAGATTCTCGACATTCGGTTCATGGATGACTTTGAACGAACGCGCTTACCCGGCGCCCCTCGAGTTTCTGCGCACGCTTTAGCAAAGAAGAGAGAGTTAATCCGAATATGCCCACCCGCTCGAAGATCATCTATACCTTCACCGACGAAGCTCCAGCCCTCGCCACCTATTCCCTGCTGCCGATCATCGAGGCTTACACCGCCTCGGCCGATATCGCCGTGGAAACCCGCGATATCTCTCTTGCAGCACGTATTCTGGCCAGCTTCCCCGAGCAACTGGGCGACAAAGCCGTAGCCGACCACCTCGCCGAACTGGGCGACCTGGCCGTTACGCCTGAAGCCAACATCATCAAGCTGCCGAACATCAGCGCCTCGGTTCCGCAACTGCAAGCCGCGATCAAAGAACTGCAAGCCCAGGGCTACAACCTGCCGGACTACCCGGAAACCGTGACCAGCGACGCCGACAAAGATGCCAAGGCGCGTTACGACAAGGTCAAGGGCAGCGCCGTGAACCCGGTCCTGCGTGAAGGCAACTCCGACCGTCGCGCTCCGCTGTCGGTCAAGAACTACGCTCGCAAGCACCCGCACAAAATGGGCGCCTGGGCCAAGGACTCCAAGTCCCACGTCGCTCACATGAGCACCGGCGATTTCTACGGCAGCGAAAAAGCTGCCCTGATCGACGCCGCTGACGCCGTGAAGATCGAGCTGATCGCCAAAGACGGCACCGCTACCGTCCTGAAAGAAAAAACCACCGTTCAGGCGGGCGAGATCCTCGACTGCTCCGTGATGAGCAAAAAGGCCCTGCGCGCATTCATCGCCGCTGAGATCGACAGCGCCAAGCAACAAGGCGTGCTGCTGTCGGTTCACCTGAAAGCCACCATGATGAAGGTCTCCGACCCGATCATGTTCGGCCAGATCGTTGCCGAGTTCTACAAGGACGCCCTGACCAAGCACGCCGACGTGCTGGCCGAGATCGGCTTCAACCTGAACAACGGCATCGGCGACCTGTACGCCCGCATCAAATCCCTGCCGGCCGAGCAGCAAGCCCAGATCGAAGCTGACGTGCAAGCGGTCTACGCCGTTCGTCCGTCGCTGGCGATGGTCAACTCCGACAAAGGCATCACCAACCTGCACGTGCCGAGCGACGTTATCGTCGACGCCTCGATGCCGGCCATGATCCGTGACTCCGGCAAGATGTGGGGCACCGACGGCCAGCTGCACGACACCAAGGCTGTGATCCCGGATCGTTGCTACGCCACCATCTACCAGGCCGTGATCGAAGATTGCAAAGCCAATGGTGCTTTCGATCCGACAACCATGGGCAGCGTGCCAAACGTTGGCCTGATGGCTAAAAAGGCCGAAGAATACGGCTCCCACGACAAGACCTTCCAGATCAAGGCCGACGGCGTGGTTCGCGTGACCGACAGCAAAGGCACCCTGCTGATGGAACAGGCTGTTGAAGCCGGCGACATCTTCCGCATGTGCCAGACCAAAGACGCGCCGATCCAGGACTGGGTCAAACTGGCCGTCAACCGCGCTCGTGCAAGCGCAACTCCAGCCATTTTCTGGCTGGACCCGATGCGCGCCCACGACGGCGTGGTGATCGAGAAGGTTCAGGCTTACCTGAAAGATCACGACACCGCTGGTCTGGACATCCAGATCATGGCGCCGGTCGATGCCATGAAATACACCCTGCAGCGCACCCGCGAAGGCAAGGACACCATTTCGGTGACCGGCAACGTACTGCGTGACTACCTGACCGACCTGTTCCCGATCATGGAACTGGGCACCAGCGCCAAGATGCTGTCGATCGTGCCGCTGATGAACGGCGGTGGCCTGTTCGAAACCGGCGCTGGCGGTTCGGCTCCGAAGCACGTGCAGCAACTGGTCGAAGAGAACTTCCTGCGCTGGGATTCGCTGGGTGAATTCCTGGCCCTGGCCGCTTCTCTCGAGCACCTGGGTGTGAACTACAACAACCCGAAAGCGCTGGTTCTGTCCAAGACCCTGGACCAGGCCACCGGCCAGTTCCTCGACAACAACAAGTCGCCATCGCGCAAAGTCGGCAACATCGACAACCGCGGCAGCCACTTCTACCTGGCAATGTACTGGGCACAAGCCCTGGCCGCCCAGACCGAAGACGCTGCACTGCAAGCGCAGTTCGCGACTCTGGCCAAGACCCTGACCGAGAACGAAGCGACCATCGTCGCCGAGCTCAACGCCGTTCAAGGCAAGCCAGTGGACATCGGCGGTTACTACCACGCCAATGCCGAGCTGATCAGCAAGGCCATGCGCCCTAGCGCAACCCTCAACGCGGCCATCGCTGCGCTGGTATAAGGTTGTAAAGGGAACATCACAAACCCCGGCCATGCGCCGGGGTTTGTGTTTCTGCCTTTCGCCCAGGAGATTCAATCAATGCAATGGCTCCCCCACATCACCGTCGCCACCATCGTCGAGGACAACGGCCGCTTCCTGATGGTCGAGGAACACAAGGCCGGGCGTAACGTGCTCAATCAGCCCGCCGGTCATCTGGATCCGGACGAAACCCTGATCGAAGCCTCCGTGCGCGAAACCCTCGAAGAAACCGGCTGGGACGTCGAGCCCACTGCTGTGGTCGGCATTTATCTGTACACCGCCCCGAGCAACGGCGTGACTTACCAGCGCGTATGCTTCAGCGCCAAAGCCTTGAAACATCACCCGGATTATCAGCTCGACGACGGCATCGTCGGCGCCAAGTGGCTGACCCGCGACGAATTATTGGAGCAGCGCGAGCACTGGCGCAGCGAGCTGATCATCCGCTGCATCGATGATTATCTGGCCGGCAATCGCTTCGGCCTCGAACTGATCCGCCCTTCCCTTTAGCCTTGAGGCCGTGAGCCTGATAGAATCGCGTCCTTTTTCAAGACACTCATTGAATCCCTATGCGTGATCCAGCCCCTTCTGACACATCCAAGAAGCGCGTCATTGTCGGCATGTCCGGCGGCGTGGACTCTTCCGTTTCCGCTCTCCTGCTGATCGAGCAGGGTTACGAAGTGGAAGGCCTGTTCATGAAGAACTGGGAAGAAGACGACGGAACGGAATACTGCACCGCCATGGACGACCTGGCGGATGCTCAGGCTGTGTGCGACAAGATCGGTATCAAGCTGCACACCGCCAACTTCGCCGCCGAGTACTGGGACAACGTGTTCGAGCACTTCCTGGCCGAATACAAGGCCGGCCGCACGCCGAACCCGGACATCCTGTGCAACCGCGAGATCAAGTTCAAGGCGTTCCTCGACTACGCCATGATGCTCGGTGCCGACCTGATCGCTACCGGTCACTACGTGCGCCGCCGCGACATCGATGGCCGCACCGAGCTGCTCAAAGGCCTGGATCCGAACAAGGATCAGAGCTACTTCCTGCACGCCGTCGGCGGCGAACAGATCGCCAAGACCCTGTTCCCGGTCGGCGAGCTGGAAAAGCCGGAAGTCCGTGCCATTGCCGAGAAATACGAGCTGGCGACTGCCAAGAAGAAGGATTCCACCGGGATCTGCTTCATCGGCGAGCGTCGCTTCAGCGATTTCCTCAAGCAATACCTGCCGGCGCAACCGGGCGAGATCAAGACTACCGAAGGCGAAGTCATCGGCCGCCACCACGGTTTGATGTACCACACCATCGGCCAGCGTCAGGGCCTGGGCATCGGTGGCCTGAAAGACGCCGGCGACGAGCCGTGGTACGTGCTGCGCAAGGATCTGGACACCAACGAGCTGATCGTCGGCCAGGGCAACAACCATCCGTGGCTGTTCTCCAGCGCCCTGCTCGCTTCGGAAATCTATTGGGTCAACCCGATCGACCTGAGCCAGCCGCTGCGCCTGACCGCCAAGGTTCGTTATCGCCAGAGCGATCAGGCCTGCACGCTGGAAAAAACCGAGACCGGTTATCGCGCCGTGTTCGACGAGCCGCAACGCGCGGTCACGCCGGGCCAGTCGGTGGTGTTCTATGACGGTGAAATCTGCCTCGGTGGCGGCGTGATCGAAGTCGCCGAGCCGTGGAGCGGCCAGGCATGAGCCCGACTCAGGAGCAATTGACCGCTCTGGGCGGCGTGTTTCTCGCCGCCGTGCTGGTCGACCGGATCGCCAAGACCGGCCAGACCAACGAGGCCGGCCTGAGCTGCATGCTCGGCAGCCTGCTGGTTCGCGACCCGAAAGACACCCTGGATGTTTACGGCGGCGACGACATCAACCTGCGCGAGGGTTACCGCGCGCTGATCGGCGCCCTCGAGCGCGACCCGAGCACCTTGCAGCGCGAACCGCTGCGCTACGCCCTGTCGATGCTCGGCCTCGAGCGGCAACTGGCCAAGCGCAACGACATGCTCGACGTGATCGGCAAGCGCTTGCCGCAGATCCAGTCGCAGGTCGAACATTTCGGCCCGGCCCACGAAAACGTGATCGCGGCCTGCGGTGCGCTGTATCAGGACACCCTGAGCACGCTGCGCCAACGCATTCAGGTGCATGGCGACATGCGCAACCTGCAGCAGCCGAGCAATGCCTCGAAGATCCGCGCCCTGCTGCTCGCCGGCATTCGTTCGGCACGCCTGTGGCGTCAGCTCGGCGGCCATCGCTGGCAGCTGGTCGTCAGCCGACGCAAATTGCTCAAAGAGCTGTATCCGTTGATGCGCAGCGAGTAAATCGTCGCGCAACAAAAGCTTTGTAGTCTGTAACGCGTAATACGCCGGTCAGTTGGCGACGGACCGGCGGATTTTTTCATGTATGATACGCGCCCCATTTCGTTGCCCGACTGTCCGAGAACACCCCATGCAGCTCTCTTCGCTCACTGCGGTTTCCCCTGTTGACGGCCGCTACGCCGGCAAAACCCAGGCCCTGCGCCCAATTTTCAGCGAGTACGGTCTGATCCGTGCCCGCGTTCTGGTTGAAGTGCGCTGGCTCCAGCGCCTGGCCGCTCACGCCGGCATCCCGGAAGTGCCAGCCTTCTCCGCCGAAGCCAACGCCGTTCTGAATGAATTGGCCGAAAACTTCTCGCTGGAGCACGCCGAGCGCGTGAAAGAGATCGAGCGCACCACCAACCACGACGTAAAAGCGATCGAATATCTGCTCAAAGAGCAAGCGGCCAAGCTGCCTGAGCTGGCCAAGGTCAGCGAATTCATCCACTTCGCCTGCACCAGCGAGGACATCAACAACCTGTCCCACGCCCTGATGCTGCGCGAAGGCCGTGACGACGTGATGCTGCCGCTGATGCGCCAGACCGCCAATGCCATCCGCGAATTGGCCATCCGCTTCGCCGACGTGCCGATGCTGTCGCGCACCCACGGTCAGCCGGCTTCGCCGACCACTCTGGGTAAAGAGCTGGCGAACGTGGTTTACCGTCTCGAGCGTCAGATCGCTCAGGTCGCTGCCGTTCCGCTGCTGGGCAAGATCAACGGCGCTGTCGGCAACTACAACGCTCACCTGTCGGCCTACCCGCAGATCGACTGGGAAGCCAACGCCCGCGCCTTCATCGAAGACGAGCTGGGTCTGGGCTTCAACCCGTACACCACGCAGATCGAGCCGCACGACTACATCGCCGAGCTGTTCGACGCCATTGCGCGCTTCAACACCATCCTGATCGACTTTGACCGTGACATCTGGGGCTACATCTCCCTGGGCTACTTCAAGCAGCGCACCATCGCCGGCGAAATCGGTTCGTCGACCATGCCGCACAAGGTCAACCCGATCGACTTCGAAAACTCCGAAGGCAACCTGGGCATCGCCAACGCGCTGTTCCAGCACCTGGCGAGCAAACTGCCGATCTCCCGCTGGCAGCGCGACCTGACCGACTCCACCGTTCTGCGTAACCTCGGTGTCGGCTTCGCCCACAGCGTGATCGCGTACGAAGCGAGCCTCAAAGGCATCAGCAAGCTCGAGCTGAACGCTGACAAGATCGCTGCCGATCTGGACGCTTGCTGGGAAGTCCTGGCCGAGCCGATCCAGACCGTGATGCGCCGCTACAACATCGAAAATCCGTACGAGAAGCTGAAAGAACTGACTCGCGGCAAGGGCATCAGCCCTGAAGCGCTGCAGACTTTCATCGATGGCCTGGACATGCCGGCCGCTGCGAAAGCCGAGCTCAAGCAACTGACCCCGGCCAACTACATCGGCAACGCTGTAGCGCAAGCCAAACGCATCTGATCGACTGCTTGACCCGTTTGAGACGCCCGGCCGCGCCGGGCGTTTTTATTCCCGTCTGAAAAATGCTTTTTTTCAATAGGTTACATATGAATCCCGATATTCCTCTTCAACTTCTGGGTGGTCTTACGGCGCGCGAATTCATGCGCGATTACTGGCAGAAAAAACCACTGCTGATCCGTCAGGCGATTCCTGATTTCGAAAGCCCGATCGACGCCGACGAACTCGCCGGCCTGGCCCTGGAAGAAGAAGTTGAATCGCGCCTGGTGATCGAACACGGCGAGCGTCCATGGGAACTGCGTCGCGGCCCGTTCGCCGAAGACGAATTCAGCAAACTGCCGGAGCGCGAGTGGACTCTGCTGGTGCAGGCCGTCGATCAGTTCGTACCGGAAGTCAGCGAGCTGCTGGAAAACTTCCGTTTCCTGCCAAGCTGGCGCGTCGACGACGTGATGATCAGCTTCGCCGCCCCGGGTGGCAGCGTCGGCCCGCACTTCGACAACTACGACGTGTTCCTGCTGCAAGGCCACGGCAAGCGCAACTGGAAAATCGGCCAGATGTGCGACTCCGAAAGCCCGTTGCTGCAACACGCGGACCTGCGCATCCTCGCCGAATTCCACGAGACCGAAGAGTGGGTTCTGGAACCGGGCGACATGCTCTACCTGCCGCCGCGACTGGCTCACTGCGGCATTGCCGTCGATGACTGCATGACCTACTCGGTCGGCTTCCGCGCACCGAGCGCCGCTGAAGTGCTGACCCACTTCACCGATTTCCTCAGCCAGTTCCTGACTGACGAAGAGCGCTACACCGACGCCGATGCCAAACCGGTCAGCGATGACCCACATCAGATCCAGCACGATGCACTCGGCCGACTGAAAGCCCTGCTCGCCGAGCACATGAGCGACGAACGCCTGCTGCTGACCTGGTTCGGCCAGTACATGACCGAGCCGCGTTATCCAGAGCTGGTGGTCGGCCCGGAAGAAGTCGGGGAAGAAGACCTCCTCGGCGCGCTTGAAGATGGCGCCATCCTGATCCGCAACCCGAGCGCACGCCTGGCGTGGTCGGACGTCGATGACGACCTGCTGCTGTTCGCCAGCGGCCAGAGCCGTTACCTGCCGGGCAAGCTGCGCGAACTGCTCAAGCTGATCTGCTCCGCCGACGCCCTGCACACCGACAACCTCGGTGACTGGCTGAGCGACGAAGACGGTCGCGGCCTGCTGTGCGAACTGGTCAAACAGGGAAGCCTGGGGTTCGCCGACGATGAATAAGATTCGCGTACGTGTTGCAGACTGGCAAAAGGACAACGCCGAGATCCGCCGCATTCGCGAAACGGTGTTCATTGCCGAACAATCGGTTCCACCCGAGCTTGAGTGGGACGCCGATGACGCCACGGCGGTGCATTTCCTGGCTTTCGAAGGCGACTTCCCGATCGGCACCGCCCGTCTCTTGCCTGATGGACATGTCGGCCGGGTTTCGGTGCTGAAGGACTGGCGCGGGCTGAAGGTGGGCGATGCGCTGATGCAAGCGGTGATTGCCGAAGCGGAAGCACGGGGCCTGAAGCAGCAGATGCTCAGTGCCCAGGTGCAGGCCACGGCGTTCTATGAGCGCCTGGGTTTCAACCTGGTCAGCGAGGAATTCCTGGAAGCAGGGATTCCGCATGTCGACATGGTTCGTCACTCAGCTTAAGACCGAGGCGCCGATCGTTCCCACGCTCTGCGTGGGAATGCCTCTCGGGACGCTCCGCGTCCCTTGCGGCATGTGACGCAGAGCGTCACTGGCTGCATTCCCACGCGGAGCGTGGGAACGATCACGTAAAACGCCCCGCCATCTCACGATGCCGGGGCGTTTTGCTGTCTACGATTCAACTTGCCCCACCCCGGGCCGACAAACTGGCAATATCTAGCCTTTCGAAAGCGGAGATAACGGACATGTCCCTACGCACCCTGCTCACCACCCTGCTGCTCGGCTGCAGTTTTTCGGTGATGGCAGCCACAGAAATCGTGCCCCTCAAGTACCACACCAGCGCCGACATGCTGCCGGTGGCTCAGGACTTCCTTGGCAAGGACGGCCAGGTCAGCGCTTATGGCAACCAACTGATCGTCAAGGCCGAACCCGGCAAGATCGAAGAACTCAAGGACCTGCTCTCGCAGCTCGACACCGCGCCCAAGCGCCTGCTGATCACGGTCGACACCAACGAAAACAACGGCCGTGGCGATGAAGGTTATTCGGTCAACGGCGCTCAAACCCGGATCATCAGCCGCAGCACTGCCAGCCGTGACGGCGGCATTCAGCAGATCCAGGCCAGCGAAGGCGCACCGGCGCTGATCCAGGTTGGCCAGAGCGTGCCGATCACCAGCAGCCAGACCAACTCCTACGGCGATTACAGCAGCCAGACTCAATATCGCAACGTCACACAGGGCTTTTACGTCACCGCCAGCGTCACCGGCGAAACCGTTCACCTGGCCATCAGTACCAACCGTGACCGCATGAGCCAGGAACGTCCCGATGTAGTGAACGTGCAAAGCACCGACACAACCGTCACCGGACGCCTGGGCGAATGGATCACCCTCGCCGGCGTGAACCGCCAGACCCAGGCCGACAAACAGGGCCTGGCCCGCAGCTACTCGACTCAAGGCCGGGATGACATGACGTTGCGGGTGAAAGTCGACACGTTGGACTAAAGCACCAAAAACTGACTGATTAGTCGTATTAGACGAAAGATGTAGTGCTTGAAAAAAAGCACTACAAAACGTTTGACGAGCCAAAAAAGCGAAGGCATGATGGCCTCGCTCCCGCTAATCAGAGGCCCTGGCAAGGGCCTTCGAAGCGATGCTCGCAACCATCCCCGCGAGCCGTTTCGTGTCTGTACCGCCCACAAGGTGTGTTTGACGAGGTTGCCGACTGGAACGAAGTTGTCCCGAGGGACGGAAGCGTAATTAGGTAACCCGGCTTTACACTGTAGTTCGTATAAAGGCCCACGACGCCCGAATGCGCCCGCCAGTTCGCCTTTACCTGCTCACTTCCCCTCGAGCCCATCGTTCATCCCGTCGCCTGCCCCGCCGAACCCGACCTGACCACCTAAGCTTCTGGTCAGCGAGCGCAAGGAATTTTCCACCGCAGAACAACTTTTCATAAAGACGCGACGAGGTTTATCTCCATGGCACTGACACGCGAACAGCAAATTGCAGCCCTTGAAAAAGACTGGGCTGAAAACCCGCGCTGGAAAGGCGTGACTCGCAATTACTCCGCTGCTGACGTCGTCCGTCTGCGTGGCTCGGTTCAACCAGAGCACACCTTTGCAAAAATGGGCGCCGAAAAACTGTGGAACCTGGTCACCCAGGGTGCCAAGCCGTCCTTCCGCCCAGAGAAAGATTTCGTCAACTGCATGGGCGCCCTGACCGGCGGCCAGGCTGTGCAGCAGGTCAAAGCCGGTATCCAGGCGATCTACCTGTCGGGCTGGCAAGTCGCTGCGGACAACAACTCCGCCGAATCGATGTACCCGGACCAGTCGCTGTACCCGGTGGACTCGGTTCCAACCGTGGTCAAGCGCATCAACAACTCGTTCCGTCGTGCCGACCAGATCCAGTGGAAAGCCGGCAAGAACCCGGGCGACGATGGCTACATCGACTACTTCGCGCCAATCGTGGCTGACGCCGAAGCCGGTTTCGGCGGCGTACTGAACGCCTACGAGCTGATGAAGAGCATGATCGAAGCAGGCGCCGCCGGCGTTCACTTCGAAGACCAGCTGGCTTCCGTGAAGAAATGCGGCCACATGGGCGGCAAGGTTCTGGTTCCAACCCAGGAAGCCGTACAGAAGCTGACCGCTGCTCGTCTGGCTGCCGACGTTGCCGGTGTACCGACCATCATCCTGGCCCGTACCGACGCCAACGCTGCCGACCTGCTGACTTCCGATTGCGACCCGTACGACAAGCCGTTCGTAACCGGCGATCGTACTCAGGAAGGTTTCTACAAGGTTCGTGCCGGTCTGGACCAGGCAATCGCCCGTGGCCTGGCCTACGCGCCGTACGCCGACCTGATCTGGTGCGAAACCGCCAAGCCGGACCTGGACGAAGCCCGTCGTTTCGCCGAAGCGATCAAGAAGGAATACCCGGACCAGATCCTGTCGTACAACTGCTCGCCTTCCTTCAACTGGAAGAAAAACCTGGACGACGCGACCATCGCCAAGTTCCAGCGCGAACTGTCCGCCATGGGTTACAAGCACCAGTTCATCACCCTGGCCGGCATTCACAACATGTGGCACAGCATGTTCAACCTGGCGCACGACTACGCCCGCAACGACATGACTGCCTACGTTAAGCTGCAAGAGCAGGAATTCGCTGACGCCGCCAAGGGTTACACCTTCGTGGCTCACCAGCAGGAAGTGGGCACTGGCTACTTCGACGACATGACCACCGTGATCCAGGGCGGCACGTCCTCGGTGACCGCGCTGACCGGTTCGACCGAAGAAGAACAGTTCCACTGATCGACTTCGCCTGAACGAACGGCCTTTGCGGACCGTATAGATAGAAAGCTAACCGCATTGCCGAAAAACTGACGCCCCGACTGGTTCGGGGCGTTTTTTTGCCTGCGGTTTTCCGGGCGCCTCAGGAATTGGCACAACCTGTCAGGCAAAACATTGATCCAGAGCGGTATCCGCATCGCAAAAATCGGCTAAAACGGGCGCCGCCGCTACTTGCAGTAACGCGCATATAAGACAACTTCCCAACTACTGACCCGTTAAACAGTTACCAAACCACTCCAAACGATATCAATTATCATTTAGCGGCAACTATGTTCGTTACATTTCCTACAAAACATAATTCGTGAAATCCCGGCTAATGCCCGCAACGCATGGGCTGCGGGCCCTTCGAGGTGCGCTATGTCCTTATTCCAATAAATAATTTCGCTATAGGAATTTTACTTGCAGGGTGTTTAGCCATAAAATCAGCGCGATTGATTGCTGCGACATATCGTCACTGCCTTATTTCTTTATCAAGCTCAGAGACCTTTGCTCTCTGTTAAGGATTTCCAGCATGCCCGAAGCGACAGGACTCATGGCCCACAACTGGGGCTTTGCCATTTTCCTTCTGGGTGTAGTCGGCCTGTGTGCCTTCATGCTCGGCGTCTCCAGCCTCCTCGGGTCAAAAGCCTGGGGCCGCAGCAAAAACGAACCGTTCGAGTCCGGCATGCTACCTACCGGTGGCGCCCGCTTGCGGCTCTCAGCCAAATTCTATCTGGTCGCGATGCTGTTCGTGATCTTCGATATCGAAGCCCTCTTTCTCTTTGCATGGTCTGTGTCCGTCCGCGAAAGCGGCTGGACCGGATTCGTCGAAGCTCTCGTTTTCATAGCAATTCTGTTGGCAGGTCTTGTCTACCTGTTCCGAGTGGGCGCCCTTGACTGGGCTCCGGAAGCTCGTCGCAAGCGGCAGGCGAAGCTGAAACAATGAGGCTTTGGCAATGCAATACAATCTCACCAGAATCGACCCCGATGCTCCTAACGAGCAGTATCCGATCGGCCAGCGGGAAACCGTTTCCGATCCGTTAGAAGATCAAGTCCACAAAAACATTTTCATGGGCAAGCTGGAAGACGTGCTGAGTGGCGCGGTCAACTGGGGACGTAAGAACTCCCTGTGGCCGTACAACTTCGGTCTGTCGTGCTGCTACGTGGAAATGACCACCGCCTTCACGGCGCCCCACGACATCGCGCGCTTCGGCGCCGAAGTTATCCGGGCATCACCGCGTCAGGCCGACTTCATGGTTATCGCCGGGACCTGCTTCATCAAGATGGCGCCGATCATTCAGCGCCTGTACGAGCAGATGCTCGAGCCCAAGTGGGTGATCTCGATGGGTTCGTGCGCCAACTCCGGCGGCATGTACGACATCTACTCCGTGGTTCAGGGGGTGGACAAGTTCCTGCCCGTTGACGTCTACGTACCTGGCTGCCCGCCCCGTCCAGAAGCATTTCTGCAAGGCTTGATGCTGTTGCAGGAATCCATTGGCCAGGAGCGTCGCCCACTTTCCTGGGTCGTTGGCGATCAAGGCGTTTATCGCGCCGACATGCCTTCGCAGAAGGAACAGCGCCGCGAACAGCGAATCGCAGTCACCAACCTGCGCAGCCCTGACGAAGTCTGATCCAGTCTGTTTCAAAGAAACGAGAAGCTGGCTTCATTCTTTACGTTGACCGAAAGCGAAAAAATAACCATGACTACAGGCAGTGCTCTGTACATCCCGCCTTATAAGGCAGACGACCAGGATGTGGTCGTCGAACTGAACAACCGTTTTGGCGCCGAAGCGTTCACCGCTCAGCCGACCCGCACCGGCATGCCGGTGCTGTGGGTGGCGCGCGCCAAGCTCGTCGAAGTCCTGACCTTCCTGCGCAACCTGCCCAAGCCGTACGTCATGCTCTATGACCTGCACGGCGTGGACGAGCGTCTGCGCACCAAGCGTCAAGGGCTGCCGAGCGGTGCCGATTTCACCGTGTTCTATCACCTCATGTCGCTGGAACGTAATAGTGACGTGATGATCAAGGTCGCCTTGTCCGAGAGCGACCTCAGCTTGCCGACCGTCACCAGCATCTGGCCGAACGCCAACTGGTACGAGCGTGAAGTCTGGGACATGTACGGCATCGACTTCAAAGGTCACCCGCACCTGTCGCGCATCATGATGCCGCCGACCTGGGAAGGTCACCCGCTGCGCAAGGACTTCCCGGCGCGCGCCACCGAATTCGATCCGTTCAGCCTGAACCTGGCCAAGCAACAGCTTGAGGAAGAAGCCGCGCGTTTCCGTCCTGAAGACTGGGGCATGAAGCGTTCCGGGGCGAACGAGGACTACATGTTCCTCAACCTGGGTCCGAACCACCCTTCGGCTCACGGTGCCTTCCGCATCATCCTGCAACTGGACGGTGAAGAGATCGTCGACTGCGTTCCGGACATCGGTTACCACCACCGTGGTGCCGAGAAAATGGCCGAGCGTCAGTCCTGGCACAGCTTCATTCCTTACACCGACCGTATCGACTACCTCGGCGGCGTGATGAACAACCTGCCGTACGTGCTCTCGGTCGAGAAGCTGGCCGGCATCAAGGTGCCAGAGAAGGTCGACGTCATCCGCATCATGATGGCCGAGTTCTTCCGTATCACCAGCCACCTGCTGTTCCTGGGTACCTACATCCAGGACGTCGGCGCCATGACCCCGGTGTTCTTCACCTTCACCGACCGCCAGAAGGCCTACACGGTGATCGAAGCCATCACCGGTTTCCGTCTGCACCCGGCCTGGTACCGCATCGGTGGCGTCGCCCACGACCTGCCACGCGGCTGGGAAAAACTGGTGAAGGACTTCGTTGAATGGCTGCCAAAGCGCCTCGACGAATACACCAAGGCTGCCCTGCAGAACAGCATCCTCAAGGGTCGTACCATCGGCGTTGCCCAGTACAACACCAAAGAGGCCCTGGAATGGGGCGTCACCGGTGCCGGCCTGCGTTCCACCGGTTGCGACTTCGACCTGCGTAAAGCGCGTCCGTACTCCGGCTACGAGAACTTCGAGTTCGAAGTACCGCTGGCTGCCAACGGCGATGCCTACGACCGCTGCATGGTTCGCGTCGAAGAGATGCGCCAGAGCGTCAAGATCATCGACCAGTGCCTGCGCAACATGCCGGAAGGCCCGTACAAGGCGGATCACCCGCTGACCACGCCGCCGCCGAAAGAGCGCACGCTGCAGCACATCGAAACCTTGATCACGCACTTCCTGCAGGTTTCGTGGGGCCCGGTCATGCCGGCCAACGAATCCTTCCAGATGATCGAAGCGACCAAGGGCATCAACAGTTATTACCTGACGAGCGACGGCGGCACCATGAGCTACCGTACCCGGATCCGTACTCCGAGCTTCCCGCATCTGCAACAGATCCCTTCGGTGATCAAAGGCAGCATGGTCGCGGACCTGATTGCGTACCTGGGTAGTATCGATTTCGTTATGGCCGACGTGGACCGCTAAGCATGAACAGCACGCTTATCCAGACAGACCGTTTCACCTTGAGTGAAACCGAGCGCTCGGCCATCGAGCACGAGCTGCATCACTACGAAGACCCGCGCGCGGCGTCGATCGAAGCCCTGAAGATCGTTCAGAAAGAGCGCGGCTGGGTGCCGGACGGCGCTCTGTACGCCATCGGCGAGATCCTCGGCATCCCGGCCAGCGACGTTGAAGGCGTGGCCACGTTCTACAGCCAGATCTTCCGTCAGCCGGTCGGCCGTCACATCATTCGCGTCTGCGACAGCATGGTCTGCTACATCGGTGGCCACGAGTCGGTGGTCAGCGAGATCCAGAACAACCTGGGTATCGGCCTGGGCCAGACCACCGCCGACGGTCGCTTCACCCTGCTGCCGGTCTGCTGCCTCGGCAACTGCGACAAGGCACCGGCGCTGATGATCGATGACGACACCTTTGGCGATGTCCAGCCTGCCGGCGTCGCCAAACTGCTCGAGGGCTACGTATGACCCTGACCTCTTTCGGTCCTGCCAACCGCATCCAGCGTTCGGCCGAGACTCACCCGCTGACCTGGCGCCTGCGTGACGACGGCGAAGCCGTGTGGCTCGACGAGTACCAGGCCAAGAACGGTTACGCCGCTGCGCGCAAAGCCTTCGCCGACATGGATCAGGACGCCATCGTCCAGACCGTGAAAGACGCCGGCCTCAAAGGTCGCGGCGGTGCAGGCTTCCCCACTGGCGTGAAGTGGGGCCTGATGCCAAAGGACGAATCCATCAACATCCGCTACCTGCTGTGCAACGCGGATGAAATGGAGCCGAACACCTGGAAAGACCGCATGCTGATGGAGCAACTGCCCCATCTGCTGATCGAAGGCATGCTGATCAGTGCCCGCGCGCTGAAAACCTACCGTGGCTATATCTTCCTGCGTGGCGAGTACACCACCGCCGCCAAGCACCTGAACCGTGCCGTGGAAGAAGCCAAGGCTGCCGGCCTGCTGGGCAAGAACATCCTGGGCAGCGGCTTCGATTTCGAGCTGTTCGTCCACACCGGCGCCGGGCGTTACATCTGCGGTGAAGAAACCGCACTGATCAACTCCCTCGAAGGCCGCCGCGCCAACCCGCGCTCCAAGCCGCCCTTCCCTGCCGCCGTTGGCGTGTGGGGCAAGCCGACCTGCGTGAACAACGTTGAAACCCTGTGCAACGTGCCGGCGATCATCGCCGACGGCGTGGACTGGTACAAATCGTTGGCCCGCGACGGCAGCGAAGACATGGGCACCAAGCTCATGGGCTTCTCCGGCAAGGTCAAGAACCCTGGCCTGTGGGAACTGCCATTCGGCGTGACCGGTCGCGAACTGTTCGAAGACTACGCCGGCGGCATGCGCGACGGCTTCAAGCTGAAAGCCTGGCAGCCAGGCGGCGCCGGTACCGGTTTCCTGTTGCCTGAACACCTCGACGCACAAATGTACGCCGGCGGCATCGCCAAGGTTGGCACCCGTATGGGTACCGGCCTGGCCATGGCGGTGGACGACAGCGTCAACATGGTGTCCCTGCTGCGCAACATGGAGCAGTTCTTCGCTCGCGAATCCTGTGGTTTCTGCACCCCTTGCCGTGATGGTTTGCCATGGAGCGTCAAGCTGCTGATGGCGATCGAACAAGGTCGCGGCCAGCCAGGCGACATCGAGACCCTGCTGGGTCTGGTCAACTTCCTCGGCCCGGGCAAGACCTTCTGTGCTCACGCACCGGGTGCCGTGGAGCCGTTGGGCAGTGCCATCAAATACTTCCGTCCAGAGTTCGAAGCCGGTATCGCGCCTGCAAGCGCCGCCGTCCCGCCTCTGGCGAAGCCGATCGTAGTCGGCGCGTAAACGCTTAAAAAAGGCGAAGGGTCCGTGCCCTTCGCCTTTCGTCCGATGACGCCTTTCGGGGCTGACTGGATTCGGACGGATAACAAGATTCCATTAGCCACGCCCGCTGACACCGGGCCAACGAAGACCTTTGAACCATGGCCACTATCCACGTAGACGGCAAAGCGCTCGAAGTCGACGGGGCAGACAACCTGTTACAGGCATGTCTGTCGCTGGGCCTCGACATCCCTTATTTCTGCTGGCACCCCGCGCTTGGTAGCGTCGGGGCCTGCCGCCAGTGCGCGGTCAAGCAGTACACCGACGAGAACGACACCCGTGGTCGCATCGTCATGTC
The DNA here is from genome assembly GCF_019718735.1 of Pseudomonas sp. RIT778. Taxonomy (NCBI): domain Bacteria; kingdom Pseudomonadati; phylum Pseudomonadota; class Gammaproteobacteria; order Pseudomonadales; family Pseudomonadaceae; genus Pseudomonas; species Pseudomonas sp. RIT778. The sequence goes on along the minus strand of NZ_JAIHBA010000005.1, from coordinate 154,030 downwards.
CTGCATGACCCCTGCCACCGACAACACCTGGATCTCCATCGACGATGAAGAATCCAAGGCGTTCCGCGCCAGTGTCGTCGAATGGCTGATGACCAACCACCCGCACGACTGCCCTGTGTGCGAGGAAGGCGGTCACTGCCACCTGCAAGACATGACCGTGATGACCGGCCACAACGAGCGCCGTTATCGCTTCACCAAACGCACCCACCAGAACCAGCAACTGGGCCCGTTCATTTCCCACGAAATGAACCGCTGCATCGCCTGCTACCGCTGCGTGCGTTTCTACAAGGACTACGCCGGCGGCACCGACCTCGGTGTGTTCGGCGCCCACGACAACGTGTACTTCGGTCGCGTTGAAGACGGCACCCTCGAAAGCGAGTTCTCCGGCAACCTCACCGAGGTCTGCCCGACCGGTGTGTTCACCGACAAGACTCACTCCGAGCGCTACAACCGCAAGTGGGACATGCAGTTCTCGCCGAGCATCTGCCATGGCTGCTCGAGCGGTTGCAACATCTCCCCGGGCGAGCGTTACGGCGAACTGCGTCGCATCGAAAACCGTTACAACGGTTCGGTGAACCAGTACTTCCTGTGCGACCGTGGCCGTTTCGGTTATGGCTACGTCAACCGCACCGACCGTCCACGTCAGCCACTGCTGGCCGACGGCACCAAGCTTGGGCTGGATGCTGCGCTGGACAAAGCCGCCGACCTGCTGCGCGGTCGTAACATCGTCGGTATCGGTTCGCCGCGTGCCAGCCTCGAAAGCAACTACGCGTTGCGTGAACTGGTGGGCGCCGAGCACTTCTACTCCGGTATCGAGGCCTCCGAGCTGGAACGCATCCGTCTGGTCCTGCAAGTGCTGAAAGACAGCCCGCTGCCAGTGCCGAACATGCGCGACATCGAAGATCACGACGCCGTGTTCGTCCTCGGTGAAGACCTGACCCAGACCGCCGCCCGCATGGCCCTGGCCCTGCGTCAGTCGGTCAAAGGCAAGGCCGAAGACATGGCCGAAGCCATGCGCGTTCAGCCTTGGCTCGACGCTGCGGTGAAGAACATCGGTCAGCACGAGCTGAACCCGCTGTTCATCGCCAGTCTGGCTGAAACCAAGCTCGACGACATCGCCGAAGAGTGTGTACACGCCGCTCCAGACGATCTGGCCCGCATCGGTTTCGCCGTAGCTCACGCCCTGGACGCCAGCGCACCGGCCGTTGAAGGTCTGGACGCCGAAGCCCTGGAACTGGCCAAGCGCATCGCCGACGCCCTGCTCGCCGCCAAGCGCCCGCTGATCATCGCCGGTACTTCGCTGGGCTCCAAAGCCTTGATCGAAGCCGCTGCAAACATCGCCAAGGCCCTGAAGCTGCGCGAGAAGAACGGTTCGATCAGCCTGATCGTGCCGGAAGCCAACAGCCTCGGCCTGGCCATGCTCGGTGGCGAGTCGGTTGATGCTGCGCTGCAAGCGGTCATCGACGGCAAAGCCGACGCCATCGTCGTGCTGGAAAACGATCTGTACACCCGTACCGCCAAGGCCAAGGTCGATGCGGCACTGAACGCTGCGAAAGTAGTGATCGTTGCCGACCATCAGAAGACCGCCACCAGCGATCGCGCGCATCTGGTTCTGCCAGCCGCCAGCTTCGCTGAAGGCGACGGTACGCTGGTCAGCCAGGAAGGTCGCGCCCAGCGCTTCTTCCAGGTTTTCGACCCGCAATACATGGACGCGAGCATTCTGGTCCACGAAGGCTGGCGCTGGCTGCACGCCCTGCGCGCCACCCTGCTGAACCAGCCGATCGACTGGACGCAACTCGACCACGTGACCGCTGCCGTTGCTTCGAGCACCACGCAACTGGCCCGTATCGTCGACGCCGCACCGTCCGCCTCGTTCCGCATCAAGGGTCTGAAACTGGCCCGTGAGCCGCTGCGTTATTCCGGTCGCACCGCGATGCGCGCCGACATCAGCGTTCACGAACCACGTACCCCGCAAGACAAGGACACCGCGTTCGCCTTCTCGATGGAAGGTTACTCGGGCTCCGCCGAACCGCGTCAGCAAGTGCCGTTCGCCTGGTCGCCGGGCTGGAACTCGCCGCAAGCCTGGAACAAGTTCCAGGACGAAGTCGGTGGTCACCTGCGCGCTGGCGATCCGGGCACCCGCCTGATCGAAAGCACCGGTGATTCGCTGAACTGGTTCACCAGTGTTCCGCGCGCGTTCAACCCGGCCCAGGGCACCTGGCAAGCCGTGCCGTTCTATCACCTGTTCGGCAGCGACGAGAACTCGTCGAAAGCCGCTCCGGTCCAGGAACGCATCCCGGCTGCCTACGTTGCACTGGCCAAGTCCGAAGCGGATCGCCTGGGCGTCAACGACGGCGCACTGCTGAGCCTCAATGTTGCCGGCCAGACCCTGCGTCTTCCGCTGCGCATCAATGAAGAGCTGGGCGCTGGCCTGGTTGCACTGCCGGCCGGTCTGGCAGGCATTCCGCCGGCGATTTTCGGCCAAACCGTTGATGGTCTGCAGGAGGCAGCGCAATGACCTGGTTCACCCCTGAAGTGATCGATGTGATCCTGACGGTCATCAAGGCCATCGTGATCCTGCTGGCCGTGGTGGTCGCAGGCGCGTTGCTCAGCTTTGTCGAGCGTCGCCTGCTGGGCTGGTGGCAGGACCGTTACGGTCCGAACCGCGTTGGTCCGTTCGGCATGTTCCAGATCGCAGCCGACATGCTGAAGATGTTCTTCAAGGAAGACTGGACCCCGCCGTTTGCCGACAAGGTGATCTTCACCCTGGCGCCGGTGGTGGCCATGTCTGCCCTGCTGATCGCGTTCGCGATCATCCCGATCACCCCGACCTGGGGCGTGGCGGATCTGAACATCGGCCTGCTGTTCTTCTTCGCCATGGCTGGTTTGTCGGTCTACGCGGTGCTGTTCGCCGGCTGGTCGAGTAACAACAAGTTCGCCCTTCTCGGCAGCTTGCGTGCCTCGGCGCAGACCGTGTCCTACGAAGTGTTCATGGGCCTGGCCCTGATGGGCATCGTGGTGCAGGTCGGCTCGTTCAACATGCGCGACATCGTCGAGTACCAGGCGCAGAACCTGTGGTTCATCATTCCGCAGTTCTTTGGCTTCTGTACCTTCTTCATCGCTGGCGTGGCCGTGACTCACCGTCACCCGTTCGACCAGCCGGAAGCGGAACAGGAACTGGCCGACGGTTACCACATTGAATACGCCGGTATGAAATGGGGCATGTTCTTCGTCGGTGAATACATCGGCATCATCCTGATCTCGGCGCTGCTGGTCACCCTGTTCTTCGGTGGCTGGCACGGTCCGTTCGGCATCCTGCCGCAACTGTCCTTCGTCTGGTTCGCACTGAAGACCGCGTTCTTCATCATGCTGTTCATCCTGCTGCGCGCTTCCATCCCGCGTCCGCGTTATGACCAGGTGATGGATTTCAGCTGGAAATTCTGCCTGCCACTGACCCTGATCAATTTGCTGGTGACCGCTGCAATCGTGTTGTGGAACACGCCTGCGGTTGCGGTTCAGTGAGGATTTGACCCATGTTCAAATATATTGGCGACATCGTTAAGGGTACCGGTACCCAGTTGCGCAGCCTGGTCATGGTCTTCGGCCATGGCTTTCGCAAGCGCGACACCCTGCAATACCCGGAAGAGCCGGTCTACCTGCCACCACGCTACCGTGGTCGCATCGTCTTGACCCGCGACCCCGATGGCGAAGAACGCTGCGTGGCTTGCAACCTGTGCGCCGTGGCCTGCCCGGTGGGTTGCATCTCGCTGCAGAAAGCTGAAACCGAAGACGGTCGCTGGTACCCGGACTTCTTCCGTATCAACTTCTCGCGCTGCATTTTCTGCGGTCTCTGCGAGGAAGCCTGCCCGACCACCGCGATCCAGCTGACCCCGGATTTCGAGATGGCCGAGTTCAAACGTCAGGACCTGGTGTACGAGAAAGAAGATCTTTTGATCTCCGGCCCCGGCAAAAACCCTGATTACAACTTCTATCGTGTTGCAGGTATGGCCGTTGCGGGCAAGCCGAAAGGCGCCGCACAAAACGAAGCCGAGCCGATCAACGTGAAGAGCTTGCTGCCTTAAGGAAGAACGATGGAATTCGCTTTCTATTTCGCATCGGGTATCGCTGTTGTGTCCACACTGCGTGTGGTCACCAACACCAATCCTGTGCACGCCCTGCTCTACCTGATCATTTCGTTGATCGCCGTGGCCATGACCTTCTTCGCACTCGGCGCTCCGTTCGCCGGCGTGCTGGAAGTGATCGCCTACGCTGGCGCCATCATGGTGCTGTTCGTGTTCGTGGTGATGATGCTGAACCTGGGCCCGGCCTCGGTGCAGCAGGAACGCACTTGGCTCAAGCCCGGGATCTGGGCGGGGCCGGTGATTCTCGCCGCCCTGCTGCTGGCCGAACTGCTGTATGTGCTGTTCGCTCACCAGAGCGGTCAGGCCATCGGCCACACCACCGTCGATGCAAAAGCCGTGGGCATCAGCCTGTTCGGTCCGTATCTGCTGGTGGTCGAACTCGCCTCGATGCTGCTGCTCGCTGCAGCCGTCACGGCGTTCCATTTGGGCCGTAACGAGGCGAAGGAGTAAGACATGCCTGCTATCCCTCTCGAACATGGTCTGGCCGTCGCCGGCATCCTGTTCTGCCTTGGTCTGGTCGGCCTGATGGTCCGCCGCAACATTTTGTTCGTGTTGATGAGTCTGGAAGTGATGATGAACGCCTCTGCACTGGCCTTCATCGTTGCGGGCGCCCGCTGGGCGCAACCGGATGGACAGATCATGTTCATCCTGGTGATCAGCCTTGCAGCCGCCGAAGCCAGTATTGGCCTGGCGATCCTGCTGCAACTGTATCGCCGCTTCCACACGCTCGATATCGACGCTGCCAGTGAGATGCGCGGATGAACCTACTCTTTCTGACTTTCGTATTCCCTCTGATCGGGTTCCTGTTGCTGTCGTTTTCGCGCGGCCGCTTCTCGGAAAACCTGTCGGCGCTGATCGGTGTCGGCTCCATCGGCCTGTCTGCCATCGTCGCGGCCTACGTGATCTGGCAATTCAACGTCGCGCCACCGGAAGGTGGCGTCTACACCCAGGTGCTGTGGCGCTGGATGTCGGTGGAAGGCTTCCAGCCTAACTTCGCGCTGTACCTGGATGGTCTGTCCGTGACCATGCTCGGTGTGGTCGTCGGTGTCGGCTTCCTGATCCACCTGTTTGCATCGTGGTACATGCGTGGCGAAGACGGTTACTCGCGCTTCTTCTCGTACACCAACCTGTTCATCGCCAGCATGCTGTTCCTGATCCTCGGCGATAACCTGCTGTTCATCTACTTCGGTTGGGAAGGCGTGGGCCTGTGCTCGTACCTGTTGATCGGTTTCTACTACAGCAACCGCAACAACGGTAACGCCGCACTCAAAGCCTTCATCGTCACCCGTATCGGCGACGTGTTCATGGCGATCGGCCTGTTCATCCTGTTCCAGCAACTGGGCACGCTGAACGTCCAGGAACTGCTGGTGAAAGCGCCTGAGCACTTCAAGGTCGGCGATTTCTGGATCGTGCTGGCCACCCTGATGCTGCTGGGTGGTGCGGTCGGTAAATCGGCGCAACTGCCGCTGCAAACCTGGCTTGCGGACGCGATGGCCGGCCCTACCCCGGTTTCGGCACTGATCCACGCCGCAACCATGGTGACTGCCGGTGTCTACCTGATCGCCCGCACCCACGGTCTGTTCGCCCTGGCGCCGGATATCCTGCACCTGGTCGGCATCGTCGGTGGTGTGACCCTGGTTCTGGCCGGTTTCGCCGCACTGGTACAAACCGACATCAAACGTATCCTCGCCTACTCGACCATGAGCCAGATCGGCTACATGTTCCTGGCGCTGGGCGTTGGCGCCTGGGAAGGCGCGATCTTCCACCTGATGACCCACGCCTTCTTCAAGGCCCTGTTGTTCCTTGCTTCCGGTGCGGTGATCGTTGCCTGCCACCACGAGCAGAACATCTTCAAGATGGGCGGCCTGTGGAAGAAACTGCCGCTGGCCTACGCCAGCTTCATCGTCGGTGGTGCCGCTCTGGCCGCCCTGCCGCTGGTGACCGCAGGTTTCTACTCCAAGGACGAAATCCTCTGGGAAGCGTTCGCCAGCGGCAACCACGGTCTGCTTTACGCAGGTCTGGTCGGCGCATTCATGACGTCGCTGTACACCTTCCGCCTGATCTTCATCGCGTTCCATGGTGAAGCCAAGACCGAAGCCCACGCCGGTCACGGCATCGCTCACTGGCTGCCGCTGTCGGTGCTGATCGTGCTGTCGACCTTCGTCGGCGCCATGATCGTTCCACCGCTGCACGGCGTACTGCCTGAGAGCGTTGGCCATGCCGGTGGCGAAGCCAAGCACAGTCTGGAAATCGCCTCGGGCGCCATCGCTCTGGCCGGTATCCTGCTGGCGGCCCTGCTGTTCCTCGGCAAGCGTCGCTTCGTGACCGCGATCGCCAACAGCGGCATCGGCCGTCTCCTTTCGGCCTGGTGGTTCGCTGCCTGGGGCTTCGACTGGATCTACGACAAACTGTTCGTGAAGCCGTACCTTGCGATCAGCCACATGCTGCGCAAAGACCCGCTCGACCAGACCATCGGTCTGATCCCGCGCATGGCCAAGGGTGGTCACACCGCCCTGAGCCGTACCGAAACCGGTCAACTGCGTTGGTACGCTGCTTCGATGGCTGCTGGTGCCGTGTTGGTCATCGGCGCTGTCGTGCTGGTAGCGGTCTGATATGAACCTTGCGAATTTGCGAAAGGAAACGAGCCCGTCATGATTCTGCCTTGGCTAATCCTGATCCCCTTCATCGGCGGCCTGCTGTGCTGGATGGGTGAGCGCTTCGGCGCTACCCTCCCCCGCTGGATTGCGCTGTTGACCATGACCCTGGAACTCGCCCTCGGCCTCTGGCTGTGGGCCCACGGTGACTATTCATTTGCTCCGGCGCCTGGCGCCGATCCGACCTGGGCGCTTGAGTTCAAGCACGTCTGGATCCAGCGCTTCGGCATCAACGTGCACCTGGCCCTCGACGGCCTGTCGCTGCTGATGATCCTGCTGACCGGTCTGCTGGGTATCCTGTCGGTACTCTGCTCGTGGAAAGAGATTCAGCGTCACGTTGGCTTCTTCCACCTGAACCTGATGTGGATCCTGGGCGGCGTTGTCGGCGTGTTCCTCGCCCTCGACCTGTTCATGTTCTTCTTCTTCTGGGAAATGATGCTGGTGCCGATGTACTTCCTCATCGCGCTCTGGGGTCACAGTTCTTCGGACGGCAAGAAAACCCGGATCTACGCAGCGACCAAGTTCTTCATCTTCACTCAGGCTTCCGGCCTGATCATGCTGGTGGCGATCCTCGGTCTGGTCCTGGTCAACTACAACAGCACCGGCGTGATCACCTTCAACTACGCCGATCTGTTGAAGACCAAGATGTCGATGACCACCGAGTACATCCTGATGCTCGGCTTCTTCATCGCCTTCGCGGTCAAGCTGCCAGTGGTTCCGTTCCACTCCTGGCTGCCTGACGCTCACGCCCAGGCGCCGACTGCAGGTTCCGTCGACCTCGCCGGTATCTTGCTGAAAACCGCGGCCTACGGTCTGCTGCGTTTCGCCCTGCCGCTGTTCCCGAACGCCTCGGCCGAATTCGCGCCGATCGCCATGACCCTCGGTCTGATCGGGATCTTCTACGGTGCGTTCCTGGCGTTCGCACAAACCGACATCAAGCGTCTGATCGCCTTCTCGTCCGTTTCCCACATGGGCTTCGTACTGATCGGCATCTACTCCGGCAGCCAACTGGCGCTGCAAGGTGCCGTGATCCAGATGCTGGCGCACGGTCTGTCGGCGGCGGCACTGTTTATCCTCAGCGGTCAGCTGTACGAGCGTCTGCATACTCGTGACATGCGTGAGATGGGCGGTCTGTGGTCGCGTATCGCTTACCTGCCGGCGATCAGCCTGTTCTTCGCAGCCGCCTCTCTGGGTCTGCCGGGCACCGGTAACTTCGTCGGCGAGTTCCTGATCCTGATCGGTACGTTCGCCAGTGCTCCATGGATCACCGCGATTGCCACCTCCGGTCTGGTGTTCGGTTCGGTCTACTCGCTGATCATGATCCACCGCGCTTACTTCGGTCCGTCCAAATCGGATTCGATCCTGCACGGCATGGACGGTCGCGAACTGATCATGGTGCTGGGCCTTGCGGTACTGCTGATTTACCTCGGCGTCTACCCGCAACCGTTCCTCGACACTTCTGCCGCCACGATGCATGGCGTGCAGCAGTGGCTCGGCACCGCCTTCACTCAACTCGCTTCGGCCCGGTAAGAGCGCTATGGAATTCACGATTCAACACTTTATTGCGCTTGCGCCACTGTTGATCACCAGCCTCACCATTATCGTGGTGATGCTGGCAATCGCCTGGCGCCGCAACCACTCGCAGACCTTCCTGATTTCGGTGGCAGGTCTGAACCTGGCCTTGCTGTCGATCCTGCCAGCGCTGAAAGTCGCGCCTCTGGCCGTGACTCCATTGCTACAGATCGACACCTTTGCCTGCCTGTACATGGCGCTGATCCTGGTCGCCACCCTCGCTTGCGTCACCCTCGCCCACGCCTACCTCGGCGATGGCGGTTCGGGTTACCCGGGCAACCGTGAAGAACTGTACCTGCTGATCCTGATGGCTGCCGCCGGTGGCCTGGTTCTGGTCAGCGCGCAGCACCTGGCCGGCTTGTTCATCGGTCTGGAACTGCTGTCGGTGCCGGTCTACGGTCTGGTGGCCTACGCCTTCTTCAACAAGCGTTCGCTGGAAGCCGGCATCAAGTACATGGTGCTGTCGGCCGCCGGTTCCGCGTTCCTGCTGTTCGGTATGGCGCTGCTGTACGCCGACTCGGGTTCGCTGAGCTTCGTCGGCATCGGTCAGGCCCTGGCCGCGACCGGCCTGCCAAGCTCGCTGGCGCAACTGGGCCTGGGCATGATGCTGATCGGTCTGGCGTTCAAGCTGTCGCTGGTACCGTTCCACCTGTGGACGCCGGACGTGTACGAAGGTGCTCCGGCACCGGTGGCCGCGTTCCTCGCCACCGCTTCGAAAGTGGCCGTGTTCGCGGTCATGGTTCGTCTGTTCCAGATCTCCCCTGCTGCAAGCAGTGGCGTTCTGAGCAACGTGCTGACCATCATCGCCATCGCTTCGATCCTGTTCGGTAACCTGCTGGCCCTGACCCAGAGCAACCTCAAGCGTCTGCTCGGTTACTCGTCCATCGCGCACTTCGGCTACCTGCTGATCGCACTGGTGGCGAGCAAGGGTCTGGCCGTGGAAGCCATCGGCGTGTACCTGGTCACCTACGTGATCACCAGCCTCGGCGCCTTCGGCGTGATCACCCTGATGTCCTCGCCGTACAACGGCCGTGACGCAGATGCGCTGTACGAGTACCGCGGCCTGTTCTGGCGCCGTCCGTACCTGACCGCCGTACTGACCGTGATGATGCTGTCCCTGGCCGGTATCCCGCTGACCGCAGGCTTCATCGGCAAGTTCTACATCATCGCTACCGGTGTCGAGTCGCACCAATGGTGGCTGGTCGGCTCGCTGGTACTGGGCAGCGCCATCGGCGTCTTCTACTACCTGCGCGTGATGGTCACCCTGTACCTGATCGAACCAAACCTGCGCCGCCACGACGCCCAGCTGCACTGGGAACAGAAAGCAGGCGGCGTGATGCTGCTGGCAATCGCCCTTGTCGCGTTCTTCCTCGGCGTCTACCCACAACCGCTGCTGACCCTGGTTCAGCAATCGGGCCTGGCGGGCTGATCGCTCAGCGATAGCTGGCTACAAACAGAAACGGCACCTTCGGGTGCCGTTTTTGCGTTTGGGGAATTCATTACGAGTGCCCTGCCCCTTCCTGCTTAAACTCCAGAAAGCTCCCGCTGAATTGTCGGTTTCGTCCTACACCCCGTATTCGGCTCTCGGAGCTATCGTGTGTGAGCGGGATAAAGCAGCTTCGCAGGCACATTGAATGCACTGACCGATCGACAGGACACAGGGAAATCATATTGAACATTCACAACATACATACCACTTACGAAAAAATGTATGCATATGAAGAAGAGATAAAAAACAGCATTTCAATAAAAACCCAAATAATATTTACAGCAATATTCGCCCTTGCTTCAGCAACAATTTATCTCGCGCGTTTTCTAGACTTCACATTCAACCCTAAGATTGCATATGTTATTTCTTTCCTCGCAGCAACAACGTTAGTAATTTCAGCAATATCCACATATTTCAATTGCAAAGCTTTTAGCGGCTCTGAATTCAACCGAATGCCATATGCAGAAAAAATCAAGGAATACTACGAAAGCCAAATAGAGTACAACGATGAGCTTGCCAAATATAACGCCCAAGTAGCTCAACACGAACAAATACCCTTAGTCAACCCTGCTAAAGAAACCGCCAGCTTTATATCAAACACTTACATTAGCTGCTCTACACATAACGCCCTGGTCAACGAAGAGCGATCCCGCTGGGTGTTTAAAGCACTTTCAACTTTTCTGATGGCTTGTATTCCCCTCGCCATAGGCAGCTTGCTATTTGTTCTCTTTGACATGGACACCTCCTCTCCCAGGAAAAATTTTGCAATAAAAGATACATACGTGGGAGATCAAATCGCCGCCTTAAAAACTCAGCTGTTAAATGACTCTAGATCTGACGCGGTAGCAGACCTGAAAAAAAGGACTATAATCCTCGAAAATATAGTTCTTCAAAAAGGGGCGGAAAAATTGAGCGAACCCAATAAACCAGCATTGAGCGAACAAAAAGCTCTGCCCCAAGCGCCTGTAAAACCGTCTGTTCCACCATCCAGGAAGACGTACGACGATATTAATGGCGGTCCTTATAGGAATCAGAAATGAAAGCGACCAACGGCCCGTCCAAACCAGTAAATGAGACTAGACCCACACCACCAAAAAAGCCCTCTGCACCAGTGGTACGCCGTGTTGTCAACGAGAGAGTTATCAATAGAAAGGAAATAGCGCTAGATAATAGATGATCATCAATCGAAACCATTCGGTCATGATCTACCACTCCAAAAAAACGGCATCTTTGGATGCCGTTTTGTTTTTTGGAGTTTCATTTCAAAAAACTCTGACACCCCTGATGGACGCAACCTAAGATAGCGATCCTTTTATCGTAAATGCCGTCTGCTCTTTAGGAGTTTTCCTGCAAGTCACTGGGCAATGTATGACATTCGAAAGGATCCATTTGCCAGTAAATTCGAAGATCAATTTTCTGGAGGAGATGGCGAACCATGAAGCGAGATATTTTTTCAGAGTTGATGGATGGTCTCGAAGCGTTAGCCGAAGAACGCAAAGACAAAGTCACCTTGAAAAATACGCGCGCCCAACGGATCGGAACCATGAAGGGCAAACTCACACTTCCCAATGACATCGATACCTCTCTGCCAGAAGACGTGCTGGATAGCTTCGAACGTTAGAAACGAACATCTGCATACATGGAACGATTAGCCCCGCCCTGTATGTGAGTTTCGACTCCACCCACCTAACGAAATTGTAATTCCCCAATCACCTCCGCGTTATCTGCAGCCTGCAACGATGTCACCCGGCGACCATGCCGGCGGGCCCTTTGCCCGTCGAACAATAAAACCCACGCCGAAGCTCGTTCCCGTTCTGCCGAACCCTAGGAGTGATTGATGGTTAACAACACAAAAATGTCGATGGCCGCTCTGGCAGTGGTTGTCGGCGCAGGGCCGTCCCCGGTGTTTGCAGAAGAAAAACCCGAAGGGTTTATCGAAGGCAGCAGCCTGACGGTGCTCAACCGTAACCTCTATTTCAACCGTGACCACCGCAACGGTCAGTCCAGTCCCACGGGCAATGGTTATTCCGAAGCCTGGGCCCACGGCATCATCGGCAAGTTCGAATCCGGCTTCACCCAGGGCACCGTCGGGGTCGGGGTGGATGCGTTTGCGATGATCGGCCTGAAGCTCGACACCGGCGACGGTCGCAACGGCGGCCGCAGTTCGTTCGATGTGTTGCCGGTCAACAGCGACGGTGAAGCGCGGGACGAGTACACCAAGGTCGGTGGCGCCGCCAAAGTGCGCGCTTTCGATACGGTGGTGAAAGTCGGTGATGTGTTCCCGGCCAACCCGGTGGTCGCGGCAGGCGATTCGCGATTGCTGCCGGAAAGCTTTCGCGGTGTGACGGCGACCAACACCAGCATCGAAGGTCTATCGATCCAGGGCGGCCGGCTGCATGCGATGAGCCAACCGGTGTCCAGCGACCTGCGTGAAAACTTCGCAACCTTCTATGCCGGCCCGGTCAATTCGCCGTGGATCGCTTACGGCGGCGGCGATTACGCGCTGAACAAAAACCTCAGTTTCAGCCTGTACTCCAGTCGCCTGAAAGATGCCTGGAACCAGTACTACGCCGGCACCGCCTGGACGTATCCACTGTCGGATGACCTGTCGCTGTTCGGCGGCCTGAACTACTACAAGGCGATCGACGAAGGCAAACAATTGCTCGGCGAGTTCGACAACAACATCTGGAGCGGCCGCGTCGGGGTGAAACTCGGCGCGCACTCGGTCGCCATTTCCCACCAGCGCAACAACGGCAACGACGACTTCGATTACCTGCGTCAGTCCGACTCGATCTTCCTCGACAACTCGATCCAGTACAGCGACTTCAACTCGCCGAAAGAGCGTTCGTGGATGGTGCGCTACGACCTCGACATGACCACCTATGGCGTGCCGGGCCTGTCGTTCATGACCCGTTACGCACGCGGCAGCGACGCCGATTACTCCAACGCCAACGCCGTGTACATGCGCCGCGATGCCGATGGCAATCCGCTGACCGACCAGAAGCGCTGGGAGCGTGATATCGAAGTCAAATACGTGGTGCAGAGCGGTTCGATGAAAGACCTGTCGCTGCGTCTGCGCCAGGCCACTACCCGCGCCACCGCATTCGAGTCAGACCTTGATGAAGTGCGGGTGATCGTCGAATACCCGCTGGCGATTCTCTGAGTTTCACGAGCAATGCCCATTCACCTTTAGAAGCTCCTTGCTCCTTTGGTAAGAGGTGAATCTTTGGCGTCCTTCGGGACGCCTTTTTTATGCCCGAAAAAAAGCCCGACTCACTGAACATGAACCGGGCGTTTCAGCCGGGATTAGCGTCAGCCACCCTGCTGGCGACAATTCCCCATCACGTTGTAAGTGACCGTATTGAGCTGCCCCTTGGAGTCCTCGTAAGTCATCGCAGCCGGCACAACAGCGCATTCATTCTTTGGCCGGACAACGCTCACCACCTTCTTCACATCCAGCTTCATCCCGTACTCATATTCCTTGACCACCGGCGCCGCTTTGCCCTGACTGGCCGCGTACTGCTCCATGGCTTTGGTGTTGGCACTGAGCGCCCGGTCGAACGTTCTGTCGCCACCGCCTTCGGCCAACGCATTCAAGGAGATCGCCATGACAGCGGTAAACGCCAACAGCTTTAGAGTTTTCATATTCGCTTCCTTCAAATCACGACTCATAAAAAAGCCCACCATCGATGTGCGATGACGGGCTCATTCACTGGCAGCACGCTTACAGGTCTTGGGTCTTGTCGTCCTTCTTGTCGTTCACGACGACCGGATCACGGGCCTTTTCCTTCGTAGCAAAAATCTCCATCGAGCGCTCATTGGCGGCCATCATTCGGTCGAAAGTGCGGTCGCCGCCACCTTCGGCCAACACCAGGGAAGACATCATCAGAGCCACGGCAAACGCGCCAATCTGTGCAAGTTTCATCGTTGATTCCTCATTCAAGTCACTGACGGGATCAAGGTAACAATCCGAACCTTTCGTGACGGTGGCGCCGAAATTACATATCCGTTATGTGCCACCGTCCTATTGGATCAATACAAAAACTGTGGGAGCGAGCTTGCTCGCGAAGAGGCCGTGTCAGTCGACTAATGAATTGAATGACAGACCGCTTTCGTCGGATCGCCGCCCGGAGCAAGCTCGCTCCCACAGGTAGATCATCTATTCAGTTGACCAGTGTCCTCGTCCCGACGATGTGCCAGCTGATACAGCGCCGGCAGGATCAGCAACGTGAGAATGGTCGAGGACAGGATCCCGCCAATCACTACCGTCGCCAGCGGTCGCTGCACCTCGGCCCCGGTGCCGGTCGCAAGCGCCATCGGAATGAAGCCCAAAGACGCCACCAGCGCAGTCATCAATACCGGGCGCAATCGCGTCAGCGCACCTTCGTGAATCGCTTCGGACAGCGAACGTCCCTCCTCCCGCAAGTTACGAATGAACGCAATCATCACCAGCCCGTTGAGCACCGCCACGCCGGACAGCGCGATAAACCCGACACCCGCCGAGATCGACAGCGGAATATCGCGCAGCCACAACGCCATGACCCCGCCGGTCAGCGCAAACGGAATCCCGGTGAACACCAGCAAGCCGTCCTTGAGGTTGTTGAACATCATGAACAACAACCCGAACACCAGCAGCAACGCCACCGGCACCACGATCTGCAAGCGCTTGGCCGCCGATTGCAGTTGCTCGAACTGCCCGCCCCAGGTGGTCCAGTAACCCGCCGGCACCTGCACGTCGCGCTCGATCGCTTCGCCTGCCTCCGCGACAAAAGAACCGATGTCACGCCCACGCACGTTGGCGCTGACGATCACCAGGCGCTTGCCGTTTTCGCGGCTGACCTGATTCGGCCCCAGCACCAGATCGAGGCTGGCAACGTCCTTCAGCGCAATGAAGCCGATCTGACTGGAGGCATCACCACCCGCCGCCGGCACCGGAATCAACAATGCCGACAACCCGTCGATGTCCTTGCGCATGGCGTCGGACAAGCGCACCACCATGTCGAATCGACGGTCACCTTCATACAGCGTCCCGGCCTTCTGCCCGCCGACGGCCACCGCAATGGTGTCCTGCACATCGCCAACGTTGAGCCCGTAACGCGCGGCCTTGTCGCGGTCGATGTTGATGGTCAGCACCGGCAGACCGGTGGTTTGCTCGACCTTGACCTCGGACGCGCCGTTGACCTTCTGCATCGCGGCGGCAATCTTCGCCGCCGTGGCGTTGAGCACGTCCATGTCATCACCGAACACCTTGACCGCCACGTCGCTGCGCACGCCGGAGATCAGTTCGTTGAAGCGCAACTGGATCGGCTGCGACAGTTCATAGTTGCTGCCCGGCAGCGTTGCCGCGGCCTGTTGCAGTTCGGCCATCAGGGTTTCGCGGGACTTGCCCGGGTCCGGCCATTGCTCCTTCGGTTTGAGCATCACGTAGCTGTCGGAGATGTTCGGCGGCATCGGGTCAGAGGCGATTTCGGCAGTGCCAGTGCGGGCGAATACACGCTCGACTTCCGGCACCTTATTAAGGATCAACGTCTCCAGCCGCTGCTGCATATCCACCGATTGCGTCAGGCTGGTGCCCGGCACGCGCAACGCCTGCAAGGCAAAATCGCCTTCGCTGAGACTCGGCACAAACTCGCTGCCCATGCGGCTGGTGACCACACCGCTGAGCACAATCACACCCAACGCAGCACCGACCGCCATCGTCCGATGGGACATGACCCAGTTCAGCGCCGGTGCATAAACGCGACGGGCGCCGCGCATCACCACGCCCTCTTCTTCCTTGACCTTGCCGGTCACGAACAGCGCAATTGCCGCCGGCACAAAGGTCACCGACAAGAGCATGGCGCCAAGCAACGCGATGACCACTGTGAACGCCATCGGGTGGAACATTTTCCCTTCGACGCCGCTCAGGGCGAAGATCGGCAGGTACACGACCATGATGATCAACTGGCCGAAAATCAGCGGGCGCCGCGCCTCTTTCGCCGCCGCAAACACTTCATGGAAACGCTCGGATCGCGTCAGCAATCGCCCGTGATGCTGCTGCGCATGGGCCAGCCGTCGCAGGGTGTTTTCGACGATCACCACCGCGCCGTCGACGATGATGCCGAAGTCCAGCGCGCCGAGGCTCATCAGGTTGGCGCTGACCTTGTTGCTGAACATCCCGGTGAAGGTGAACAGCATCGACAGAGGAATCACCATCGCCGTGATCAGCGCGGCGCGGATATTGCCGAGGAACAGAAACAGGATCGCGATCACCAGAATCGCGCCTTCGACGAGATTCTTCTTCACCGTGGCAATGGCCTTGTCGACCAGATGCGTGCGGTCGTACACCGGCACCGCGATCACGCCGGCGGGCAAGGATTTGTTGATCTGTTCGAGTTTCGCGGCGACGGCCTGAGAGACCGTACGGCTGTTTTCGCCAATCAACATGAACACCGTGCCGAGCACCACTTCACGGCCATTTTCCGTCGCGGCGCCGCTACGCAGTTCGCGGCCGATGTCCACGGTGGCGACGTTTTTGATGCGGATCGGCGTGCCGTCGACGTTGGCCATGACGATGTTGGCGATGTCCTCGGTGCTCGCTACCTGGCCCGGCGCGCGAATCAGCAACTGCTCGCCGCTGCGCTCGATGTACCCGGCGCCGACGTTGGCGTTGTTGCGCTCCAGCGCCGTCACCAGATCGGTGAGGGTCAGCTTGTAGGCCGCGAGTTTTTTCGGATCGGGCGCGATCTGGTACTCCTTGGCAAAACCGCCGATGGTGTTGATCTCCGCCACCCCGGGGACGTTGCGCAGTTGCGGCTTGATGATCCAGTCCTGAATCACCCGCAAGTCGGTCGGCGTGTAGGGCGTGCCGTCCCCTTTCAGCGCGCCTTCCTTGGTCTCGACCGTCCATAAAAAGATCTCGCCGAGCCCGGTGGAAATCGGCCCCATCACTGCTTCCACACCTTCGGGCAACTGCTCCTTGGCGGACTGCAACCGTTCGTTGACCAATTGCCGGGCAAAGAACAGATCGGTGCCGTCCTTGAAGATCACCGTGACCTGCGACAAGCCCGAGCGCGACAGCGAGCGCGTCTGCTCCAGAGCCGGCAGGCCGGCCATCGCGGTTTCAATCGGGAAGGTGATGCGCTGCTCGGTTTCCAGCGGCGAGAATCCGGCCGCGCCGGTGTTGATCTGTACCTGGACGTTGGTGATGTCGGGCACGGCGTCGATCGGCAGTTTCTGATAACTGGCGATACCGAGGCCGGCCATGAGCAGAACGGCGAGCAGCACGATGATGCGCTGCTCGATGGCAAACTGGATCAGGCGTTCGAACATGGGAGTCTTCCGCGATTAATGACTGTGCTCGGCCGAGGCTTTGCCCAGCTCCGATTTGAGGACGAAGCTGCCGGCGCTGGCGACTTGTACGCCAGGCTCCAGCCCGGCGGTGACTTCCACCTGACCCGCCGCACGACTGCCCAGCTCCACCGCTTGGGCCTTGAAGCCGTCGTCGGTGCGCACGAATACCGTGGGTTTGTCCTCGACGGTCTGGATTGCGGTTTCCGGTACGGCGACTTTGGCCTGACGGCTGTCGGTGGCGACCAGCGCGGTGACGAACAGGCCGGGACGCCATGAGCCTTGCGGGTTTTCCAGGGTGACGCGCACGGTCGCGGTACGGGTCTGTTCGCCGAGCAGGCTGCCGACGTAAGCCACGGTGCCGCTGACTTCGGCGTTCAATTCCGCCGCGCTGACGGTGACGGGTTTGCCCACTTGCACCTTGTTCAGGTCTTTCGGTGAAACGCCGAACGTGACCCACACCCGCGACAAATCCGAGAGCGTGAACGCCGCCGTGGTTTCATCGACCACCTCCCCCGGCGTCAGGTGTTTTTCCACCACCACACCGTCAAAAGGCGCCCGCAGTTCATAGCGATTGCCGCCAGTGGCGACCACACTGCCACTGAGCACGCTGATCTTTTGCCGGGCATTGCTTACGGCGATTTCGGCTTCTTCCAGGGCCTGACGTGCCTGGAGGAAATCCTGCTCGGCGGAAATCTTGTCCTGCCACAGTTTCTTCTCGCGCTCGAACGTCGTGCGGGCCAAAGCCAGACGACGTTGCGCAGCCGCCTGTTCACTGCGCTGATCGGAAATCTGCTGACTGGCGATCACCGCCAGCAACTGGCCTTTCTTCACCGACTGCCCGAGATTGATCGACACCGACTCGACCACGCCCGGCACACGCGGCACCACATGCGCAGTGCGGTCTTCGTCGAAGCGTACTTCGCCGGGAAACGACAGACCGAGACTGAAGTTCTGCGCCTGCGCGGCGGCCAGTTGAATCCCCGCCGCCGCGATCTGCTCGGCCGTCAATTCGATGTGCCCTTCTTCGGCGTGCCCGCCGTCAGCAGCGGCGCCTTCTTCGGCGTGATCGGCGTGTTCCGCCGCTTCATCGGAATGCGCATCGATAGACGCATTGCCGCTCCACATCGAGCCGATGCCAATGCCCAGCGCCAACGTCGCCGCAGCGACCACGATCAGTTTTTTATCCATGGAAACTCCTCTGCGCCAAACCATCGCGCAGTGATCAGAAAGTTGAAATTCAAGGGTTGGCGCTGAGGTCGCCGAAGATGCGTTCGATGCGGACCCGGGCGTCGGTCGCCTCGCTCACCGCCTGGATGTATTGGCTGCGAGCGGCGATCAATGTGCGCTGGGCATCAAGCACGTCGAGGAAGCCGAACTTGCCCATTTCGAAACCGCGAGTGGCGCTGTCGACCGCACTTTGCGCGGCGGGCAGGATGGTCCGGTCGAACGCCTGGATTTCGCCGTTGGCGGTCTGCCATTGCGCCAGCGTGGTCTGGATTTCCGTGCGCAAGCGCAGTTCGGTGGCGTTGCGCAGGTCCCGCGCCTGATCGGTACGCCGAGCCGCCGCCAGCACGTTACCCTGATTGCGGTTGAACAGCGGAATCGGCATCGACAGCCCCACCACGTTGACCCGCTCGCGCTCGGTTTCGCTGTACTGGCTGCCGATGCTGACGGTGAGATCGGGAATCCGCTGGGACTTTTCCAGCCCCAGCGACGCCTCGCGCTGCTCGATCTGCAACCTGGCCAGGCGCAGCTCCGCTGTTTCGTTCAGGCGCTCAAGCAAACGGGTGGGCGGCGGTACGCTGGGCAGGCTTTGAGTCGCGCTCTGCACCGTAGTCGACGTCGGCAACGGGGCGCCCATGACCTGCGCCAATTGCTGGTACGCATTGGCCTGATCGCGCTCGGCGCGGCTCAATTCCAGGCGCACTTCCGAGAGCTGCACTTGCGCCCGCGTGCCTTCCACCGGCGACGACTTGCCTGCCTCGATTCGTCCCTGCGCCACACGCAAACCGTGCTCGGCAAGCTGCAGCGACTGCCGGGCCAGTTGCAAACGTTGCTGCGCGGTCTGCGCACCGTTGAACGCTTGAAGCACGTCGGCGCGCAGGGCGTTGCGCTTGCGCTCCAGCTCGATGCCGGCGGCGTCCTGCGCACGGCTCGCCACATCAATCCGCGCGCCACGCTTGCCGCCCAGCTCGATCGGCTGGCTGAGCATCACCGTGGTGGTGCGCGATTCGCGCCGGGTGTCTTCGGCCTCCCACGACACCTCGGGGTTGGGGATCAGCCCGGCCTGCTTGCGGTCACCTTCGGCAATGCCGATTTCCCACTGCGCGGCGGCCAGATCAGGGTTGCCGGCGAACGCGGTTTGCAGCGCCTGATCCAGGGTCAGGGTCGATGCACTGGCAAGGCTGGTACAGGCCAGCAACAAGAGGCCGCTGGCGGTTTTTTTCAGGCGTGATCGCGCCGTCAGTTCAATTAAACCGGGCAATGGAAGGCTTCCTTCAATCAAGAATCGTTGATGGCGCCACGGTAGGGTTTTGAACTTATCGACAAGGTGACGTGAACATTACAAATCCGTTATCCACGGTTTATCGAAGTTGTTTTTCTCTAGGATTCGAAGTTCGAATGAGTTTGTTGCAATAGATAGAAACAAATGCGCGTTAGTTATCCGCCGAACAGCACTTGCCGAAATGGAAGTCATGGAAAACCCACTATTTCGCTGCGACAGGCTGTCGCGGATGGCCGATTTAAAGGCCTCAGGCGTTGACTCTGTAGCCACTACAGCCTTTACCGTGCACGTCACTCAGCTCCAAAATCCGTCAGGAAGTCCCTACAAAAAACTGCAACTTCCAGACTCACTTACTTAAATACCCATTCATTAAAAGTGGTGAAACATCATGCGAATCCTTGTCGTCGAGGACGAGCTTAAAGCTGCCGAATATTTGCATCAGGGCCTGACCGAAAGTGGTTATATCGTTGATCACGCCGTCAATGGCGCGGATGGTTTGCACCTGGCGCAACAACAGGTTTATGACCTGATCATTCTCGATGTGAACCTGCCGGAACTCGACGGCTGGAGCGTGCTGGAACAACTGCGTCGCACCCACTCCACCCGGGTGATGATGCTCACTGCACGCGGGCGGCTGGCGGACAAGATCCGGGGTCTGGATCTGGGTGCCGATGATTATCTGGTCAAGCCGTTCGAATTTCCGGAACTGCTGGCGCGGGTACGCACGTTGATGCGCCGTAGCGAAAACATCCCGGTGCCGCAGGTGCTCAAGGTCGCCGATCTGGAACTCGATCCGGGCCGTCACCGGGCGTTTCGAGGCGCGCAGCGCATCGACCTGACCACCAAGGAGTTCGCCCTGCTGCACCTGCTGATGCGCCAGTCCGGTGAAGTGCTGACCCGCACCCAGATCATCTCGCTGGTGTGGGACATGAATTTCGACTGCGACACCAACGTGGTCGAGGTCTCGATCCGCCGCTTGCGAGCGAAGATCGACGATCCGTTCGACAGCAAACTGATCCACACCCTGCGCGGTGTCGGCTATGTGCTGGAGGCCCGGGAATGAAGCCGGCCAGCCTGTCGCTGCGTCTGGGTCTGACGGTCAGTATTCTCGGCGCATTGCTGGTGGTGTTCCTGGCGATCCTCGCGTATTTCGCCCTGACCCATGAGCTGAACGCGTTGTCCCGCGACAGCCAGGAAAAAAAGATGGAACAGGTCGAGCACAGCCTGACGTTGTACGCCGACACCGGTGAGATCAGTGCCAAGCCGCACATTCTGCTCGATCAGGTCATGGGGCATGACAACCTGACGCTGACCATTTATGACCTGAACAACCTGCGCACCCCACTGCTCAAGTCCGGCTCGGGCCTGACCGATCCACGGGTTGAACTGAAAGCGGTACGGGCGACCACCGATCAGTTGACCCACACCGACAGCGCCGATGCTGAAGGCGTGAAGTTTCTCACCGTCTCCAAGCTGATTCGCCTCAAGGACGGCAGCAGCGTACCAGTGCTGCTGTCGATGGATAACGCCCACGATCAGGCTCTGCTCAGCGCTTATTTGCGCTCGACGTTGATGGCTTTGCCGTTGCTGCTGGTGTTCATCGGCCTGACCGCATGGGGGGCCGTGCAGCGAGGGCTGGCACCGTTGCGCGAATTCCGCAAAGTAGCGGCGCGAGTGACGACGCAGGATCTCGATCATCGCCTGTCGGTGCTGAACATGCCCCAGGAACTCAGCGAGCTGGCGCAGGGCATCAACGTCATGCTCGATCGCCTGGACAGCGGCGTGCAGCAGTTGTCGCAGTTCTCCGATGACTTGGCCCACGAGCTGCGCACGCCGATCAACAACCTGATGGGCAAGGCCCAGGTGACGCTGTCGCGGGAGCGCTCGGTCGAGGAATACACCAACGTTCTGGTGTCCTGCACCGAAGAGCTGGAGCGGGTCGCGCGGATTGTCTCGGACATGCTGTTCCTGGCCCAAACCAGCCAGCCTGCGTCGCACGCCCCGTTCGAGCCGATTGCGCTGGAGCAAGAGGCGTTCAGGGTGGCCGATCTGTTTTCTCTGACGGCGCAGGACAAACAGATCGACCTGAAAGTCATCGGCAGCGCTCAGGTGTCGGGCGACCGGCTGATGATTCAGCGAGCGATTTCCAATCTGCTGTCCAATGCCCTGCGCCACTGCCCGTCCGGCAAGACCGTTTCGCTGTTCATCGAACAGGCGCCAAACGAGGTGTCGCTGCGGGTGAGCAATCCCGGCACAGGCATCGAAGCGCAGCACCTGCCGTATCTGTTCGACCGTTTTTACCGGGTCGACAGCAGTCGCACCCGTTCACAGGGCAGTACCGGTCTGGGGCTGGCCATCGTGCATTCGATCATGACCTTGCATCAGGGCTCCGCGCAGGTTCAAAGCCGTCCGGGGGCGATGACGGTATTCAGTCTGGTGTTTCCCGCGATGCACCGGGAACGGCACTAAACCTTCAAGCCGATTTGTGCGGTGTTTTCTGAAACCTCATGGGAAAAATCACCGCACAAGTGCTGCATCCATCCCCGTAAATCCTTCAGTACGAATTTGCGTCGTCCCCGCGCTGAAACGTCCGACAGCGGCAGACGACAGAACGCCTCAAACCGCTGACTCCTTTCGCATGGTTCGCCCGTTGCCACGCAGTGCTGCCCCCCAGAAACAAGTCCGCCCGGCGTCAATTCACGTTTTATCAGTACGTGTTTCGACACCGCTGAAACCCGCGGCTGGAAACGTCTGGACATTTTTGACCCCGCCCTCACCGCCCTTTTAGATTCGGCTCGTGCTTGCAACAGCACTCCCAAACAACAACCAAGGAGCAACATCATGGGCTACATGGGCAGCTTGAACGCGAACCCTATCGATGAACTGGAAGAGCAGGAAGCACCCTCGCCAGAGCAGATCGAAGCGCTGCAACTGACCGAGGAAGAACAGGCGGAACTCAACGCCGAGTGACAGAACCCGCGGGGGCCTTGCGCCCTCGCGGGCTTTCCAGGAAGGGAATCATGGACAAGACAACGTTGGCCGAGCGTGAGCTCACGGCCGATCAGGCAGAACGGCGTATTCACACCGAACTTTCACGCCTGGGCCTCACACCGCACACCCGCACCCTCGGCAGCAAAGTGGTTGCCGTTCAGGCGAGTCTTCATGGCGACGACAACCGTCATGCCCGTGGCTCCGGCAAGGGCTATGCGGATCAGGCGCACCTGAGCGCGCTTTATGAAGCGCTCGAGCACTACTGGACGGATGAACTCTGTACCTACGATGTTCACCACGAGACGGAACGCTATTTCAAAGACACGCCGGTGTTTGCCGATGACTCGCTCCTGCACAGGCTCACCTGCCAGCAAAACGTGCGCATCACCTGCCGGACCTATGTCTGTCCGCCGTGGCATGACCGGTTTTCCTATCCGTTGGCGCTGACCTCGCCGAACGGCTCACGTTTGCCCTCGTCACCGGGCATGGCGGACTACCGCGCCGTGCAGCGCTACGCCAGCAACAACGGCACCGCGATTGGCGCCACTTACAACGAAGCGATGCTGCACGCCGCCAACGAATGCATCGAGCGCGACGCCGTGTCGTTGTTTCTGCTCGATCATTTTTATTACCAGAACCATCCACCACTGCGACGGGTGGCGCGCCTCGCTGAAAGCGACGAACTCGGTCGTCTATGGGCCGATGCCGAACAGGAAGTCGACGGCGAAATCGTGCTGGTGGATATCAGCACCGAGTTCATGACCCGGACCTTTCTGGCGTTCACGACGAAGCCGGGGCCTCATCCACAGGTATTCGGTAGTGGCAGCTCCCTCGAACCGCGCCATGCGGCGTGGCGGGCGCTCACTGAACTGGTGCAGTTGCAACTCAGCGCCGCCGAACCCGAATACCGACAGACGCTGAACAATGCGCTGCGCAACCTGCAGCCTTTCCCGCGCCTGCTGCGCTGTGCGCTGTTCGATCCGCAGACGCTGCTGCATCGCTGCGTTCAACACGAGGTGAGACTGGCGGGTTCCGCCAAAGACCTGTCGGTGGAAAATCAACTGCACTTGCTGACTCAAGACCTGCGGATTCATGGCCGTACGCTGGGTGCAGCCGTCCTGCAGCGAACCGAGCTCGGCACCACCCTGCTCAACGTGGTGATCCCCGGACTGGAGCGCTTCTTCGTGGTCTCCAGCGGCAACGTCGTCATCCCGCAAGCGAGGGGCCGGACATTGGAGAGGCCAGCCCCATGAACCGACTTGATCGCACCCGGGAGCTGACATTGGCTCGTTCGATGCGCCTTTACCTCAACGAGAACGGCGCTGTTGGCCACTACCTCGAACCACGCGGCAGCGGACTGCATCACGTTTTTTTCCTGCGGGTGAACGATGAGCTCTGGGTCGGCCGCAAGCTCCTGCAACGTGACCGGCATTTTCGATGGCAGGCCAGCAGCGCGCTCAACCCCGGCATGTTGTTTGGCCCGCATCTCCACTCATTGTGGGGTGATGACGGGTTGTCGATCGGGTATCGGACGGTTTCTCCCCCAGAGAAGGCTCGGGTCTTCGAGCACGCCTTGCATCAGGCTGACAGCGAGATCCTGTTTCCCTTTCCACTGCTGGATGAGACCGGTCGGGAGGCGGTCTGCCCGGCAGACTTCTGGCAATGCAACGAATCACTGGCCGAACAGCTGAACACCGACGAGCACCACTTGCGCGAATACTGCGCCGGGCTGCTCCAGGCCATCACTGAAAAAGGCGCACTGATTTACGACCCGGCCTGTTCGACCGGCGCGTTCATCGCCCACCTCGCCCGCGCCCTGCCCGACTGTCTGTGCCTGGGCAGTGACCGTTCGGCCTCGATGATCGAACACGCCAGGCGCTGGCACAGCGGGATCTCCGTCGAATTCGACGTGCTGGAGGCGAGTGAGGCTTCCGATGCCGGGATTCGCTGCGATGTTTTGATCCTGCGGTTCCTCAACGCCGAAGTCTTGACCCGCCGTGAGGCCCAGGCCGCATTCGAATCGCTGATCCGCTGCGTAAAACCCGGTGGCACGATCCTCGTCTTTGGTCACACGCCGGTGCTGATCCCGGTCACCTGGCTCGCCTCCATCCACCACCTGAAACTTGAATCCAGCGTCGCGGCGCGACCGGGGCAGGTCGAGCTGTTCCAGTTCTATCGTCTGACGGTTCCGACGCCATGAGCTTTTCCCTGCACAGCCGAGGTTATTACCCGACCGGCGACGGCCATCAACTCTATTGGGAACGCCATGGTGTTCCGGGACACGAACCGGTGTTTTTCCTCCATGGCGGCCCCGGCGGGCGTATCAGCCGCCACCATCTGCAGTTCTTCGAATCGGATAGGTTCGACATCATCCTGTTTGACCAACGGGGCTGCGGACGCTCGACGCCCTACGGCGAACTTCGGGATAACACTACCGGGCTGTGTGTCGAAGACATCGATGCCCTGCGCCAGCATTTCGGCTTCGAAAAAATCAGCGTGCTGGGCGTGTCATGGGGTAGTTGGCTGGCGATCCAGTACCAGCAGCGTTACCCGCAGCACCTGCTGAAAACCACGCTGGTCTCGGTATTCGTGCCGTTTGCCGACAATGTCCGGGCCTACGATCAGGCGCTCAATGACGGGCTGGCGCAATCGCCTCAAACGTCGTCAGGCCATCGCGCGAAGGACATCTACCGGATCCTCGGCGAAGGCTGTCCATCGCAGCAACACCGCGCCGCCATCGAATGGTTGAACGCTGTTCTACGTCGCACAGGGCAGACGATTTGCCCCGACACACTTGAGCGTTTCGTCGATCAGGAAGCCGTGCTCGCGATTCGTCTGGAACTGCATTACCACCTGCAGAACTACTGCTTCACGCCAAAGGATGAAGACCTGACCCTCAATGACAACACCCTGCTGATCCAGGGCATCCGCGACACCCATGGCATGGCCAGCGTGCGCTGGCTCAGGCAACGCATGAACATCCACTGCCGGCTGCTGCACGCCGGGCACAACGCCTTTGAAAACGCCCTCCTAAAAGCAGTGCGCCGGGCGGTGAAACGTGAAATCGAGGGCTAAAAAAAACGGCACCCGAAGGTGCCGTTCCGCCCCGCAAAAAACCTTACTTGCGTGCCGCCTCCCACGACTTGAGCAGTTCGTTGTAGCTCACGGTTTCGCCTTTCGGCTTCTCGTTGGCCAGCTTCGGTTTTGGTGCGCCCGGCTGGTCGAACCAGTATTGCGCGTCGCGCTCGGGGTTCATTTTCGGTGCGCACACCGCTTGGGCCTTGGAGCGTTCCAGACGGGTCATGATCGCGTCCTGATCCTTGGCCAGACCGTCGAGGGCCTGTTGCGGGGTCTTCTCGCCGCTGGCGGCTTCGGCGATGTGGCTCCACCACAGTTGTGCCAGACGTGGGTAGTCCGGCACGTTGGTGCCGGTCGGCGTCCATTGCACGCGGGCCGGGCTGCGGTAGAACTCGACCAGACCACCGAGTTTCGGTGCCAGGTCGGTCATCGCTTGCGAGTTGATGTCCGACTCGCGAATGGGCGTCAGACCGACGATGGTTTTCTTCAGCGACACGGTTTTCGAGGTCACGAACTGCGCGTACAGCCAGGCCGCGAGTTTCTGTTTCTCAGGCGTGGATTTCATAAAGGTCCACGAGCCCACGTCCTGATAACCGAGTTTCATCCCCTCTTCCCAGTACGGCCCGCGCGGCGATGGCGCCATGCGCCATTTCGGCGTGCCGTCGGCGTTGACCACCGGCAGGCCCGGTTTGGTCATGTCGGCGGTGAAGGCGGTGTACCAGAAGATCTGCTGGGCGATGTTGCCCTGGGACGGCACCGGGCCCGACTCGGAGAAGGTCATGCCCGCCGCTTCCGGTGGCGCGTACTTCTTCAGCCAGTCGACGTATTTGGTGGTGGCGAACACCGCCGCCGGGCCGTTGGTGTCGCCGCCGCGGGTCACGCTGGAACCGACCGGGTGGCAATCCTCGACGCGAATCCCCCACTCGTCCACCGGCAAGCCGTTGGGAATGCCCTTGTCGCCGCCACCGGCCATGGAGAACCAGGCATCGGTGAAGCGCCAGCCCAGCGACGGGTCTTTCTTGCCGTAGTCCATGTGCCCGTAAATGCGCTTGCCGTCGATTTCCTTGACGTCTTCGCTGAAGAATTTGGCGATGTCTTCATAGGCCGACCAGTTCACCGGCACGCCGAGTTCATAGCCGTACTTTTCCTTGAACTTGGCTTTCAGGTCGGCACGTTCGAACCAGTCGGCGCGGAACCAGTACAGGTTGGCGAACTGCTGGTCGGGCAATTGATAGATCTTGCCGTCCGGCGCGGTGGTGAAGGAGATGCCGATGAAGTCCTTGATGTCGAGGGTCGGCGAGGTGAAGTTCTTGCCTTCGTTGGCCATCAGGTCGGTGATCGATTCGGTCTTGCCGTAGCGAAAGTGCGTACCGATCAGGTCCGAGTCGTTGACCCAGCCATCGTAGATGTTCTTGTCCGACTGCATCACCGTCTGCATTTTTTCCACGACGTCGCCTTCCTGCAGCAGGTCGTGGGTCAGCTTGATGCCGGTGATTTCGCTGAAGGCCTTGGCCAGCACCTTGGATTCATATTCGTGGGTGGTCAGGGTTTCCGAGACGACCTTGATGTCCATCCCGCGAAACGGCTCGGCCGCCTTGATGAACCACTTCAGTTCTTCGAGTTGCTGCTCGGCCGTCAGGGTCGACGGCTTGAATTCGCTGCCGATCCATTTTTTTGCGGCATCTTCGTAGGCGTCGGCCCAGGCGGACGCGCTCAAACCGCTGAGTGCCAGCATGGCTGCCAATGAAATGCTATGTCGCAGCTTATTTTTCTTATCGAACATAGAGACCTCCTGTTAGGTTTTCGGAGCAAGATTGCCGAGCGATTCGACTAGCCCCAACGCATCACAGCCAACAGCCACACCAGGGACAACGCGGACGCTACCCAGATGCTCCAGTCGGTCACGCCGATTACCAGCAGATGCAGGTAGGCGCTGCCGAGAAGACCGATGAACAAGCGATCGCCACGGGTGGTGGCAATCGGCAGAAACCCTCGCCGCAAGATGCTCGGCGAGCGCAATTCCCAGGTGGTCATGCCCACCAGGATCAACCCGATCACGATGAAAAACGCCGCCGTCGGGACGGTCCAGCTCATCCATTCCATCATCAGTTCCTCAGACCCGGCCCAGGGCAAAGCCCTTGGCCACGTGGTTGCGAACGAACCAGATCACCAGCATGCCGGGGAGAATAGTCAACACCCCCGCCGCCGCCAGTACACCCCAGTCAATGCCGGACGCCGACACCGTGCGCGTCATCACCGCCGCGATCGGTTTGGCGTTCACCGAGGTCAGCGTGCGCGCCAGCAGCAGTTCGACCCAGGAAAACATGAAGCAGAAAAACGCCGTCACACCGATGCCGGAGCCGATCAGCGGGATGAAGATCTTCACGAAGAACTTGGGAAAACTGTAGCCGTCGATGTAGGCGGTTTCGTCGATTTCCTTCGGCACCCCGGACATGAAACCTTCGAGGATCCACACCGCCAGCGGCACGTTGAACAGGCAGTGCGCCAGTGCCACGGCGATGTGGGTGTCGAACAGGCCGATCGACGAATACAGCTGGAAGAACGGCAGCAGGAACACCGCCGGTGGCGCCATGCGGTTGGTCAGCAGCCAGAAGAACAGATGCTTGTCGCCGAGAAAGCGGTAGCGCGAAAACGCGTAGGCCGCCGGCAGTGCCACGGTCAGGGAAATGATCGTGTTCAGACTGACGTAATACAGCGAGTTGATGTAACCGGTGTACCAACTCGGATCGGTGAAGATCACCTTGTAGTTCGCCAGCGTGAAGTCCTGTGGGAAAAGGGTCAGTCCGCCGAGGATTTCGGTGTTGCTCTTGAACGACATGTTCAGCAGCCAGTAGATCGGCACCAGCAGGAACAGGATGTAGAGCAGCAGTGGGATCACTTTTTTCATAGGGGTAAGACGTTTGCTCATGGCCGGGCCTCAGCGGTTGGCATCGTTGTGGGTCATGGCGGTATAGAACAGCCAGGACACCAGCAGGATGATCAGGAAGTACACCAGCGAGAATGCCGCCGCCGGCCCCAGGTCGAATTGGCCTACGGCCATCTGGGTCAGGGTCTGACTCAGAAAGGTCGTCGAGTTGCCCGGCCCGCCGCCGGTGAGCACGAACGGCTCGGTGTAGATCATGAAGCTGTCCATGAAGCGCAGCATCACCGCGATCAGCAGCACGCTCTTCAACTTCGGTAACTGAATGTGCCGGAACACGGCCCAGGCCGAGGCCCGGTCGATGCGCGCGGCCTGGTAATACACATCGGGAATCGCCCGCAACCCGGAGAAACACAACAGTGCCACCAGCGAAGTCCAGTGCCAGACGTCCATCACCAGCACGGTGACCCAGGCGTCCATGGTGTTGGCCGCGTAGTTGTAGCTGATGCCCATGGCGTTGAGACTCGACCCGAGCAGGCCGATATCGGCGCGGCCGAAAATCTGCCAGATAGTGCCGACCACGTTCCATGGAATCAGCAGCGGGATCGCCAGCACGATTAGCACCACCGACGACCAGCGGCCCTTGGTCGGCATGGTCAGGGCAATGGCGATGCCGAGCGGAATTTCGATCAGCAGCACACACGCCGAGTAAATGAACTGGCGCAGCAACGAATCATGCAGACGCGGATCAAGCAGTACCTGCTTGTACCAGTCGGCACCGACGAAGTAGCGGCTGGACTGGTCGAAGATGTCCTGCACCGAATAGTTGACCACGGTCATCATCGGGATCACTGCACTGAAGGCCACCAGCAGGAACACCGGCAACACCAGCCACCAGGCCTTGTTGTTCTGCACCTTGTTCATGGCTGTACCTCGCTGTCGGTGGCATCCAGCAGAAATTCGTCGGCGTAGACCATCAGCCACTGCGCCGGAAAACTGATGTACGCCGTGCCCTGCGGCACCGGTTTGTCCTCGGCCAGACGCACTTTCAGCGGCGCGCCGTCCAGATCCAGAGTCATGATCTTGTAGGTGCCGAGGTCTTCGATGTGTACGACCCGTGCCTGCATCGCGTCATCGAACGGCTCGTCCCACACATGAATGAACTCGGGGCGGATGCCGACCTTCAGATTTTTCCACTGACCGTGTTCGATATGGCGCTGCAAGCCGTCGGAGAGCGGCAGGTGGGTTGAGTTGAAACCGACCCCGCCCGGTTGCGGCTGCACTTCGATCAGGTTCATCCCCGGGCTGCCGATGAAGTAGCCGACAAAGGTGTGGCTCGGCCGCTCGAACAATTCCCGTGGGGTGCCGAACTGGACGATCTGGCCGCCGTACATCACCGCAATCTTGTCGGCGAAGGTCGAAGCCTCCAGTTGATCGTGGGTGACGTAGACCATGGTGATGTTGAACTGCTCGTGGATCTGCTTGAGCTTGCGCCGCAGCTTCCATTTCAGGTGCGGGTCGATCACCGTCAGCGGCTCGTCGAACAGGATCGCCGATACGTCATCGCGCACCAGACCACGGCCCATGGAGACTTTCTGCTTTTCGTCGGCGGTGAGGTTGCGCGCCTTTTTGCTCAGCAGGTTTTGCAGATCAAGGACTTCGGCGATTTCCTGCACCTTGCTGTGTACTTTCGCCTCGGCCAGGCCCTGATTGCGCAAGGGAAAGGCCAGGTTGTCGAACACGGTCATGGTGTCGTAGACCACCGGGAACTGGAACACCTGGGCGATGTTGCGCTTCTCCGGGGTCAGGTCGTTGACCGCTTTGCCGTCGAACAGCACATGGCCCTGGGACGGGCTGAGCAGACCGGAAATGATGTTGAGCAAGGTCGACTTGCCGCAACCCGAAGGGCCGAGCAAGGCATAGGCGCCGCCCTGCTCCCAGATGTGGTCCATCTCGCGGATCGCGTAATCCTCGGGCCCGCTCGGGGTTTTGCTGTAGCTGTGGGCGAGGTGCTGCAAACGGATTTCGGCCATCAGGCAACCCTCGCGACGCGCCGGCCCGGTGCCTGCACCAGACGGCCCTGCGCATCGAACACAAACAGTTTATGGGTCGGGATATAGATGCGGATCGGCGCATCGACGTCGTATTCGTGAACCCCCGGCAAGTGCAGAACCAGCAGGAAATGCTCGTTGCGCACGTGCAGGAAGGTTTCCGAACCGCTGATCTCCGCCACCTCGACGGTCACCGCCAGTTCCAGGTCGTCATCGTTACTCGGCACCAGCGAGATGTGGCTCGGGCGCACACCAAAACGGAACTCGCCCTCGCCCACCGGCCGCAGATCGACGTTCAACGGAAAGTGTACGAAGTTGGCGAAACTCACTTCGTTGCCGGCAATACGTCCCGGCATCAGGTTGATCGGTGGCTCGGAGAACAATTCGGCGGCCAGCACCGTTTGCGGCTGGTGATAGACCTCGGTCGACGGCCCGCTCTGGATCACCCGGCCTTCATGAAGAATGGTGGTGGTGCCGCCCAGCGCCAGCGCTTCGTTGGGCTCGGTGGTGGCGTAGATGGCGATGGTGTGGCGCGCCTTGAACAGCTCGCGCATTTCCTGGCGCAGCTCTTCGCGCAGCTTGTAGTCGAGGTTGACCAGCGGCTCGTCGAACAGAATCAGTTCGGCATCCTTGACCAGCGCCCGGGCCATGGCCGTGCGCTGCTGCTGGCCGCCGGAGAGTTCCAGCGGATAACGCTGCAGAAACTTCTCGATGCGCAGCATCTTCGCGGTTTCCTGCACCTTGCTCTGGATCTGCTCGTTGGAGATCCCGGCCTGGCGCAGCGGCGACGCGATGTTCTCGAACACCGTCATGGTCGGGTAATTGATGAACTGCTGATAGACCATCGACACGTTGCGCAAACGCACCGGGCGCTGGGTGACGTCGACGCCGTTCATCAGGATGCGGCCGCTGTCGGGCTTGTCCAGACCGGCCATCAGACGCATCAGACTGGTCTTGCCGGACAGCGTGCGCCCGAGCAAAACGTTGAAGGATCCAGGTTCGAATTTCAGGCTCGCATCGTCGATCCAGGTCTGGCCCTCGACGGTACGGCTGACGTGCTCCAGGGTGAGTGACATGGCTCGGCCTTTTTATTATTGGAGTCAAGCGACCTGTGCTGTAGAGCGACATTCGTGCCAGAAACGGCAAGCTGTTGATTTACCGCAAAATTCGCTGGAGGCCACGCGAACCGGGGTTCGTAGCTGAACACAAGTGAACAGTCGCGACTGAACAATTGAACAGTCGGGCGATTGACAATGAACAATAGTGAACAACACTCTATGGATGCTTTTTGCTCGTCGAGCGAGCCATAACAAAAACAACAAAGCACCCTTCAGAGACTGCCAATCATGGCCGCACCTGCCCCGCCGCTTTCCCATGACGCCATCGTCCAGGACTCCTGGTCCCGTTGCCGCGCCTTCGGTCTCAATCATCAAAGCGCCCCGGCCTTCGATCAGTTGCCCGCTGCCGGCATCGCGCAGTTGCTCGACCGCCATCATTCACTGGTGCAGACCACTCACCAGGAAGTGCTGCCGTATTACGAGAACATCCTGAGCAACTCCAACTGCCTGATCATGCTGGCCGACAATCAGGGCCAGGTGCTGACGTCCTGGGGCACCCAGCGCTTTATCGAGCCGAACCTGGCGCGTGGTTTTCAGGCGGGCGCCAGTTGGGTCGAGCGCGCCAGCGGCACCAACGCCATCGGCACCGCGCTGGCCTGCGAGCAGGCGGTGCACATTGAACACGATGAACACTTTCTCAAGGCCAACCGCTTCATGACCGGTTCCGCCGCGCCGATTTTCGATGCCGAGCGCAAGGTCATCGCCGTACTCGATGTGTCCAGCGACAGTTATCTGCCGCCCTCGCACACCCTCGGCATGGTCAAGATGATGAGCCAGACCGTGGAGAACCGGCTGATCCTCAACCTGTTCCATGGCCAGCACTTTCAACTGACCTTCAACACCGGGTTGAACAATCTCGACAGCCAGTGGGCCGGGCTGCTGATCTTTGATGAGAGCGGTCAGGTGCTGTCGGCCAACCGCCGGGCCGACAATCTGTTGGGTGTGCGCTTGTCGCGGGTCAGCGTTGAAAGCCTGTTCAAGGTGTCGTTGCTGGAGTTGATCAATCAGCCGGACGGTTTGCCGTTTGCCTTGCAGACCTCCGGGCGCAATCGTTTCCAGTGTTTGTTGAAACGGCCTAAACAGGCGCCGATTCAGGCGCGCGTCTTCACTGAAACAAGAACCGCTGAAGCCAGAACAGCCGAACCGAAAGTCGCCGTTCCGACGGCCATCAGCCTGAGCACGTTGCACTTCGGCGATAGCCGCGTGGAAAAAGCCGTGCGTCAGGCCGAGCGTTTGCTGGAAAAGGACATTCCGCTGCTGATTCACGGGGAAACCGGGGTCGGCAAGGAAGTCTTCGTCAAGGCCCTGCATCAGGCCAGCTCCCGTAGCAAACAGGCGTTCATCGCCGTCAACTGCGCGGCAATCCCCGCCGAACTGGTGGAATCAGAGCTGTTCGGCTACGAGAAAGGCGCGTTCACCGGTGCCAACCAGAAAGGCAGCATCGGGCTGATCCGCAAGGCCGACAAAGGTACGCTGTTCCTCGATGAAATCGGCGACATGCCGCTGCCGACCCAGGCCCGCCTGTTGCGGGTGTTGCAGGAGCGTTGCGTGCAACCGGTGGGCAGCAGCGAGCTGTTTCCGGTGGATCTGCGGATCATCTCCGCCACCAACCGTTCACTCAGGGAACAGGTGCAACTGGGGCGATTTCGCGAAGACTTGTACTACCGCATCGGCGGCTTGACCTTGGAACTGCCTCCGTTACGCGAGCGCAGCGACAAGCAGGCGCTGTTCAAGCGGTTGTGGGAACAACATCGCGAGCCGTCGCAGTGGGCGGGATTGAGTCGTGAGGTTCTGGAGCTGTTCGAGCGGCATCCATGGCCGGGCAATCTGCGACAGGTCAGCAGCGTGATGCAGGTGGCGCTGGCGATGGCCGAGGAACAACCGATTCGGCCCGAGCATTTGCCGGACGATTTTTTTGTCGATCTGGAGATGGAGCCGGTCGAAGTGGCCGAGCCATTGGGCATCGACCTGAACGATGCCGAGGCGTTGAACCGGGAGTTGCAGCTGGCCGGGGGCAATATTTCCCACCTGGCGCGTCGGTTGGGGGTGAGCCGCAATACCCTATACAAGCGATTGCGACAGATTGAAGGTTGAGTCAACCCCTTCCCCTCACCCCAGCCCTCTCCCCCAGGAGAGGGAGCCGACCGAGGTGTCTTGCGTTTTACATCGACCTGAAAAAACCAGTCGATTATGGATTCGGCGCCAATCGTTCAAGTCGGTGTACCTCTCGAACATCCCCCAATCGGTCCCCTCTCCTGGGGGAGAGGGCTAGGGTGAGGGTGAAAAGGCTTGCTCAACAGGTGCAGCCGATGCCGCCGCCAACGTCCGCAGGCCCATCAGCACCACAACCATCATCATCAGACCTGCGGCTATCGCAACGCCGAACCCTGCCCGCGCGCCCCAAGCATCAATCACCAGCCCCGCCAGCATGCCGCCCAGCGCCACGCCGATGCTGATCCCGGTGGTCATCCACGTCAGCCCTTCGGTCATCCTTGCCGCCGGGATGATGATCGTCCCCAGCTTCATGACCACCACCATGGTCGGCGCAAACGAGATGCCGGCGATAAACAACATGGCGGACAGGACATAAACGTCCGGTGAGAACACCGGCAATACGCCGGTGACTGCCGTGACCAAGATCCCGATAAAGAACTGTTTTTCAATCGCCAGCGAAACCCGCAGCGCGCCGAAGGTCAGGCCCGCCACCAGCGAGCCGAACGCATAGGCGGCGAGGATAAAGGTGGCAGCCGATGGCCAGCCCTGGGCATTGGCGAAGGCTACAACGGCGACATCGATCGACCCGCCGATGGCCCCCATCGCCAGCAGCGCGAGGACAATGGTGCGAACACCGGGAATCAGCAGGGTTGATCCGCTGTTTTTCCGGTTGCCCGCCACCACTTTCGGTTCGGTCTGACGCTGCATGAGAAACGCCGTCACGCCGACGGCCAGCAGCCCCACCGCCACCAGCGGCCCGGCCTCCGCAAAGAAACTCACGCTCAAACCGATCGCCAGTGGCGGGCCGATGATGTAAGCCAGTTCGGTGAGGACCGTGTCCAGCGAGAACGCAGTGTGCAGTTGCGGCTTGCCACGAAACAGCTGCGTCCAGCGTGCGCGGATCATGGACGGCATGCTCGGCATCGTCCCCGCCAGTGCCGCCAGTACAAAAAACAACGCGGCGGGCGCCCTCAGATGCACGGCAACAATCAGCGCCAGCAACATGACGATGCTGAAAACCGTGACGACGGGCAGCACGCGGCTCTGACCCCGCTGATCAACCTGTTTCGAGATGCGCGGGCCGAGCAGCGCGTTGGCCAGAGTAAACGTGCCGGCGACTGCGCCGGCCAGCCAGTAAACGCCGGTCTGCTGCACCAGCATGGTGATGATGCCGATGCCGATCATTGCCTGGGGCAGTCGGGCGATAGAGCTCGCGAGGATCAGCCCGGTGGCGCCGGGTGTCGATACCAGCTCGCGATAGTGATTAGCCATGATTCCTCCCTTCCGGATTCGTCGCTGATGAGCATCCTGCCGCGTGCGCTATCAAGACCTATGCGAATACCAAAAGCAATCACACATTGTCTGGATCGTTCCCGCGCTCCGCGTGGGAATGCAGCCCGGGACGCTCCGCGTCCCATGCCGAAGCGGACGCGGAGCGTCCATTGAGGCATTCCCACGCGGACGGTTCGACGCCTCGACGTGGGAACGATCAACCCGGAGTAAGCAGCAGAAAAACAAAAACCCGCACAAGGCGGGTTTTGTTTGTAGCAGGCGCAGCAATCAGTCAGCCAGACGCCAGGTCGTGCCGCCCTTGCCGTCCTCCAGCACCACGCCCATGGCGGTGAGCTGGTCGCGGATGCGGTCGGATTCGGCCCAGTCCTTGCCGGCACGTGCCGCCAGACGCGCAGCGATCAACGCCTCGACTTCAGCTGCATCGACACGCCCTTCGGCGCCGGCCTGCAGGAAGTCATCGGCTTCGAGCTGCAACACACCCAGCACGCTGGCCAGTTCTTTCAGGCGCGCTGCCAGACCGGCCGCCGCATCGAGATCGCTCTCGCGCAGACGGTTGATCTCACGGACCATCTCGAACAGCACCGCGCAGGCTTCCGGCGTGCCGAAGTCGTCGTTCATCACCGTGGTGAAACGCTCGACGAACGCTTCGCCGCCCGCCGGTGCCACGTTCGGCAGGCCTTTCAACGCGTGGTAGAAACGCTCCAGTGCGCCCTTGGCGTCCTTGAGGTTGTCTTCCGAATAGTTGATCGCGCTGCGGTAGTGGCTGGACACCAGCAGGTAACGCACGACTTCCGGGTGGTACTTGTCGAGCACGTCGCGAATGGTGAAGAAGTTGTTCAAGGACTTGGACATCTTCTCGCCATTGATACGGATCATGCCGCAATGCATCCACGCGTTGGCGTAGGTTTTGCCGGTGGCCGCTTCGCTCTGGGCGATTTCGTTTTCGTGGTGCGGGAACTCGAGGTCGCTGCCGCCGCCATGAATGTCGAAGGTCTCGCCGAGGCAGCAGGTGGACATCACCGAGCACTCGATGTGCCAGCCCGGACGCCCGGCGCCCCATGGCGACTCCCAGCTCGGCTCGCCCGGCTTGACGCCTTTCCAGAGCACGAAGTCCAGCGGATCTTCCTTGGCTTCGTCGACCTCGATCCGCGCACCGATGCGCAGGTCTTCGATCTTCTTGCGCGAGAGCTTGCCGTAGCCCATGAACTTGCCGACGCGGTAGTACACGTCGCCATTGCCCGGGGCGTAGGCGTAACCCTTGTCGATCAGGGTCTGGATCATCGCGTGCATGCCCGGAATGTGATCCGTGGCGCGCGGCTCCATGTCCGGCTTCTTGATGTTCAGGCGCGCTTCGTCTTCGTGCATCGCGGCGATCATGCGCTCGGTCAACGCTTCGAACGACTCGCCGTTCTCGTTGGCCCGGTTGATGATCTTGTCGTCGATGTCGGTGATGTTGCGCACGTAGGTCAGGTCATAACCGCTGAACCGCAACCAGCGGGTCACCAGGTCGAACGCGACCATGCTGCGGCCATGGCCCAGGTGGCAGTAGTCGTACACGGTCATCCCGCAGACGTACATGCGCACCTTGTTGCCATCCAGCGGCTTGAAGACTTCTTTGCTCTTGGTGAGCGTGTTGTAGATCGTAAGCACGGTGTTTCCTTAAGACTTGATCACTGGCCCCACGAATCGCGCAGGGTCACGGTACGGTTGAATACCGGCTGGCCTGGTTTCGAGTCCTTGATATCCGCGACGAAGTAGCCTTCGCGCTCGAACTGGAAACGGTCTTCCGGCTGTGCGTTGCCCAGCGAGGGTTCAGCACGACAACCGGTCAGCACTTGCAGTGAGTCAGGGTTGATGTTGTCCAGGAAACTCGCGCTGTCTTCGGCCTTTTCCGGGTTCGGAGAACGGAACAGGCGATCGTACAGACGCACTTCGCACTCGATGCTGGCAGCGGCCGGCACCCAGTGGATCACGCCCTTGACCTTGCGGCCTTCAGGGTTCTTGCCCAGGGTGTCCGGATCGTAGGAGCAACGCAGCTCGACGATGTTGCCGTCGGCGTCCTTGATCGCTTCGTCGGCTCGGATCACGTAGCTGCCGCGCAGACGCACTTCGCCGTTCGGCTCCAGGCGCTTGTAGCCTTTTGGCGGCTCTTCCATGAAGTCATCGCGGTCGATGTAGATTTCACGGGCGAACGGCAGCTGGCGCACGCCGAGTTCTTCTTTCTGCGGATGACGCGGCAATTCGAGGTTGTCGACCTGATCTTCCGGGTAGTTGGTGATCACGACTTTCAACGGACGCAGCACGCACATGGCGCGCGGGGCGTTCGCGTCGAGGTCCTGACGGATGCTGAACTCGAGCATGCCGAAGTCGACCACGCCGTCGGAACGGTTGGTGCCGATCA
Source organism: Pseudomonas sp. RIT778 (assembly GCF_019718735.1). Taxonomy (NCBI): domain Bacteria; kingdom Pseudomonadati; phylum Pseudomonadota; class Gammaproteobacteria; order Pseudomonadales; family Pseudomonadaceae; genus Pseudomonas; species Pseudomonas sp. RIT778. Next base: position 116,308 of record NZ_JAIHBA010000005.1, on the reverse strand, counting down.
TGTCGCAGAAGTTGCGGATCGACGCCGGGGTGTAGCCACGGCGGCGGAAGCCCGACAGCGTCGACATGCGCGGATCGTCCCAGCCGTTGACGTGCTTCTCGTCAACCAGCTGCTTGAGCTTGCGCTTGCTGGTGATGGTGTAGTTGAGATTCAGGCGGCTGAACTCGTACTGACGCGGGTGCGCCGGCACTGGCAGTGCGTCGAGGAACCACTCGTACAGCGGACGATGGCTTTCGAACTCCAGGGTGCAGATCGAGTGGGTGATGCCTTCGATGGCGTCCGACTGACCGTGGGTGAAGTCGTAGTTCGGGTAGATGCACCACTTGTCACCGGTCTGGTGGTGATGGGCGTGGCGGATGCGGTACATGATCGGGTCGCGCAGGTTCATGTTCGGCGAGGCCATGTCGATCTTGGCGCGCAGCACGCGGGCACCGTCCGGGAACTCACCGGCGCGCATGCGGGCGAACCAGTCCAGGTTCTCTTCCACCGAACGGTCGCGGAACGGGCTGTTCTTGCCAGGCTCGGTCAGGCTGCCGCGGTATTCCTTGGCTTGCTCGGGCGTCAGGTCGTCGACGTAGGCCTTGCCGGCCTTGATCAGCTCGACGGCCCAGTCGTGCAGCTGGTCGAAGTATTGCGAGGCGTAGCGCACTTCGCCGGACCATTCGAAGCCCAGCCATTTGACGTCGCTTTCGATCGCGTCGATGTATTCCTGGTCTTCCTTGGCCGGGTTGGTGTCGTCGAAACGCAGGTGGGTAACGCCGCCGAACTCCTGGGCCAGGCCGAAGTTCACACAGATCGACTTGGCGTGGCCGATGTGCAGGTAGCCGTTGGGCTCAGGCGGGAAACGGGTGACGATCTGCGTGTGCTTACCCGAGTCCAGGTCCGCCTGGATGATCGGGCGCAGGAAATTGACCGGCGTAACGGGGCCGGTCTTGGAATTCGAGGTAGGGTCGACAGTGGGCTTGCTCATAGGATCCTTGAACGTACAGTGCGCGGCCGGGACACGGGCCTGACAAAACAAAGCCGCTATCATAGCCGATGCTGTCAAGCCCCTGACAGAGCAGGGCTTAAAAGGAATGCATTTAATCGCCGGGTTTTGAAAAACAGCCTCGAAATTCGCGCCTGTCACGCTAAACTGCGCACCTTGGCCCTCACGGGCTGAACCGGTAAAGGGCGCAAATGTCCCAATACCCACGAATTCCTTATAAAGAGTAGCGATCATGACCCAAGTAAAACTGACCACCAACTTCGGTGACATCGTCATCGAACTGAACGCTGAAAAAGCCCCGATCACCGTGGCCAACTTCATCGAGTACGTTAAAAAGGGTCACTACGAGAACGTCGTGTTCCACCGCGTCATCAAAGGTTTCATGATCCAGGGCGGCGGTTTCGAGCCAGGCATGAAAGAAAAGAAAGACAAGAGCCCGAGCATCCAGAACGAAGCCGACAACGGCCTGAAGAACGAGAAGTACACCCTGGCCATGGCTCGCACCATGGATCCGCATTCGGCCTCGGCACAGTTCTTCATCAACGCCACCGACAACAGCTTCCTCAACCACACCTCCAAGACCGCTCAGGGCTGGGGTTATGCCGTGTTCGGTAAAGTGGTTGCGGGCACCGACGTTGTCGACAAGATCGAAGGCGTTTCCACCACGTCCAAGGCAGGCCACCAGGACGTACCAGCAGACGACGTGATCATCGAGAAAGCCGAGATCATCGAAGCGTGATATTGCTGATTTCAGACTTGCATCTGGAAGAGGAGCGCCCGGACATTACCCGGGCGTTTCTGGATTTGCTCGCCGGACGCGCCCGCTCGGCGAGTGCGTTGTACATTCTGGGCGACTTTTTCGAGGCGTGGATTGGCGACGACGCCATGACCCCCTTCCAGCGTTCCATCTGCCAGGCCCTGCGCGAACTCAGCGACAGCGGCACGGCCATTTTTCTGATGCACGGCAATCGCGACTTCATGCTCGGCAAGGCCTTCTGCAAAGAGGCCGGCTGCACGCTGTTGAAGGATCCGAGTGTCGTGCAGTTTTACGGCGAACCGGTGCTGCTGATGCACGGCGACAGCCTGTGCACCCGCGACGAAGCCTATATGAAGCTGCGCCGCTACCTGCGCAACCCGATCAGCCTGTTCATCCTGCGTAACCTCCCCTTGCGCACCCGCCACAAGCTTGCGCGCAAGTTGCGCAGCGAAAGCCGGGCGCAGACGCGGATGAAGGCCAATGACATCGTCGATGTCACGCCGGAGGAAATTCCGCGGATCATGCAGGAATACGGGGTGAAAACCCTGATTCACGGGCACACCCATCGCCCGGCGATCCACAAGTTGCAGATCGGCGATCAGGCGGCGAAGCGGATTGTGCTGGGGGATTGGGATCGTCAGGGTTGGGCGTTGCAGGTGGATGAGAACGGGTTTGCGTTGGCGCCGTTTGATTTTGCACCGCCGCCGGCACTGCCCGCCCCTGCCACCGCCTGATCGTTCCCACGCTCTGCGTGGGAATGCATCAATGGACGCTCCGCGTCCGCTTGGGCATGGGACGCGGAGCGTCCCGGGCTGCATTCCCACGCGGAGCGTGGGAACGATCTGGCGACGTTAGTGACCGCTGGCGGCCGGGCCTGCCTTGGCTGCGAATGGCGGCTTGGCCAGCCACACAATCAGAATCAACCCCATAAACCCCCATCCCAGCAGCGTGAAGTAATCCACTGTGGAGAGCATGTACGCCTGACTGGTGAGGATCTGATCCATCTGCGCATAGGCCGATTGGCTCGCGCCACCCAGCGAATGCAAGGTCTCGCGAGTCGCTGGCTCGAAGGTGCTGATGCTCTCGCTCATATAGGCATGATGCTGATCCGCCCGGCGAATCCAGATCCACGTAGTCAACGACGCCGCAAAGCTGCCGCCCAATGTCCGCAGGAACGTCGCCAGACCCGCGCCATCGGCAATCTGGCTCGGCGGCAAGTCCGACATCAGAATGCTCAGAGTCGGCATGAAGAACAGCGCCACGCCAATCCCCATGAACAGCTGCACCAGAGCGATATGCTGGAAGTCCACCTCGTTGGTGAACTCGGCACGCATGAAGCAGCTCAGGCCGATCGCCAGGAACGCCAGCCCGGCCAGCAGGCGCAGGTCGAACTTGTGCGCGTACTTGCCGACAAACGGTGACAGCAGCACCGGCAGAATGCCGATCGGTGCCACCGCCAAACCGGCCCAGGTCGCGGTGTAGCCCATCTGGGTCTGCAACCATTGCGGCAGGATCAGGTTGATGCCGAAGAACCCGGCGTAACCCAACACCAGCACCAGCGTGCCGATGCGGAAGTTGCGGTGGGCGAACAGCCGCAGGTTGACCACCGGATGCTGGTCGGTCATTTCCCAGATCACGAACACCGCCAGCGCGATCACCGAAATTGCCGCGCCGATGATGATGAAGTTCGACTCGAACCAGTCCAGGTCATTGCCTTTGTCGAGGATCACCTGCAACGCGCCCACGCCGATGATCAGCGTGATCAGCCCGACATAATCCATCGGCTGATGACTGGTGACCACCGGGCGTTTGGCCAGTTGCTGGCGCACCACCATCACCGCGAAGATCCCGATCGGCACGTTGATAAAGAAGATCCACGGCCAACTGTAACTGTCAGTGATCCAGCCGCCGAGGATCGGCCCCGCAATGGGCGCCACCACCGTGACCATCGCCAGCAACGCCAGGGCCATGCCCCGCCTCGCCGGCGGATAAACCGCGATCAGCAGCGTCTGGGTCATCGGGTACAACGGCCCGGCCACCAGGCCTTGCAGCACGCGGAAGCCGATCAGTTCCGGCATCGAAGTGGAAATACCGCAGAGGAACGAAGCCAGCACAAACAGAATGGTCGCCCACAGAAACAGCTTCACCTCGCCGAAGCGACGGCTCAGCCAGCCGGTGAGCGGCAGCGCGATGGCGTTGCTCACGGCGAACGAGGTGATGACCCAGGTGCCCTGCTCCGAACTCACGCCGAGGTTGCCGGAAATGGTCGGCAACGCCACGTTGGCGATGGTGGTGTCGAGCACCTGCATGAAGGTTGCCAGCGACAGGCCGATGGTGCTGAGCAACAGGCTGGGCGGCGAAAAAGAGGCGTTATTGCTCATCGCGAATCCTTTGGAACCTGATTGACGCTGCGTCCGTTAATGACGCAGCCGCCCTTGTGGGAGCGAGCCTGCTCGCGAAGACGGCGGTTCAGCCAACAAAACTGTTGAATTGAAAATCGCAATCGTCGGAACGCCGCCCGGAGCAAGCTCGCTCCCACAGGATGGGATCAGCGTTGCGCGGTCTTGCTGACCGCCGCGCTGTTGTCGTGGATCAACTGGGTGATCATCGCGTCGGCTTCGGCCAGTTGGCGGTCGTAGACGTTGGTGCTGAACGAGGCCTTTTGCGGCGGCTGCTGGGCCAGTACCGGGCCACTCTGGTCGTGCAGGTTGACCTCGACATTGGTCGACAGACCGACGCGCAGCGGGTGTTTGGCCAGCTCTTCGGCGTTGACGTGAATCCGTACCGGCACACGCTGTACGATCTTGATCCAGTTACCGGTGGCGTTCTGCGCCGGCAACAGGGCGAACGCGCTGCCGGTGCCAGCGCCGAGGCTGTCGATGGTGCCGCTGAACTTCACGTCGCTGCCGTAGATGTCCGATTCGATCTCCACCGGTTGGCCGATGCGCATGTCACGCAGCTGGGTTTCCTTGAAGTTGGCGTCGATCCACAGTTGATCCAGCGGAATCACCGCCATCAGCGCGGTGCCCGGCTGCACACGCTGGCCGAGTTGCACGGTGCGTTTGGCGACATAACCGGTGACCGGTGCGATCAAAGTGCTGCGAGCATTGGTCAGGTAGGCCTGGCGCAGTTGCGCAGCGGCGGCCATCACGTCGGGATGCGACGAGACCACGGTGTCATCGACCAGCGCGCTGGTGGTTTTCAGCTGCTGTTTGGCGTTGGCCAGGGCGTTCTGCGCCGAGGTCAGGTCATCGCGAGCGTGGGACAGTTCCTCCTGGGAAATCGCCCCGCCGGCCGCGAGGTTTTTCCGGCGGTTGAAGTTGTCCTGGGCTTTTTGCACTTCGGCCTGTTGCGCATTGACCTGGGCCTTCATGCCGTCGACGTTGCTGTACAGGCCGCGAACCTGGCGCACGGTGCGGGCCAGATTGGCCTTGGCACTTTGCAGGCCGACTTCGGCGTCGTTCGGGTCGAAGTTGATCAGCACCTGGCCTTCGTGAACCAGATCGCCATCGTCAGCGCCGATGCTGACCACGGTGCCGGTCACCAGCGGGGTGATTTCCACCACGTTGCCGTTGACGTAGGCGTCGTCGGTGCTTTCGCTCCAGCGCCCGATGAATTCGTGATACGCCCAGACGCCGGCACCGGCGAGGGCAACCACAACGGCCAGCACCAGCAGCATCACCTTGCGTTTGCGCGGGTTGCCAGTCTCCTGGGCGTTGTCTTGAGCTTGTGTGTTTTCGGCAGTGGCCATGACAAATACCTTGAATTAGTTGTGCGGCATGGCTGGGGTGGCGTTGGCTGCGGTCAGGGTTTGCCCCTGGAAGCCGCCGCCCAGCGCTTGCATCAGTTGAATCGACAGGTCGATCTGCTCGGCATTCAGGTTCGCCAGCTGACGCTGGGCCTGCAGCAATTGCTGCTCGATGCTGAGCACGTCCAGGTAGTTGCCGATGCCGGAACCGTAACGCTGGACGACGGTGTTGTAAGAATCCTGGGCAATCTCGGTCGCGTGCTGCTGGGCGCCGATCTGCCGGCCGATGTCACGCAACTGGTTGATCGTGTCGCTGACATCGCCCAGGGCTTTCACCAGGCTTTTGTTGTACTGCGCCACGGCGAGGTCGTAATCGGCGTCGCGGGCATCGAGGTTGGCGCGCAGGCGTCCGCCATCGAAGATCGGCACCGAAATCGTCGGGGCAATGTTGAAGAAGCGACTGGCGGAACCGAACATCGCGTCCCCCAACAAGGATTCGGCACCGGCGGAAGCCGACAGGTTCAAGTTGGGATAGAAGCGGGTCTTGGCCGAATCGATGTCCTTGCTCGCCGCCTCGACACGCCAGCGCGCCGCGACCAGATCCGGGCGACGGCCCAGCAGTTCGGCCGGCAGCACCGATGGCAGTGCGACAGCGCTGGCTTGCAGGACTTTCGGCCGGGCAATTTCGTTGCCGCGATCCGGGCCTTTGCCGAGCAGTACGGCCAGGGCGATTTTGGCGCTGTTCAGGCGTTTTTCAGCGTCGATCAGGCTGGCTTCGGAGCTGGCTTCCAGACTTTGGGTCTGCTGGAACTGGTACTGGCTGTCGATCCCCGAGCTCAAACGACGCTGGCTCAGGTCGAGCATCTGTTTGGTGCGCTTCAAATCTTCGTTGGCCAGGTCATAAACGATGTGCGCCTGACCCAGATCGCTATAGGCCCGGGCCACGTCGGCGGCAAGGGTCAGTTGCGCGGCCTGACGGTCGACTTCGGCGGCACGGGCCTGACCGAGTGCGGCTTCCCAGGCGTCACGCTGGCCGCCCCACAGGTCGAAGTTGTAATTGAAGCCGGCGCTGATGTTGCGCACGGTGGAGTAAGCCCCACCCTGCCCCAACGGATCCTGATCCCGGGCCAGACGCGAACGGCTGATGCCGGCGCTGGCGTCGAGGGTCGGATAACGCTCGGCATCGGCGGCGTACGCGGCGGCGCTGGCCTGATGGGCGCGGGCGTCGGCGATCTGCATGTCCGGGCTGTCTTTCAGGGCTTCGCGGATCAGACCGTCGAGTTGCGGATCGCCGAGGCTGGTCCACCAGTCGCTCTTCGGCCAGGCGGCCTGGGACAGGGTGACGCCGTTGAGCGATTGCCCGGTCTGCAGGGTTTTCGCATCGAGGCTGGCGCCCTGGGTATCGAGGCCACTGTAGTTGGCGCAACCGGCGAGGATCATCGCCGACAGCACCAGTGTCAGGCTGCTGCGCAAGGTTTTACCGCTCATTGTGTTCACCTAACCGCTGGATGGTGATCGGGTCACCGGCTGCCAGCAAAATTTTCTTGAGGATGTATTCCAGGGTTTTCAACTCGTCCGGGGTCACGGCGCCGGCCAGTTCATTCATGGCGTCGGCGCCGATGTGCGGCAGGCGATCGGCCAGTTGCTGGCCCTGCTCGGTGAGTTTGAGTTGCACCTGACGGCGATCGCCTTCGCTGCGTTGGCGAACCAGAAAACCTTTCTGCTCCAGACGATCGAGCATGCGGGTCATCGAACCGCTGTCCAGCGACAGGTGCCGGCACAGCTCGGCCGGGGTGTCGACGCCGAACTGGGCCATGATGATCAACACCTTGAACTGCGCGGCGGTGATGCCGTGGGGTTCCATGTGGGTGTCGATGATCTTGTCCTTGAGCAAGGCGGCACGGCCGAGCAACAGGCCGAGATGGCAATGCTTGAATTCGTCGGGGGTGAAATGCTTCATGTGCTCACCTAATAACTGCCTAGGCAGTGAATGTATGTCGAGATGTTACTGCCTAGGCAGCGAATGTCAACGTAATAGTTAGGTTGCTTTGTAATTAGTTGACCAGTGGGCTGGGTTTCTCTGTCGTCCGTGCAGACTCCATCGCGAGCTGGCTCGCTCCCACAGGGCATCTCACGCATACACGAATCAATGTGGGAGCGAGCCAGCTCGCGAAGGCAGCGACTCGGTGAAGAGCCGTTCAGGATTTGTCGGAGGGGTGATTCATCGGTGGTGGCTGAAGGGGATGGACTTCACGCCCGCGCAACGCAGTTGCCACATAACCGCAGGCACGCCTGGCTCCTGCGTAAATACCGTGCCAGCCCGGCGGTGCCGGCTCGATGGCGGCATGCAACGCCCGCGCATAATCGAGCACCAGGCCGGGCGTCCAGGCCATGGCCTCGGCGCGCTTGCGCACTTGAGCTGCGACCCAGAATTCGGGGCTGATGATGACCCGGGCAAAATCCAGCATGCTCGAATGCCCCCGGTTCATCGCGCCCTCAAGGGCTGCCTCAAGGCTGTGCGCAACGGCACTCGAACAGTTGCGACTGGTGAGGTTGTAGGTGGTGTTCTGCCGATAATCCGCCCAGAACGCCTGAAGCCGTGCCGCATCGTAATGCACGAAACTGACCTGAACCGACGACGGGCACCAGTCGGCAACTTCGCTCGCGTAGTCCGGCAGAAACCGCCCCGCCACATCGTTGTTCGGCGTGGCCCGCAGCAAGCGCACGAAATCCCCCGCCGAGCGATCGATATCGTCCAGCGGGTAATGGCTGATGTAGATGTCCGGCCCACATTCCAGTGCCGCGTGGCCGGCGGAAATGACGCCGTTGATATCGACCGCCGCGATGTAACGATTGAGCAACCGATTGCGCACCAGGGTGTCTTCAACGGTGCCGCTGGGTGTCCAGACATGGATCACCATTGCGCCATTATCTGCAGGGGCATGAACCGGAGGAGGCGTCACCGGCGACGGTCTGTTCTTGAATCGCAATGCCTGCTGCAACAAGGCACAGCCCGAAAGAAAGATGCTCATGCCGATGCAGAACGGCACCGTCCCCTTGTAGAGGCTCGGATACGGTTCGAGGATGAACACGCCAAAGCCGATCTCGAACAGCGCCACCAGCAGTGACATTCGCCAACCGACAAAGCGCACCACCACCGCAGCCGCCAGCCGAAAACCGCCATCGAGCAGAAAAGCCGCACCGAACAGCACCGCGAGAATCACACCGGCAGCATGCTGTCGGTCGACGATCAGCAGCCCCAGCAGCAAAAACACCAGACCCCGCGCCTTGTGCAAAGCCGCCGCCGTACCGGTTTTCGGGGCCGGCACCAGCAGAATGATCAGGGCTTCGAGTAACAACAGATAGCCGAACACATGCAGCGGGAAATACAGAACGCCGTCCAGCGCATCGATGAAAATGGCCACGCCGGCCGCGCCCCAGACAACGCCGGTCAATGCCAGAGCGGACCAGCGCCGACGGACAAAATCGTGACCGAGCAAGACCATACTCAAACGAACCATTGGCGCCCCCGGGGCGTTTCGGGCAGCCGCAAACGGCGCCCTTCAAGCTGCGGTCAGTCTAATACATCCAGAAAAAGCCGGATCGTGCTGACACGATCCGGCCAGGGGGAACGCGGGCTAGAAATCCCGCTTGTAGAAGATGTCCAGCGAACTGGCCACGCCGCTGGCGGCTTCGAGGTAGACCTTTTTGCTCAGCTTGTAGCGCAAGGCGATGGTATTGGCCGGCTCGAACACGCCGACGCCGTAACGCAGACTGAGTTTCTCGGAAATATTGCCGCTGGCCACCACGCTGGTGGTGTTGCCGCTGCCCTGGGTGTCGAGCTGGAAGTCCTGAATGCCCAGATCACTGGCCAGACTGCTGGTGACCCCGGAACTGCCCATCAGACCCAGACCGAGCGCCGCTTGCGCGAGCATGTTGTTGTCTTCGCCGGTAGTGCTCAGCGGACGCCCCAGCACCAGATAGGACAGCGCCTGTTCCTGACTCATCGCCGGTTCCGAGAAGATCTGCGTGGTCGGCTGCTCGGCGCTGCCGCTCAGGCGGATACCGGCGATCACATCATCGGTCTGGCGAATCGCTTCGATGTCCAGATACGGCTGATCGATCGGACCGGCGAACAGCAGACGCGCGCGACGTACCGTCAGGCGCTGACCGTAGGCGCGGTATTTGCCGTCGTTGAGCCACAGCTCGCCACGGGTGTCCATGTTGTCACCGATGTGCACGTGGCCTTGCAGGTTGGCGGTCAGGCCGAATCCGGCGAAGCTCAACTTGTCCTGGCCGACCACCACGTCGATGTCCATCTTCATGGCCAGCGGCGGCTTGCCCTCTTCGGTCTGCGCGCCGACGATGATCGTGTCATCGGAGACTTTGACCGTTGATGGCGGCAGTTCGCGCACGGTGATTTCGCCTTTGGGCACCAGCACCTTGCCGGCAATCGCCAGCTCATCGCCGGCCATGGAAATCTTCAGGTCCGGCGCCACTTCAAGCTTGGCGTAGGGCTCGACCGTCACCGGCAATTGCGTGCCCTTGAGCGCCAGATCCACCACCAGCGCCTGACCCCAGGCGATGTTGCCGTTCAGACTGCCCTGCCCGCTCTTGCCGCTTTTCCAGCCGCCGTTCAATTGCACGGCTTCACCGGCGATCACCGCTTGCAGTTGCAGCGCCTGCAACTCCAGCGGCAATTCCGGGCCGGACACTTCGCCGTCGCTGAGCTGCACCGTGCCGTTGACCAGCGGCGCGAGCAGCCCGCCGGAAATCGTGCCGCTGCCGTTCAGGCGCCCGGTGAGTTTCTCGACCATCGGCACAAACGGCCGCGCCACCGACAAGTCCAGTCCGCTGAGGCGGAATGAACCGCTGAGCGGCTTGTTCTTCGGCAGCGGATTGATCTGCGCCTGCACCATCAACTCGCCGAGCTTGCCGCCGACGAAGTTGAGATCAGTGTCGATGCGCTTGGGCGTGAGTTTGCTGGTGAGCTTGAGGGTCTGGTACGGGAAGTCCAGCCACTGATCCTTTTCCTTCATGCGCAAGGTGCCGCCGCTGGCATCCACGCTGATCTGGCCGTTCGGGCCGCTGGCCGGCAGGTCCAGTTGCAGGTCGGCGTTGAGCTTGCCCTGCCAGGTGAAATCCTTCGGCAGCCACTGCGCCAGGCTTTCGATCGGGAACTGCTTGAGGTGATAACGCAGCTTCGGCTCCGGCATCAGGCGCTGGTCTTCACCGCACAGGCTGGCATTGCCGGACATCCAGCAATGGGCGCCGAAGTTGATCTTGCCGTCGGCCAGACGCTCGAGTTTCGCCGGATTTTGCAGCTTCCAGTCCTGACCGCCGGCCTGAATGTCGCCGCTGGCCAGACGCCCGCGCCAGTTGCCTTTGTCCAGATTGCCGTCCAGGCCCAACGCCAGTTTCAGCTTCGGCCCGAGCAAGTCGAGATTGAGCTTCTGGCTTTTGATATCGCCCTGGGCGCTGGCGGTCAGGGTGCCCAGCGACGTATCGCCGGCCTGGATGCCGCTGCCCTTGAGGTCGATTTTCGCCCGTTGCGCGCTGTCGAGGGTGGCGTCGAGGTTGAGGCTTTGCAGGCGATTGTCCTGGAACGCCAGTTGCGAACCTTGCAGGCCGAGCTTGCCCTGCGGCGCCTTGAGCGTACCGGCGACATCGACCCGACCGTTGATCTGCCCGCGCAGTTGCGGCCAGAGCTGGGCCAGACGCGCCAGTTTGATGTCGATCTGCCCGGTGAGTTTTTGTTGCAGGCTGCCCTTGCCGTTGATGCTGTTGTCGCCGAGGCGGATTTGCAGGGCATTCAGATTCCATTGCTCGCCAGCCCCGTCGGCCTTGGCTTGCAGCACCGCCGGTTGCCCGCGCAGTTTGCCTTTCAGATCGAGATCGGCATTCAGGCTCAGGCGCTCGTTCTTCATTTCGCCTTTGCTTTTCAACGGGCCGGCCAGGGTGCCCGGCAACTCCGCGACCCAATACGCCGGGTTGAGCGCCGACAGTTCCAGCGCGGTGTCCCAGGCAATGCCATCGGCGAACTGCACGTTCACATGGCCTTCGGCCTTGCCCTGCCCGGCTTCGAGTTTCAGTTGTGGCAGGAAAATCTGCTTGAGATTGCCGCTGAACGGACTGCTCAGGGTGAACGCCCCCGCTGGGCCATCTGCGGCGGCGGCGAAGTTACCGAGGTACTGACCGTCGGTGTAGGAGACTTCGCCCGTGAAGGTACGCAACGTGACCTGCGGCTCGTCGATCTCCGGATAGAGCCGGTGCCACGGAAATTCCAGCCAGTTGATATTGGCCTGGGCGCTGAGGCCTTTGCTCCAGTCAACATTGCCGGTCAGCTTGAGGCTTTGCTTGTCGTTGGCTGTCAGGTCGAGGCCGGCAATCTGCGCACCCTTGGCGTCGACCTTGCCTTTGAGCAGCAACGCCACCGGGCCTTTTTCGGCAGGCAGTGTCGCATTGCCGAGGAGTTGGTAACCGTTTTTCAGGTCGCCTTCGCCGGTCAATACCAGTTGATTGAATTGCAGCGTGTCCGGCAGATCCGCACTCGGCTTGAACGCCTCCGAGGTGATCCGCACTTTGGCCGGCAGGTTTTCCGCCAACGGTTGCAGATCGCCGCTCAACTGGCCGTCGAGGTAACCACGGCTGTCGGCGTGCAGGTTTAGGGTCTTGAGCAGATCGCCGTCGACTTTGAGTGCCAGCGTCCATGGGCCGGTGCCCGGAGATGGCAGGGTCAGATCGCCGGCGATGTTCAGCGGCCAGTTGCCGGTCGGTTGCAGCAGGCCGGACAGATTCAGGCTCAGGTCGTCGCGTTGCAGTTTCACACTGTCGATCTGCATGCCCTTGGCGGTCCAGTGCGCCGCCAGTTGCAGGCCTTTCAACTCTTCACTGCCGTTGAACAACAGGCTGCCGACCTGCACGTCGCCCAGCTCGATGGCCACGGGCAATTGCAGATCAGGAAGTTTGATCGGGCCGCTTTCGGTGACTTCTTCGCTCGGCGGGAATTGCAGGCTGACGGTATCGGCCTTGAGCTGTTCGATGCACAGGGTCATTCGCGTCAGGCACAGCGGCGACCATTCGAAGATCGGTTTGCTCAGTTCGACGCGACTGCTGTCCTGCTGCCACAGCAGATGATCGGCGCTCCACTGCCCGCCGAGGCGACCCTGGAAATCGTCGACGCTCAGGCCCGGCACCAGACCCAGCACCCAACGGCTGCCGGCCTGCGTTCCGAGCACAGCGGTGATGCTCAATACAATTAGCAGCACCAGCGACAACAACGCCAGCGCCGATATTTTCAAACCACGCTTCACAGCTCAGGCCCCATGGAAAAGTGCAGCCGGATGCCGCCATCGTCGTCCAGCGCGTGGGCCAGGTCGAGGCGGATCGGCCCCACCGGCGAGACCCAGCGCACACCGATACCGACCCCGGTCTTGAGGTTCGGCAGTTCGAGTTTGTTGAAGGAGTTGCCCTGATCGACGAAGGTCGCGATCCGCCATTTTTCAGCGATCGAGTATTGATACTCGACGCTGCCGGCAATCATGTAGCGCCCGCCGATGCGGTCGCCCTCGGAGTTCTCCGGGGACAGGCTCTGATAGTCGTAACCACGCACGCTCTGATCGCCACCGGCGAAGAAGCGCAGCGACGGCGGCACCGATTTGTAGCCGTTGGTGGCGCTGCCGCCGACCTGCACCCGACCGAGCAGACGGTGCTTGTCGAATACGGTGGTCAGGCCTTTGACCAGCGCTGTGCCGTAAACCAGGTTGTTGTCCGAGCCGAGGCCTTCTTTCGCAACCTTGCTTTCGAAGGTCAGGCGATAGCCATTGTGCGGGTCGATGCGGTTGTCGCTCTTGAGGTAGGAATAGCTGACGCCGGGCATCAGCAAGGTGCTCAGACCGGAGTCGTCGCCGAGCTGGTATTCCTCGCGCTGCCATTTCAGCGAGATCACCCGCTGCCAGCCGCTCGGCAATTTGCTGTGCCATTCCGGGCCGAAGGTCAGCAGCTTGCTCAAGGTGTCGGAACCGTCGATGTCCTCGTATTGATAACCGCCGGCCCAGCGCAGTTTGTCGGTCAGCGGCGGGTCCAGCGGAATGTCGTAGAACAGGCCGACGTTTTGTCGTGGCGCCGACAGTTCAGCCTCCCAGCCATAACTGTCGCCCTGCGGGTTGACCCAGTGGCGGGTCCAGTTGGCCTTGATTCGCGGGCCGACGTCAGTGGAATAACCAAGACCCAGGCCCATGGTGCGCGGCTTGCGGGTGTCGAGTTTGACGTCCACCGGGATCACGTCGTTTTTCGCGGCGGTCGGCGCGGCGTCGACCCGCACGCCTTCGAAGTAGCCGCTCGATTGCAGGTCGCGGTTGAGTTCGGCGATCAGCTCGGAGTCATACGGCTCGCCGGCCTTGAACGGCACCATGCGTTGCAGCAGGTCTTCGTCGAACGGGGTGTCGCCCTCGAAACTGACTTTGCCCAGCGCATAACGCGGGCCGCTTTCGTAGATCAGTTCGACGTCGGCGACCCCGGCGCGTGGATCGACCATCAATTTCTGGCTGGTGAAACGGCCACTGAAGAAGCCATAACGCGAGGCCTGATTCTGGATCAGGCGCTTGGCGTCCTCGTAACGCCCATGGTTGAGCACCGCGCCGGGCTTGAGCACGTCACTTTTCGGGACTCGAAAGGATTTGAGGGAGGCCGCCGGGCCGTCAACACGCATGGTCACGTTGCGCAGGCGAATCGGCTCGCCGGGATCGATGTTCAGCACCAGACGCGGTTTTTCGCCGCCCTTGACGTCACTTTCGATCTGCGGCTGGTAATAACCCAAGGCCTGGGCGGCCTTGCGCGCCTGTTCTTCGGCGCCGCGACTGAAGCGCTGCAAGGCTTCTTCGTCACGATCGCCGAGGCTGCCGATATAGCCTTCTATATTGGCTTTCAGTTCATCGTTGGACGGTTTGATCCGCACATCCAATTCACTTTGCGCCAGCGCCGCGCAGCTGGTTAACAGCATGAGCACGCCACTGGTAAATCTTCCTGGAAACTTCATAGGCGCGGATGCTATCACGGGCTTGGGAGCGTGATAGAACAGGAAATTTCCCAAAAAGTTCGATGGTCATCCCGTTGCTGTTTGTAACACCTGCGGGTTGGCGTGGAAAAACACGTGCTCGCGCACCGGGCCGACGGCCACTTCGCCGATTTCCTCGTAACCCTGACGCTTGTAGAACTCCAGATAACGCGGGTTGCCGGTATCGAGGATCACGCCTTGGGAGCTTTCGTCCACTGCGCACCAGTTGTGCACCGCTTGCAGCAGCTGTTCGCCGAAATGCTTGCCCTGAAATTGCGGATGCACGCCGAGCAGCGGCAGCATGTGCACCGAGTCGGTCGGCACGCAGGCCTCAACGGCGGCGTGATACTCCAGATAACGCCGGGTGCAACGGAAACCGGTGCTCAGCACCATGCGCAAACGCCAGGCCCAACTCTCGGTAACACCCAGGCGCCGTTGCGGCGGCGCGATCAGGGCGATGCCGATCAAGCGGTCGTTGACCAACAGGCCGATGGCCGGCAGATCCTGCAAAAAATGCTGTTTGACCAGCTCCCGCACCGTGGCGCGCACCCGCTGCTCGTAACCCGGACGCTCGGCTTCGAACAGGTAAGCGAAGGTCGGCTCGTGGCGATAAGCCTGATAAAGAAGGGATCGCGCTTCCCGGGAATAGCCGCGGTCGAGCATATGAATGTCGGCGATGGCGGTTTGGGTTTCAGGCATGACGGTGATTCTCCCTGGACGGGACTCAACAGGCCCCGTTCTTGTTATACGAGCCTTGGGCTGAAGGGATCGTTCCCACACCCGAAAGACATTAGCAGCGCATATGGACTACCGCCACGCTGGCCCAGATCCTACATGTCAGCTAGCATCGCCCTTTTGCCAGGACTGCCGACCATGAAGATCGTTTCCTTCAACATCAACGGACTGCGGGCCCGTCCGCATCAGCTGGCGGCGCTGATCGAAAAGCATCAGCCGGACGTCATCGGCCTGCAGGAAACCAAGGTCCACGACGACCAGTTCCCGCTGGAAGAAGTGCGGGCCCTGGGGTATCACGTGTATTTCCACGGCCAGAAAGGCCATTACGGCGTTGCCCTGCTCTCGCGCCAGGAGCCGATTGCCATTCATAAAGGTTTTGCCACCGATGAAGAAGACGCGCAGCGGCGCTTCATCTGGGGCACTTTCGCCGACGCCAACGGCGTGCCGGTGACGATCATGAACGGCTATTTCCCACAGGGCGAAAGTCGCGACCACCCGACCAAGTTCCCCGCCAAGCAGCGTTTCTACAGCGATCTGCAAGCGCTGCTGGAAAGCCAGTTCCACAATGAACAACCGCTGGTGGTGATGGGCGACGTCAACATCTCCCCGGAAGACAGCGACATCGGCATCGGCCCGGACAACATGAAGCGCTGGCTGAAAACCGGTAAGTGCAGCTTCCTGCCGGAAGAGCGCGAGTGGATGGCCCGCCTGAAAAACTGGGGCCTGACCGACAGCTATCGTCACCTGAACCCGGACGTGACCGACATGTTCAGCTGGTTCGACTACCGCAGCCGTGGTTTTGAAGACGAGCCGAAGCGTGGTCTGCGCATCGATGTGATTCTGGCGTCCCATGGTTTGCTGCCACGGGTAAAAGCCGCCGGCGTGGACTATGAACTGCGCGGGATGGAAAAGCCTTCGGACCATGCGCCGATCTGGCTTGAGTTGAGCTGACCCGCTTGAAGCAGAAGATCACAGCCGACGGTTGTGATCTTCTGCCCTGTCATCTTTCAGCAACCTCACTGACTTAATCTCCCCGGCAATCCCCTTGGCTGCAATCGGTGCCGGCATGACCCTGCGTGTTCTGTTCGTCTTTCTCCTGAGCGCCTGGCTGCAGGTTGGGTTTGCGGCGTTGCCCATTCCCGAGAACGGCCCGGTATTGCGCATCCAGGGTTCCAACACCATCGGCGCGGCGCTCGGCCCGGCGCTGGTTGAAGGCCTGCTTCAAGATCAGGGACTGTTGAAAGTCCACAGCGAAACCCCGGACACCGCCAACGAACAACGGGTCGTCGGCCTGACAGCCCAAGGCCAAAGAGTCGTGGTAGAAATCGCCGCCCACGGTTCGAGCACCGGATTCACTGCGCTCAAGAACGCCAGCGCAGATCTGGCCGCCTCGTCGCGCCCGATCAAGGACAGCGAACTGCTGAACCTGCAAGGCCGGGGCGATCTGAAAAGCCCCGACGCCGAGCAAATCATCGCCATCGATGGCCTTGCAATCATCCTCCATCCCGACAATCCGCTGAATCAACTGAACACCGAACAACTGGCGCGAATCTTCAGCGGCGAGGCGAAGACGTGGGAAGACGTCGGCGGCAAGGGTGGGACGATTCATTTATATGCGCGGGATGATCAGTCCGGCACCTACGACACGTTCAAGGAACTTGTCCTCAGCCGTCGTGGGAAATCCCTGAGCAATGCCGCGAAACGGTTTGAATCCAGCGAGCAGTTGTCCGACGCCGTCAGTGCCGATCCGCAGGCCATCGGTTTCATCGGCCTGCCCTATGTGCGTCAGGCCAAGGCCGTGGCGATTGTTGACGGCCAATCCCAGGCGATGCTGCCGCTCGCCAGCCTGATTGCCACCGAAGACTATCCGCTGTCGCGGCGGCTGTTCCTCTATCTGCCGCCCGACAGCAACAATCCGTGGGCCAAGGCGTTGGTGGAGTTTGCGCAGAGCCGTCGGGGTCAGACGATTGTCGCGGCCAACGGTTTTATCGCCCAGACCGTGCAGGCCATCGCCGTCACGCCGAATGCGCTGATGCCCGAGGGTTATCAATCCCTCAGCCGCCACGCCCAGCGTCTGACCGTGAACTTCCGTTTCGAAGAAGGCAGCGCCAGCCTCGACAACAAGGCCCGCCAGGATCTGGCTCGGGTGTTCGACTATATAAAGCACCACGACAAGACCGACCGCGCGGTAACACTGGTGGGATTCGGCGACGCCAAGGACGACCCGGCGCGGGCGGATTTGCTGTCGAAGCTGCGGGCGATGGCGGTACGGCGGGAACTGGTGAAGAACGGCGTGGTATTGCGCGAAGTGCGCGGGTTTGGCGCGCTGATGCCGGTGGCGACCAACAGCGGGGATGAAGGCAGGATCAAGAATCGGCGGGTTGAGGTTTGGGTTTACTGAATCTGATGTTGATGCGCTGAACGAGCAGGCCCCATCGCGAGCAGGC